>JAJYFE010000039.1 GCA_021785435.1 Planctomycetota bacterium
TGGTCCGCGTTCGGCGCCAAACCACCGGGTTATCACCCGGTGCTCCCCAAGTCTTTTCGCTCCGCAGTTTAGTCGCCTCGGCGACCGTAAGCCCGAAACTTCTCCGCACGGTGCGGAGAAGTTACACCTTCAGAATCTAAACCCTACATAATTATGGGACATGCGTTAGCCGCTGGGCTTTACCGCTTCCGTCACGCCGCGGCGAAGCATTCAGATCAGGCTGGAACAGGGGCGGCCGGAACGGTGGTTCTACGGCTTCCGGCGAGACCCGCCGCCCGGGCCAGTTCGGCGGCGCGATCCGTTTTTTCCCAGGTAAACTGCGGCAATTCACGGCCAAAATGACCGTGTGCCGCCGTGGCCAGATAGATCGGTCGAAGCAAGTCCAGATATTCAATGATTTGCCGCGGCTTCAGCGGGAACATCGCGCGAATCAATTCGCTGATCTTCTCTTCTGCGATGATTGCGGTACCTTCCGTGTCCACCAACACACTGATTGGCTCGGCCACGCCGATGGCGTAACTAAGCTGAATTTCACAGGCGCTGGCTAAGCCCGCCGCGACCACATTTTTGGCGATGTGGCGCGCCATATAACTGGCGGAACGATCTACCTTGGATGGATCTTTACCGGAAAACGCCCCGCCGCCGTGGCAGCCGCGTCCGCCGTAGGTATCCACGATGATCTTCCGCCCGGTCAGGCCGCTGTCACCATGCGGCCCGCCGATAAGGAATTTACCGGTGGGATTGATGTGAAACGTGATATCCGAGTTCCACAACGCCGGCTGTTCAGCCAAGACGACTGGTTTGATAACACGCTCAATGATCTCACCGCGCGCCGCGTCGGAAAAACAATCGGTCTTTTTATCCACCGCCGCTTCGCTGTGTTGCGTGGAAAAGACCACGGTGTCCAGGCGCCGGGCCTGATGGCCCGCATATTCCACCGTGACCTGACATTTCGCGTCAGGCCGCAGCCAGGGTATTTCTCCGCGCTGGCGCAACAGCGCGTGGCGCTCCATCAAACGATGGCTTAGATAGATTGGCAACGGCATCAGCGTGCGGGTTTCATGGCACGCGAAACCGAACATCAGGCCCTGGTCGCCGGCGCCCTGCTCGTGGGTTTCCGAAGTGTTGACCCCGCGGGCAATATCCGCGGATTGACCGTGCAGCGCCCGCAGCACGGCGCAACTGCGATAGTCGAAACCGCCACCCGGGTCGTCGTACCCGATCGCCCGAATGGTTTGGCGCACGGTTTCCTCCGCCCGATTCAGCGCCGCGATCGCCGCCTGGTTGTGCACAGTCACTTCGCCCGCCAGCACCACCAGGCCGGTCGTCACCAGGGTTTCGCACGCCACGCGCGCCAAAGGGTCTTGTGCCAACAGAGAGTCGAGAAGGGCGTCGGAAATCTGATCCGCGACCTTGTCCGGGTGGCCCATGCCCACCGATTCACTCGTGAACAAATGCGTGCGTCCATTGAGTCTGCTCATAGCTGCTTGACCTTGTGTTTTTGGTTTCGGGTTTCAAGTCTGCCGTTTCTGGTTGCCCTGGCGGGCGGTCAGGGTGGATTCTTCCACGGTTTATGGTAGTTCGTATCCACCAGGTAAACGGGATACGCTACCAACTCCCGCACCAAAGCGAAAGGATTGGTCTCGCACCATTGGTGTCCATGGCTGGCCAACGTCCACGCCCGCACGCCCAATTGGGCGAACGAAAGGCGGATGCGCGGCAAATGGTAATCCGAGCTGACGCCTACCACCGTTTTCCAATGATGCTCCTTCATCAGCGCCACCGCATCATAAACGCTGTAGCGGGTATTGTCGCCATGAAAGTCCTTGATCAAGGCCGCGGCCGGCACTCCTAAATTACGACAAAGGTAGTACATCGCCAAGGTCTCATTCTGTCGGGGATCCGCCGCCCCATAAGGTGCCCGGCCGCTGACCATAATATGACCGACCCGCCCGGCGCCATATAGCGCCACCGCAGCGAAGGTGCGATTCCACATCGTTTGGCCGCACACCTCACCGGGCAACACCTTATTACCAAAAACCACCGCCAGATTCACCCGCACGTTCCGCGGCGGCGGATCGGCCCGCAGGGCGAATTCAAAAATCCATAGCATGAACAGCAAAATCACCACCGTGGCCACATTGTCATAGCCGCTGCGCTGCCAGCGGCGGCAATGTTTCAGGGGTGGGGGGAGCGCGCCGTTGGCCGCCAGCACCCGCCCCGGCCAGCCCGCCATCCAGAGCAGCACCGCGATTAACACCGGCAAGCCCATCGGAATGATAAACGCCAGATTGCCGTCCCGCTCGTACCAGATCGTGTAATAATAAAGGGTGTTGAAACATAACACTACCACGATCAGCCACGTCGGCAGGAGCAGCAGCCGGTTCATGCGCAGCCGCTTCTGCAGCCGTGGCGCCGTGATCGGCCCGCCTCCGGGAAAATCGACGTGGCGGGCTATGGCCAAGCCGACCAGTGACACCAGCCACAATCCCGGCAGGAACCACTGCATGGTCGGGCCAGCGAAGCGCAAATCTATCCAGCGCCAACTTTGGCCGGTCAGAATACTCAGCCCCGCCGCCCAAAAGATCAATTCATCTAAACAGCGGAACCCAAAACCAGCCTTTCGCCAGGCGCTGGACGCGACACGGCTCTGGCGGCACGAAGACATACTCACCACTATCGCAGAACCCGGCCCATCGTGCAATGCCTTTCCAACCCACTGTCAACGGCTACCGGCCAGCGCACCGTGGCGACTTTAGCTTTAACGAAATAGCGTCTGCGCTCGACTTTTGCCGTTTTGGGGGACACCGAAAAGCGTGATTTCACGGGCTTCTTAAGATCGCGTGGCGTTTTTGCACACCCGTGGAAAATACGGAGTGTGCAACAACTGGCACCGAAATCGCGATTTCCGGCGGATTCGACCGTTTACGCTCCCCCAAAATGGCAAAGATGAGATTAGAGGCTGCCGAGAAAGAAGCGTTGTCCGGAAAAAAGGGCAGGGCATCGGCGGGAAGTGATTTACGGCAGGCCGGGAAATGAAAACGAGAGACAACCATCAGCGTGCTTCGACCGCTTATACCGCGGCGACTGGCAAGATTGCCACTGAACAAGGCGGCGGCCTTCTGGTAAACGATGAGTTTTTCAAAAGTGAACGCCATTTGCCATCCAGCGATGAGAATAGAAAATAGAGAGTAGACCGCAGGAGAGGCCTTGTTCGGTGACGCCGGCTACCCTTTAGCCCCAATGGTATTCGCTCTACTCTCCACTTTCTCCAGTTCTCCTGCTCGATTCGCCCTGCGGGCGAAAAAATCGGGGCGACAGGACACCTATAGAACTTTTTGTCGATGCGTGCAGCAAGATGCCCCAATACGCCCTTCACTGGTTCAGAATTTTGGAAACAATCACAGCAACATCGTTTTCGTAATCCAGTTTCTTAAGGTTTTCTAGCTTTTTTTTGATATCTGACGGGCCCCAGAACTCCCATCGATGCTTCTTCATATGATCAGCCAATTTATTGACATCCGCGCCCTTGCCCTTGACCCTAGCAGCAATTAGGCCGAGCTTGATTTTTGTGGTTTTCGTTGCCATTCCCTTATCGATCAGATCCTTTTGCAACCGCTTAAGCACGATCTTTCTATACGGTTCGCATGTGAAACTTTTGTATCGCCCCTTTTGGGTTTTTCCCATAACCTCCTTAACCGGCACGCCCTGCGAGTTGAGGTAAGATTTTGCTTCGAAGGCAATGATCAGTTTGTCCTTTGGTTTGAATGCAAGCAAGTCAATCTCAGGCCGCGGCATACAATCTTTTTTGAGGCTTTTCTTGTCCTCTTTGGTCAGCTTCACTTTGAAGCCCCGGCGCACCCAATAGCCATCACACTCAAGTAGTGTGCTGGCAATTATTTCAAAACAGTCCATATGGGCCTCCAAGAAAAGTGCAAGCTTCTGGTCAAAAAAGGAATCATCTACCGCCTCGCGATCCGGAGGGAAAGAGGTAGACCGCAGGAGGCGTTTGGGCGGCATGCGCCAGCCACTCTTTAGCCCGAGCCGAATTTGCTCTACTCTCTACTCTCTCCAGTTCTCCTGCTCGATTCGCCCTGCGGGCGAAAAAATCGGGGCGACAGGATTTGAACCTGCGACCCCTTGACCCCCAGTCAAGTGCGCTAAACCAGACTGCGCTACGCCCCGTTCAAGATTGATGTTACCAGAAAAACCACCCTCAAGCCATGGTCTGACCATTCGCGTGCAGCGCCGGGGGTAGGGCGGCGCTCGCAGGCGATACCGGTGGGAGCGGCGGCGCGGGCGCCGCGGCGGGTGCCAGTGTGGCCCCATCACGGCGTCCGAACTCATATACCGCCAACGTCTCCCGGGCGATACGGTCCCAGGTGAAATAGGCTTCCACCTGTCTGCGGCCGTTGTCGCCCATCCAGCGGGCGTGATCGAAATCGCGCAGCATCGTGCGCAGGCCCCAGGCGACGGAATCCCGATGGGGATAGATTTTTAAGCCATTGATATCGTGACAGACGTATTCGCTGGGCCCACCCACCTGGGTCACCACCACCGGCTTGCCGGCACTCCACGCCTCCAGCACCACGATGCCAAACGGTTCGTTGCGGCTGGGTACGCAAACCGTGTCGGCACTTTTGAACCAGGGCACCAGTTCGTCGCCGTCGCGACGCCCCAGAAACCGCACGGCCTGGACCAGTCCCAGCTGCCGCGTGGACTGTTCCAGGCTGGAATGCATACCCCCATCACCAGCGAACACAAACTTGGCGCTGGGCACCGCTCCAAGCACCGCGGGAATGGCGCTCAAAAGTAAATCGGGACCTTTCTGCCACTCCAGGCGGCCGCAGAATAGAACCAGCGGATCCAGCGGCGCCAGGCCGTAGCGGCGCTTCAGCTCGCCGCCGTTGACCGTTCCCCCGAAGCGATGGGCGCTGACACCGTTATAAATGACATCAATTTTCCAGGTCGGAGTTTCGTACATCCATACGATTTCACCGCGCAGCGACCGGGATACGGTGATGACACGATCCGCCCAATAGGTTCCCGCACGTTCCTGCGTGCGCACGCGTTGCGAGCGTCCGCCGGGAAAGGCATTGCCACAACGCCCGTATTCGGTGGAGTGGATAGTCAAGATCGTGCGATGATCCGGCCGTCCCTGCTTGATCCAGATCATGGCGTTCGCGGTCAACCAATCGTGGGCATGCACGATATCAAAATGGCCGACGAAATCTTCCATGGCGAAAAATCGCTCCACCATGGCCCGGCACATATTGTTGGCGTCATCGACCAACTCCGGCAGCGCGGCATAGGGACAGCGGTGATAATGCACGCCATCGATCTGGTCGTGATAGCGCTGCCCCTGCGCCATGCGGGTGAAAACGTGCACCTCCTGCCCGCAGCGCTCCAACGCCGCGGCCAATTCGGTGACATGACAAGCCACTCCGCCGATAGCCAGGGAGTGCAGTGTTTCCCAGGAAAACATCGCGATACGCATACGGCACCATACCAGGTTTTAGGTTTAGGGGTTTGGATTCAGGCTTCCGTGCCAGGCTCCGCATAGCGTGTTCCAGCTTTCAGGTTATCGGCGGGCCGTTACCTGCCGGTAGACCTCCAAGCACAGCCCCGCGGTCTGTCCCCAGGACAGCCGTGCCGCCTCGGCCACCGCGTGGCGGCGCAAACGTTCGGCAACCTCCGGCCGCTGCAGCACCGTCAGAATGCACTCGGCCAGGCGATCCACATCCCAATAATCAACTTGCAGCGAGCCTTGCCGGAGAACTTCCGCCGCGCCGGAGGTCTTCGATACGATGACCGGGGTACCGTTACGCGCCGCTTCCAGAGCGGACAAGCCAAACGGCTCGCTGACGGAGGGCATCACGTATACGTCGGCGGCGCGAAAGGCGCGATCCACTTCCGACCCGCGCAAGAAGCCGGGAAAGGATATATAGTCCGTCAGTCCCATGGCCGCCGTTCGCGCCGCCAGCGCCGCCGCCAAATCTCCCCGACCCGCCATCACAAAGCGCGTTTCGGGCGCCCTTTCCAGGACCCGGCTGGCCGCGGCTAAAAAATATTCCGGGCCTTTCTGCCGGGTAATCCGGCCCAGAAACAGCACCGTTTTGCGCCCGGAGTGCGACCGGGTAAACCCCGTGTCGCCGTTCATCTCGATGCCATTATGAATCACGGTGACTTTCTCCGGTGGCACGGCATATTTTTCGACAAGGATGCGCCGGGTATACTCGGAAACCGCGATCACCCGTGCTGCCGCGACCATGGCGGCGCGCTCGATCTGATAGATCGGCGGATGGAGCTGCGAACCACTGCGGTCCAATTCCGTGGCATGAATGTGGACCACCAACGGCTTGCCGCTACGCTCGGCGATGGCTGTGGCGGCGGGAAAGGTCAGCCAGTCGTGGGCATGGATCACCTCGAAAATCTCCCCCCTGGTTAATTCCACGCAGTGCCGCGCGTAGTCATGGATTTTGGTCAGGATGTCACCCGCATAGCCGCCTTCCGTGCCAGCGCCCACGATTCGCAAATGCCGTTGGTCCTGATTCCCCGGGGCCGCCCTGGCCGCAACTAGAGCTGGCGCCAACGCCTCCGTCGGCGCGGGATACGGCAACGTGCTATATGGATTCAGCACCATGGTCGGGGTGTGGCCCACGCGCAGCCTCAACGAACTTCTTCGCCGCAGCCCGCGGTATTCGGTTTGCTCCGGCGCCCCTGGTGCGGCGCCCGGACTTTCGGCCGGGCCGCCGGCTTGCGGCAGCACGAACAGTACATCCACGCCGCAGCGGCCCATGGCCTTGGCCAGTCCTTCACAGGCCGTTCCCAATCCACCGCTGATGGCGGGGGGAAACTCCCAACCCAGCATCAGGACACGCATCGGCGCCTCACGATTCCGGGGGTCGGTGTTCGCCCCGCCGCGGTGAAACTCTCTACGCCGCACGAACCGGCTGCGGCCAAGCATTTTTCTCTTTCCCAGTCCTTCGCGGTGCAGCGATCGCGTGGACCAACCCCTTGGGAAAAGACACGCTTATCCCCCTTGCCCCGATGCCACCACTCTCTCCCGGTCTGGTTAGCCTTATAATTATTATAGCCTTTGACTGGCGCCGGCGTGATTTGATTATTCGCGCCATTTTGGGTATGGCCAGATTTTGTGGCAAGAACATGCCCACGGGCGGCATGAATGCCACCGCTACGTAAGACGGTTGGGATCTGGCACCATGGCCGGTGGCCGGCGCTTGTTAACCAATCTGGCCACACCCCGCCGTTTTGGTAGCGCCCGGCCACCACGCTGGAAAGTTGCTTCCAGAAGGATTTTGATGATGAACGCCGCCGCCCCACTGCCGAAAGATAGCGCCGAACTGCCTGAGATCTGTGGCTCAGAAGACCTGCTGGACGCGGCACGGCCCACAGAGGCGCCCCCCACCCCAGGCGATGCCGGCATCGCCTGGGATTCGGTTCGCAGCGTTTTCGCTATCGCTTTGCACATGCACCAGCCTCTGATTCCCGCCGGCGGTGATGATTTGGCCACGGCCCGTATCATCAGCAACCTGCAGTACATGATGGAACACCTCTCCAGCGGAGACAACCATAATGCTGCGGTGTTTCATTGGTGCTACAAACGCATGGGCGAGTTTATTCCGGAACTGGTGCAGGCCGGTCGGCAGCCACGCATCATGCTGGATTATTCCGGCTGCCTGCTGCACGGCCTGCGGCAAATGGGCCGGGACGATGTGTTCGAGAAGCTAAAGCTTATTACCTGCGATCCGCGTTATCGCCATTGCGTGGAATGGCTTGGCTCCGCCTGGGGTCACGCGGTGGCGCCCTCCACGCCAGTGCAGGATTTTCGCCTGCACGTGCAGGCCTGGCGGCATCACTTCGCGGCCATTTTCGGCGCCGAAGCGCTCTCCCGGGTGCGGGGTTTTTCGCCCTGCGAGATGGCGCTGCCTAACCATCCCGAGGTCTGCTACGAATTCCTTTGCACCCTTCGGGACTGCGGCTACCGTTGGCTGTTGGTGCAGGAGCACACGGTGGAAACGCCCGCGGAAGGCCGCCCCAGCGAACAACCGTATCTGCCGCACCGCCTGGTGGCGCGCGATTCGCGCGGCCGAACGATCAGCATGATTGCTATTATCAAAACCCAAGGCAGCGATACCAAATTGGTCGGCCAGATGCAGCCCTACTACGAGGCCAAAAACCTGGGTCCGATTATCAGCGGCGACCATGCCGTGCCACCGCTGGTGACGCAAATAGCCGACGGCGAAAATGGCGGCGTGATGATGAATGAATTCCCCCCGAAGTATCGGCAGGTGATGGAGGAAGCCTCCGGCAGCACCACGCCGGCGGTGAATGTCAGCGAATATCTGGCTTATCTGGGAAGCTTGGGCATCCGTGACGCTGACTTTCCTGTCCTGCAACCCGCCCTGCAGCACCGTATTTGGGAACGCTTCCCGGACGGGGCCGGCCCGGAAGCCATGGAGGACTTGATTACGAAACTAAGACAGGAAGACGCTCGCTTCAACATGGAGGGCGGCAGTTGGACGAACAATATCTCCTGGGTGCGCGGCTACGAAAACGTGCTAGACCCCATGCGGACCACCAGTGCCTGGTTCGCCCGCAAGGTGCTGGCGCCGCATGTGTCTACCGCCGAGCCACGTTACCGTAACGCCCTTTTTCACCTGCTTTTAACGCAAACCAGCTGTTTCCGGTATTGGGGCCAGGGACGTTGGACAGATTACGGGCACGAGCTCTGCCGACGCACCATGGAAATATTGCGGCACGATTTTTAGACCATGGTTTCGCCCGATGCAACCCGAAGAGATACGACGAATACTCCGCGCGGCCGCAGGCCGGCCACGGCACCGCTGGGGCCAGCATTTCATGGTCGATCAGAAAATCCTGCAGGAGATCGTCGCCACAGCGGAGCTTTCGCCCGCCGACATCGTGCTCGAGGTCGGCCCAGGGCCGGGGAATCTGACGGCGCTGCTGGCGGCCAAGGCGGGCGCGGTCCTGGCTGTGGACATCGATAAAAAGCTGCTGCCAGCCGCAGCACGACATTGGCGTGGGCTGACGAATGTGCGGTGGCTGTGCGCCGACGTGCTGGCGGGAAAACACCTCATCAATCCCGTGGTCATCCAGGCGCTGCCGAGCCTGGCCCAACCGATTGGAATTTCCGACGGCGACCGCCCCATCAAACTAGTGGCCAACCTGCCGTACAACATCGCCAGTCCGCTCGTGGCCGAACTGCTGTTGCGGCACTGGCAGACGCGCCGCGCCGCGCTGCTGCGGCCTTCACCGAAACCAGAGGACGGCCAGGCGGCAACCAACTATGGAACCCCCGACGACTCTGTAACCGGGGATTATGGATGCGGGCGGACAGCCGCCGAGGGCGGCGGCTCCACATTTTCATGCGCCGAGGGCGGCGGTTCCACATTTTTAGGCTCCGCGGGCGCCCCGTGGCACTGGAGTGGCTGTCTAGAGCAGTCCGCGCCGGCCGCTGACGCGAAGCGATCTGAAAGCAACGCCGCCCTCAAGCTCGTGCTGACCCGGTTGGTCTTCACGGTGCAATGGGAGGTGGCGCAACGCATGCGGGCCGCCCCCGGCACCTCTGATTATGGCGCCCTGGGTGCGTTTCTTCAATTACTCGCCCACGTGCGAATCGTGCGATCCATTGCACCCGGCAGTTTTTGGCCACCACCGAAAGTCCGTTCCGCGCTGGTGGTCATTGAGCCGGATGAAGAAAAAGTCGCCCAGGTTGCGGACGCGCCACATCTGCAGCGAACCCTGGCGATCCTTTTCGCCCACCGCCGCCAAAATCTGGCCAACGCCATCCACCATGGTTTTCCGAGCGCTAGTCCTTCCGAAGTACGGCGACTCTTGGCGCCCGCCGGTTTTACCAGCCAGGAACGGGTTCAGGAAATCACCCCGCGCCAGTTTCTACGTCTTGCGCAGACCCTGCAAAACTTAGTTCCCGGTATGGCCCACGGTCTTCATGGGATGCGGCCTGATTTTTTGGCGAACGCCGGCCCGCCGCGATAGCGCCAAGCCCCCCACGTCTTAGCGGCGGCATTCATGCCGCCGGTGGGTATGTCCCCGTCCCAAAATCCGGCCACACCCTCCTCATGGTGATCCAGCTTCCATCCCCTTGGCAGCGGGGGCCTTTGCGTTTAAACTAACTGGAAACCCTAAATCCGATCATGGGATGCCCCGGGGCCTTTCGGGGGGGGACCAACATGCTGGCCAAAGTGCACAGTTTCGTGTTGCAGGGAATCGATGCCCTGCGCTGCGAAGTCGAAGTCAATGTCGCCAACCGTGAATACGGCGATCCGTTGATCGTGGGACTGGCGGACAAGGCAGTCAGCGAATCCCTGGACCGCATTCACACCGCGATGGTCAACAGCGGTTTTCCCTTTCCGCAGCAGCGTCTGCTGGTGAATCTGGCGCCGGCGGACATCCGCAAAGAAGGCAGCGCCTTGGAGTTGCCGATTGCGTTGGGCATTCTGCAGGCCGGCCGCACCATTACGGGCGACGGCCACAAGGATTCCCTGGTGGCCGGTGAGCTGGCTCTGGACGGCTCGGTGCGGCCTATCAAAGGGGCGTTGTCGATGGCGATGCTGGCCGCGGAACATGGCCTGAAGCGCCTGCTGCTGCCGCCGGCCAACGCCCGCGAAGCGGCGGTGGTGCCGGGTATCGACATATATCCCATCGATTCCCTGACCACGCTGGTGGGTTTTCTGAATGGGCAACTCGAATTGGAGCCGGAAACGGCCGAGGATGCCGAGGGGCAAGTCCTGGCGGCCGCCTACGATGTGGATTTCGCGGACGTGCGGGGCCAGGAAGCGGCCAAGCGGGCCTTGACCATCGCCGCCGCGGGGCGACATAACGTGCTGCTGCTGGGGCCGCCGGGGGCAGGCAAAACCATGCTCTGTCAGCGGCTGCCGACGATTCTGCCGGCGCTGACCCGCCAGGAAGCGCTCGAGACTTCGCGGATTTACTCCGCCTGCGGCCTCCTGCCGAAAGGCGCCAGTCTGATGCGCACCCGGCCGGTGCGGGCCCCGCATCACACCGCCAGCGGCGCGGCGATGGTCGGCGGCGGAACAATTCCGCGTCCCGGAGAAGCCTCGCTGGCGCATCACGGCGTGCTGTTTCTTGACGAGTTGCCGGAATTTTCACGCCACGTGTTGGAGATGCTCCGCCAACCCATGGAATCCGGTGTCCTGACTATCAGTCGCGCCCATTCCAGCGTCAGTTTTCCGGCCCGCTTTATGTTGGTGGCAGCGATGAATCCATCCGCGTCCGGCCGAGGCACCCTGGATCGGCGCAACGCCAAGGCCACAGAACTGGCCGCCATGGACAAATATATGGGGCGGTTGTCCGGCCCGCTGCTGGATCGCATCGATATCCATCTGGAAGTCCCCGCGGTGACCTATCGCGATTTAACGAGCAAGGCCACCGGGACCAGCTCGGCCCAGATGCGGGAACAAGTGCAGCGGGCCCGAGCCCGTCAGAGTGCGCGCTTCGGCGGGGAAAGCACCATGACCAACGCCGGTATGAAGACGCAGCAGCTTAAAGAATTTTGTCCACTGGATGAAACCTGTCTGCTGCTGCTTAAGCAGGCCATGGAAGAAATGGGCTTAAGCGCCCGGGCCTTCGATAAAATTCGCCGCCTGGCCCGCACCATCGCCGATCTGGACGACCTGGACGCCATCGCCCCACAACATATCAGCGAAGCCATCGGCTACCGGATCTTAGACCGAAAATATTGACGGTGTTGGAACCCGGCCAGCTATCCGATAAGCACCCGCAGCTTCCCGGCCGCCTGCTCCAGTCGCCGGTCCGCCTCCGCGGCGGTACAGTGGTGGCGGTGCATGACCACCGCCCGCTTGACTTTCCCTCCGGCCCGAGCCAGCAGCCGTGCCGCCTGGCGCCGCTTCAGGGCGGTCAGTTCCATGATGATCCGCAAGCCGCGGTCGGTCAGCTTGCGGTTTCTTGTCACGTCTAAATCAACCATCAGGTTGCCATAGACTTTCCCCATTTGCACCATCGCCAGCGTGCTGATGGTGTTCAGCGCCAGCTTGGTGGCGGTGGCGGCTTTTAAACGCGTCGAGCCGGCAATGATTTCCGGCCCGGTGGGCAGACCGATGAACAGGTCGACGGCGGCTCGGACCTGGCGGCGGTCGGTACAGGTCAGGAAAATAGTTTTCGCCTGGCGGCGGTGGGCTTCGGCCAAGGCGCCGTGGACGAAAGGGGTGGTGCCGCCGGCGGCGATGCCTATGACCACATCCGACGGTTTGACCGCCAAGGCCCGTATGGCTGCGGCGCCAGCGGCGGGATCATCTTCCACCTGTTCCACCGAACGCTTAAGCGCCGTCGCGCCTCCGGCGATCACGCCCACCACCATGGCGGGATCGGTCGAAAACGTGGGCGGGCATTCCGCCGCATCCAACACGCCCAGGCGACCGCTGGTGCCGGCGCCCGCGTAAATTAGCCGGCCGCCGGCGGCAAAGCTCGCTGTGACGAGACGCACCGCCGTGGCCAACTCCTTCGCTCGACGCCGGACCGCTACCAACGCCTGGAGGTCTTCGCGATTCATCAACCGTACGGCCGGGAGAATCGCCAGACGATCCAGCTCTACCGAACGCGGGTTCCGCCGCTCGGTGTCAATATGGCCGCGGTTAAGGATGAGTTGCTCCTGAACGGCTCCAACTTACTTATGACCGTGGTGGTCCCTACCCCGGCCGGCTGCAACTAAAAAACAGGATCAGGACTGCCCCGTTGCGGGGGTCCGGGCCATGAGGGTGATGTCAGGCCACTTCCAGAACAGGCAAAGCCTAATTCACACGCGGGTCCGGCGGGATAAATTTGGGATCCAAATTGGGCGCTGCGGTCGCGCGGGCGACGGCACGCGTCAAATCCAGCCATTGATCGTCATAGGTGTAAAAAACCTGCTCGGCGGATGCCATCGTCAGCAGCCAGGCGCCCTGCTGGATCTCGTTTTCCAACTGGCCGCCAGCCCAGCCGGCACTTCCCACCAGAAATTTGATCGGCGTAACGGAATTTTCCACGAGGTCCTTGACCGTCGCCCCGGACATCGTTAGAAAAAGCCCCGGCAACACCGGCATATCGGCCTGCTCTTCGTGGGTATGCAGGGCAATCAATGGACTCGGACACGGTCCGCCGTCATACAGCGGCGCGGGGTTGGCACACGGTTTCTCACTAACCTGTTTCCAAGCTTCACCGATGGTCTTCGGCAAGGGACGATTCACCACCATGCCCATGGATCCTTTTTCGCCATGCTCCACCAGCAGGATGACGGTTCGGAAAAAATTGGGATCGCGCAGCGACGGCGTCGCCACGAGAAATCTTCCTTTTAAGGATTCGCTCATCGATGCGCCTCGCACCTCGAATCTCAGTACGGAGTGATCCCGGCAGAAGCGGGAGCTGACTCCAAGCCAGCGGGCACGGATCCGCCAGACAACCGGCTTGGTCTGCGCGGGATTCCGGCGCGCACTACACCGTCGCGCTGCACCTCAGTGTCAGCTAGGTGCACCCCGGTTCCTTCCCGGACGCCGCCCCGCCGCCCGCCGGAAACACTCCCACCCCGCTCCGCCGACCCGGCCGGCTGCAAAGTCGGGACGTCCCGGCTTAGGTGTGCAGACGGCCGCGGCCCACGAAGTAATAGATCAGCACGCCGGCGTACGGCGGCGCGGCCATCAGCCAGTCAATGTGCATGAAGATGCCGACCACCGTCAGGATGTACGGCAGGACCAGCACCAACAGCCACGGTGTCTTGCGTGAAGATTCCGCGTCCGACTTGAGCACCTCGGAAATCATCACGATGACCACCACCACCGACAGGATCACCAGCAACCATGGTAACCACGTCGTCATACGTTTCCGTCCTTTCCAAAACCTGGTAACCAACCCTTCCACGAACCACCGGCGGCGACACACCACCGGCTAATAACTCCATATCGGCCGCTTCGGCCTAACGCATCACCCATTTCCGAGACAATAGCCGCACCCGCGGCCGGATCCCAACGGCCCGCCCGGGAATCCAATAACGCAGCATCAGGGTCTTATGTAACACCACCGGTTTATGCGTAAGCGGATCCACTTGCGTCGCGATCGTCCCGGAAAGACCCGTCACAAACAACCGGATGGTTCCCGTTCCCGGTGGGACTCCGGCAAAAACCGCCACGGAATCCCTGGCGTTTTCCGCACCCTGCAGCAGCTTGCCGACCACGAGGGCCGGATTCACGATAAACGGATCCCCCGTGACCGTGCGTATTGTCTCAAGTAGAGCGGGCGTGACCGCCGCCACCGGCGCAATGATCTTACCGTTACCTGCGATTAAGGCAAAGCGAGGATTGAAATAAAGGTCCCGCGCCATCGGATTCGTCACGGTATAGCGCAGGAACCAGAAAGCCTGGACAGGGACTTTTCCCTGCGGATTACGCACGAACACGCGATGCGGTTTGCTGGCCGTAAAGTTGATGTGCCAACTGCGGCTAATCAGCGGTACAGTGGGCCACGGCCTGCTGGGCGCCGCAACCGCTCCGGCAACAGAGCCGAGCAACAACAGCCCTGCCGCCAGCGAGCCGTATCGGGCGACCCGATGCGATTCGCCGGGTGGCGTCACCCGAATATTGATTAGCGGTGACGGGTTTACCCGTGGGCCCATGTTCACACCACCTCCTCGGGAAAGATGGATTTCTAAAACGCATTCTATACCACTTATCCAGCTTTGCAAGGGGCCAGGTCGTCGGGTCATCAAGGGGCAACGGACGGGACAATCTTTTTCGGGCGGAGCCGTCACGACCCAGTGCGGTGAAGCCGCAACTAAATAGATAACCCCCGATCCGCACGGAGGCGGATCGGCGGCGGCGGATTGAGAAGTTGCCGCGGAGACCTGGCCTGGGGTGGATTCGCCGCCGGCCAAAATCTTCGCGTCGTGCGACGAAACACAGAGATTGTGATATAGATAGCCAGCGATGTTAAGCCATGGGCGGGGGCTGCCGGCTATGGCCATGGCTCGCGCGTCGCCGCAGGCGGCCTATTTCACCTCATATTCCGCGTCGATGACATCATCGGGTCCTTTCTTTTCAGCGGCGCCGGAAGGCGGCGGTTCCGCGGCCGCGGCGGCACCGGCGCCGGGTGCGCCCGCCGCGGCGGCCGCGGTCGCTTTGTAAATGGCTTCCCCCAGTTTCATCCGGGCGCGATTCAGATTTTCCATCGCTTTTTCGATGGCCCCTTTGTCTTCGGTTTTCATCGCCTCTTTGGCTTGATTCAGGGCGGCCTCGATGTCGGACCGCTCCTGCGGACCGACTTTTCCCCCGTGTTCCTGCAGCTCGCGCTCCACCTGGAATACCACCGCCTCGGCGCGGTTGCGCAGGTCCACCATTTCGCGCCGGGTCTTGTCTTCCGCGGCGTGGGCTTCGGCTTCTTTCTTCATCCGCTCAATTTCTTCCTTCGACAGCCCGCTGTGCCCCTTGATCTCCACCTTGTTTTCCTTGTTGGTGGCCTTGTCTTTCGCTTTGACATGCAGGATGCCGTTGACATCGATGTCGAAAGACACTTCGATCTGCGGCACGCCGCGCGGCGCGGGGGGGATGCCGGTCAACTGGAATTTGCCCAGCGTGCGGTTGTCTCGCGCGAATTCCCGCTCGCCCTGCAGCACGTGGATTTCCACGCTGGTTTGGCTGTCGGCGGCCGTGCTGAACGTTTCCGCTTTGCTCGTGGGAATCGTGGTGTTGCGGGGAATAAGAACCGTCATCACGCCGCCATAGGTCTCCACGCCCAGCGACAACGGCGTGACATCCAGCACCAGAATATCCTTGACTTCGCCCGTGGTAATGCCCGCCTGGACGGCGGCGCCCAGCGCCACGGCTTCGTCCGGATTGACACTTTTGTTGCCTTCCTTGCCGAAGATTTCCTTGACCAGTTGCTGCACCCGTGGCGTGCGGGTGGAGCCGCCAACCAAAAGCACCTCATCAATGTCCTTGGCCGCCAGCTTGGCGTCTTGCAGAGCCTTGAACACCGGCTGGCGACAACGCTCCGTCAGATGATTCGTCAAAGACTCAAACTTGCTGCGCGTAATCGCCATCTGCAGGTGTTTCGGGCCGCTGGCGTCGGCGGTGATGAACGGCAGATTGACCGATGTTTCCATGTTGCTGGAAAGTTCGATCTTCGCCTTTTCCGCCGCTTCCTTCAGCCGTTGCAGGGCCATGGGATCCTTGCGCAGATCAATGCCGTTCTGTTTGCGGAATTCCTCAGCAATGTAATCCACCACTACTTGATCGTAATCATCGCCGCCAAGGTGCGTGTCGCCGTTGATGGACAGCACCTCAAAGACACCGTCGCCTACGTCGAGCACGGACACGTCGAAGGTGCCGCCGCCAAGATCAAAGACGCATATTTTTCCGCCCTTCTTCTTGTCCATGCCATAGGCCAAGGCGGCGGCGGTGGGTTCCGGCAACACGCGTTTGACGGCCAAGCCCGCGATTTCACCAGCTTCCTTCGTCGCCAGCCGCTGGGAATCATTAAAATAGGCCGGCACCGTAATGATGGCGTCGGTTACTTTCTGTCCAAGATAATCCTCCGCGGTCTTTTTCAGGTCCTGCAAGATCATCGCGGAAACTTCGGGGGGCGTATAGGCCTTGCCGCGGACTTCCACCCTTACCAGTTCCTCCGGCCCGCCGGCGATCTTGTAGGGAACCAGTTTTTCTTCGCTGGCGACTTCAGAATGCCGCCGGCCCATGAACCGCTTGATGGAAAAGATGGTGTTCTGCGGATTCGTCACCTGCTGATGCTTGGCCGGCAGGCCTACCAGCCGTTCACCTTTGTCCGTAAAACCGACCACCGATGGCGTAAGGCGCGCCCCCTGCCCGTTGATGAGCACTTTCGGCTGACTGCCTTCCATAATCGCCACGACGGAGTTCGTGGTGCCCAAATCAATTCCAATAACCTTAGCCATATCACACTTCCTCGGTCAATTTTAGGCCGCGCACTAACCATACCGGGCTAAGCAATCGCCATGCCGCCTTGCTAACATGTCGATGCAACTGGCGCAACTAACGTCATTTACAACGGTTACGATATTGTGGACCAATGGGATAACGGCCTTGGCGTGTCGCGTAACCGGTCACATCGGCTTGTACTCTCTGCCACCTTGGCAGTGTTAAACGCTGGTGTCTCGGTCGAACTGTCGCTACGAGTGCCGTTTCCAGCGAAAAAGTTTCGCGCCCATGAACGGTACCATGCGAGGCTATGGTCGTAGGCACGGTGCGGAGTGCTATAACATTGCGATAATCGCGACCACCATGGCATGGGTACCAATGCCTACTATGGCCCGCGGTCCGCCGGCATGACGGCCAGCAGGTGAATGCGGAATGTCAACGTTGCGTCCGGGGGGATCGCGGGGGGTGAGCCGCCGCGACCGTACGCCAGGGATGGCGGAATCACCAGTTGGCGGATTCCACCGGTGCGCATGCCGACCACGCCCTGATCCCAACCCTTGATGACTTGTCCGGCACCGTCGACGAAGATGAACGGCTGCCCGCCGTGCCAACGGCTCGCGTCGAATATCTTCCCGTTGGCGAGCCAGCCGGTGTAGGTCACCACCACTTGTTCGCCCTGCCGGACCGGGGCGCCATGCCCCAGGAAGACATCCTCCAGGCGCAGGCCATCGGCCAGTTTTTTGACGCGTACAAACCGGGTGGCGGGCTTTAAAGCGACCCGGTGATTCATCGGCAGCGGACTGGCCGACTGCATCGCCCCGGACTTGGGCGGCGGAGGTGGCGGGCCGCCACGGTGATGACAGCCCGCGGTGAAAGAAACCACGCCCCATAACCACACCAGGCCGATCACATTTTTTAAGTCCATGCCTACTCCTTTTCTACTGCCTCTTACCCAAAAGTTCTTCTACTACCGCGCCAGGCAGGGCCGCTAACGGCCCGGGATCGTAGCCTCCAGCAGCGTGCTCAGACGCTCCTGGTATTGCCGCAGGGTCAGGCGACAATGGGGTCGCACCACGAGCAGAATATCCGTTCCCAGCGGCATCTGATGCTGCATCAGGCGGTAGGCCTCACGAATTCGCCGCCGGATGGCGTTGCGCTCCACCGCGCAGCCGCAGGCCTTGGCGATGGAAATGGCTACCCGTCCCGGCGCGCCGGGATCATCCGGCCGGCGCAACAGGCACGCCATCAACGGCTGATGGCGGCGCCGCTCGCCTTGCCGATACACCCGGTCAATCAGCGCCTTGCCATGCAAACGCCGGCTGCGCGGGAAGCGATAATCCAACCCCGGCTCACGTCGGTCCCGACGGCTTCGCGCTACGCAGGCAGGCGCCATATTTCTGATTCTACCGAAATTATTTCGGTACCGCGACGCGGTAACTGTTCACGGGCCTGAACCTGGCCCCACGCTGATCCCGATGACTATCGGGAGGGCCATGAGGTACGCGCATTTCTTGGTTCAGAGCCCGGAGTCCCGGCGTGTCGGGAACGCGTGTGGCCACACTCGGCACCCCGGCCCGTGAACGATTACACGACGCGCGCGGTTGACTTTTCTGCGCCGGGCATGGATGTTGGCAGGCCGAATGAGCGTGCGCGATAATCTTCAGCGTATTCGCGACCGCATTGCCGCCGCGGCGGCAAGGGCGCAGCGGAACGCCGCCACGGTTACGCTGGTCGCGGTGACAAAAACCGCGACCACGGCGCAAGTCCAGGCCCTCCTTGCCGCCGGCCAGTGGGACTTAGGGGAAAGCCGCGTGCCACAGCTCGAGGCACGCGCTGCCGAAGTCGCCGCTTGGTTGGCCGCTGGCGCGGTTGGCGAGGTTCCGCCCGCGGGGCCAATTCGCTGGCATATGATCGGTCATCTGCAGCGCAACAAAGCCCGCGCCGCCCTCGCCGCGGCCAGCCTGATTCACAGCGTGGATTCCCTGCGCCTGGCCGAAGAACTTAACCGCCTGGCCGGCGAGCGCGGCACGCCGGCACCAATCCTATTGCAGGTCAATACCACTGGCGAAGCCAGCAAGTTCGGTGCGGCGCCGGAGAAAGCGCCGGCGTTGGCCGGCGCCATCCAGGCGCTGCCAGGCCTTCAACTGCGGGGGCTGATGACCATGGCCCGGCCGACGGAGGATCCCGAGGAGGCCCGACCGGCGTTTGTGCGGCTGCGGGCGTTATTGGAACAAATCCGGGGCCAAAAGATAGCCGGCCCTGTTTTTACCGAGCTTTCCATGGGCATGAGTGGCGATTTTGAGGTGGCCGTCGAGGAGGGCTCCACCCTGCTGCGGATCGGCACCGCACTGTTCGCCCCACCGCCGGGGCGATGAGTCGATTCCCGCTGAGGTTGGAGTTTTTGACAACCTTCGACGAGGCGTGTTTATGATAGGGTCGTGCAAGCCATGGCGCTCATCCGCCGGCGGGTGGTGGTCGCTCCGGATGCGTTCGTCGAAGTGGCGGGGTGGCGCATGCCGCGGCGTCTTTCGCCATCGAAGTATCGCTTCAAGTATCGGCTGGCATCTGTGGTTGCAGGTGAATGCGTGGTGCGGTACGACAACGAACTCCACAAGGGTGAGCATCGGCACGTCGCTGCGCTGGAATCACCTTACCCATTCTCAACCCCGGATCAGTTGATGGCCGATTTCAATGCCGACTTGGTGAGGTGGAATCGGGCCGCCTAAAACTGCCGCAGGAAGCGCACGTCGTTTTCAAAGAAAACGCGAATGTCATCGATGCCGTGGCGCCGCATGGCCAGACGCTCAATCCCCAGTCCGAAGGCAAAACCGGTGTACGTGTCCGGATCGATATTCACTTTTTCCAGAACATTCGGGTGCACCATGCCGCAGCCGCCCAGCTCTACCCAGCGGGTCGAACCATCCGGCTGGGTAAAGAGCACATCAAACTCCGCGCTGGGCTCGGTAAAAGGAAAAAAGCTTGGCCGAAAACGCGTGGGAACGTCGGCGCCAAAAAAGGCGCGGGCGAATTGATGCAGACTGGTCTTTAGATCCACCATGCTTACGCCGCGCTCCACACAAAGTCCTTCCAACTGATGGAACATCCAGCAATGGGTGGCATCTACGGTATCGGGCCGATAGACCCGGCCGGGCGCGATAATGCGAATGGGCGGGCGCTGTTTTTCCATCACCCGGATCTGCACGCTGCTGGTTTGGGAGCGCAGCATATAAGGTGGCGCACCGGCGGGACGATCCAGATAGAAGTTCTCCAGCGGGTCACGGGCCGGGTGTTGCGGCGGCACGTTCAGCGCCTCGAAATTATGAAAGTCGTCTTCCAGTTCGGGCCCTTCCACCCGGGCAAATCCCTGGCGGGCGAACAGCTCCGTCAAAGTGTCGATGGTCTGGTGAATGGGGTGCCACGTGCCGGGCCGATAATGGTCAAAACGCAGGCGGCCCGGTTCGGTGATGTCGAACGCTGCGGCATCCGCGGCCGGTTGGGCAGCGGCGGCCGCCTTGGCCTGTTCATAGCCGCGCTGCACGACTTGTTTGGCCTCATTCAGGCGACGACCATAATCGCGCTTCAGGCTTGGCTCCAAGGTACGCAAATGATCCGCGGCCTGCTTGAACCATCCCTTGGCACCCAAGTACTTGATGCGGAAGGATTCCACTTGTTCCGGCGTGTGCAAGCCGGCCAGTTCGCGCTGGGCGCAAGCCAGTAAATCTTCCAGATTCATCTTGCGAATCCTACCGTGCACACGGCCATGTTTGCATAGACGCCGCACCGCTCAGGCAGCGCTTAAGGAGCGCTGGCAAACGCATGCTTGCCGGGGTTTCCGCCGCTGTGGCCGCTATTCGCGTCGATTGGCGTCCCGGCGTGGTTTCCCGACACGTCGGGATTTATTTATTCTTTGTTACCGATAGCTTAGGCAGCACCCAGCGCTTCCCGGGCCTTGGTGACAATGGCGTCAAAGGCGGCGGGGTCGGTGATGGCGATTTCGCTTAAGCTCTTGCGGTTCAGCACAATGTTGGCCTTGGCCAAACCAGCGATAAGCTGACTATAACGGAGATCGCGCTCGGCTGCGGCGGCGCTTAAGCGGGTGATCCACAAGGCGCGGTAATCGCGCTTCTTTTCCTTGCGGCCGCTGAACCGATAGGCTCCGGCACGCAACAAGGTCTCATGCGCGGTTTTATAAAGTTTGCTGCGCCCACCGACAAACCCTTTCGCGCGTTTAAGTACACGTTTATGCCGCCGATGCCGGGCGGCGCCAATAGGAACTCGAGGCATGAAAAATCTCCCGGTGTCGAGGTTAGGTGTTCATGGACCCTGATTCGACCAGGCGAACGGACCTGGCTGAGGCTAAGCGCCTGGTCCCAGCAGGGTGATCATTTTAGCGGCATACGGGCCACTGAGGGTCGTGGTGCCGCGGAGCCGCCGCCGGCGGTTGCCGGACTTGCCGCTTTGCAGATGCCCTTTGTTATGCCGGTGAAACTTCACCTTGCCGTGGGCGGTCACCTTTACCCTTTTCTTGATGCCTTTATGGGTTTTCTGTTTCGGCACAACCGGCCTCCGTTCATATCGCAGTCCGCGGACAGCGTTCAATTCCAGTAAGATAATGGAATTCCGTGGGGACGTCCACTTGGGACCACCCGGGGTCAATTCAAAATCGAGAGGCCCGCGTTCAGCCCGGATGGAGCTGCGGCTGCAACGCCAATGCCCATCGTGTAAAATAGGTATCGTCAGGAAGGATCCCACGAGAGGTTAGCCGTGCCCATCGTGCCGACGGCAAAAGGGGCGGTTAGACCGGAAAAGCTCGAGGAGGCGGTCGCGCGAATCATCGAGGGCGCGCATCCGTGGCGAATCCTGCTGTTTGGTTCGCTCGCCCGTGGACAGGCCAAATCGGAAAGCGACGTCGACCTGCTCGTAATCGAGGAGGAAGTCAAAGATGCCTCCACGGAAGCGGCACGGCTGTACCAAAGCCTGCGGGATCTGCCGTTGAACATCGACCTTGTGGTGGTGGCGCGTGAGAAGTTCGAATACTGGGCGGATACGCCGGGCAACGTCTATTACGAGGCGGCCCAGGACGGCAGGTCGCTTTATGAAGCAGCTTGAGCAGGCCCGCATTCTACTGGCCAAGCCCCTTGAGGACGAGCACGCCGCGGCCGCGCTGGTGCGCGACATGGGGATCAGCGACGCCATGATTGGATTTCATGGCCAGCAGGCTGCGGAAAAGTTGCTCAAGGCGCATCTCTCGGCGCGCTCAGTAGCGTTTCGCCATACCCACAACCTGTCGGCGCTTATCGGGATTCTGGAAAAATCCGGCTACGCCTTTCCCGACGCCCTGCGGCCGTTGGCGGCCTTGACGAATTTTGCCGTGGAATTCCGGTGCGATATTTTTCAAGAATTTGGCGGCCTGGACCGGCAGGCCTCCCTGGAATTGATCCGACAACTGCGCGGGTTTGCCGACAACGAGATCGCCCACGCGGGGCTTAAGCGCTAAGGTCCCGGCCACACGGATGGCAGGTTGTCAAGGTGCGGAGAAGGCAGTTTTCTCTGGAATCTGGTCACGGCTCACGGGTCTCTGTTTATAGCCCCGGCCTGAAGCGGTTGTCCAACGCGGCGGTTGCCCGCCTTCCGAAATGATGCCTACCAACGGTCAAACTCTTGTGTCCGCCGCGAACCGGAGCCTGACGGCGCCGCGCGGTCGCCGTATGTTGTGGCCGTGGTATGCCGCGGAACTGGCGGTCTCGTTTTCCGTGATTTTGGCCGGGACCAATGTTTACTATTTCGCCCGCTACGCATTACACGCTCCGGCGGCCGACCTGCTGTGGATTGCAGCGGGCGGGGGATTTACCTACATGCTGGGCGCCTTTTTCGGCGGGCGGTGGGTGGATAGGTTGGGGCAGCGGCGGGTGCTGCAAGCTCTGGCGCTGCTGAATATTCCCGTCTTCGCCGTGGCGGTTATGGGGGTGATTCTCGGCAGTCTGACGCTGTTGATGCTGCACGTGGCGCTCCTGAATTTATTCAGCGCGGCGATGTGGCCAGCGCTGGAATCGGCCCTTACCCGCAGCCCGGGGCGCTGGCGCCTGACCACGCGGGTGACCGTCTATAACCTGACGTGGTCCACCGGCGCTTTTCTCGCGTTTGGCGCGGATGGGACGCTGGCGCTGTGGTTTTCCTGGGCGGGTGTATTTCTAGGTTCGGCTCTGGTGATGTTGCTGAGCTGGGCCATGGTCCGGTGGTGGGCCATCCCCCAGAGCTGGATTGGCGCCGAACACGTGGCGGATGATCCGCGCGATCAGCAGGAATCCGAGCGCGTGATGCGCTCCGCCCCATCGCTGGCTCTGCTGCACATGGCCTGGCTGGCCAATATGCTGGCGTTTGTCTGCACGAATACCGTGATTCCACTCATGCCCGCGATTACCCTGGCCGACGGCCTGCGTTCCTACGCGGTGGCCACGGCGGTGGGATCCATCTGGACCTGGATGCGAGCCTTGGGCTTCGCGCTCGCCTGGTTGTGGACCGGCTGGCATTACCGCGTGCGTTGGATGCTGCTATTTTTTGGCGTGCTGATCGTAGCCACCGAGGGCTTGCTGCTGGGGCGGGGCCTCTTGGCACTGATTGGATTGCAGATTATTTTCGGACTCGCCGCGGCCATGCTCTACAGCGGTTCCTTGTATTATTCCATGCACTTAGGCCGCGGCGGCGGCCGTAACGCCGGGATTCACGAAGCGCTCATCGGCGGCGGCACCGTCGTCGGACCGGCGCTGGCCGCGCTGGCCGGCCCTCCGGATAATCTGCCCTCCAAAGCTGTGGCGATTCTGCTGGTGCTGCTGTGCGGCGCCCTTGGCATGGGCCTATTAGCCTTCCGCACCCGCGGTTTGCCGGTCGATTCCGCCGCGGAGGCGGCGCGGCAACCGGCCGGGCGGGCGGGATCGGAACCCTGGTAACCGTTCACGGGCTATGGCCGTTCGCCCGCCCTCACCCGTCGCCGCAGTTCAGTCGCCCGCGGCGATCTCCGGGCTATGAACCAAAGGCCGCAGTACCGCATAGCCCCAAGCGTAAGCGCGGGGGCGGGCTGGGGCCCGTGAACGGTTACGAACCTTGGCCAGGTCCCTCCCGGCGCGGCGGAAGGGGCGAACGGTGCCGGGCCAGGGCGGCGCGGGGGAGCAACCCCAAGCCCGTCGTCCAGCGCCGGATGGCATCTCGATTATGACAATATATATATATATATTTATATACCCTTGCATGCCCGCATGGTCGTGTGGCGCAGGTGCTACCGGGTTTCCGGGATGGTGCGGTGATCCGCCACCCGGAATACCTCATCCGGGGGTTGCTTCTTCAGCGCCCCCGGCCGGCCCCTCGCTGGAAGTCGTGGCCAACCCCGGCGCCGCCCCGGGTGCCGCGGTGGCGCCGGGCGGCGGAGTGACCGCGTCCAACCGCAGCCATATATCGCCGAACGGTTCCGGCTGTTCGACCACAATTTTTTTCATGCGGATCAGTTCCAGCATCGCCAGGAACAGGCCGATCATTTCGCTGCGCGAAGTCCGTCCCACCAACATCGCCTGAAGCGTCATAGGCCCTTCCCGCTGAAGCCGGTCCAGGATATCGGCCTGGTGCAGACCGATGGGCGTATCATCGAACACCACATCGTGGCCGAAGGCCGAATGTCCCACACTGGCCATGATGGCGTTGAAGGCGTCGATGAGGGCGAAGAGATTAAGGTCTTCCAGGTCCAGCGGCGCTGGGCCGGCCATTGCGGGCGGGGCGGCCCGTCCGAAGCGCAATTGTTCGATCCGCGCCCGGCGCTCCAGATCATTGGCCGCATCTTTGAATTGCTTGTACGCCAGCAACTGCTGGACCAATTGCTGGCGCGGATCTGCGACGGCTTCCAGCGCGCCGTCGGCCGCCGCGTCCGTGGGCGCCTGGGGCTGGGGGGCCAACATGCGGCTTTTGATTTCCAGCAACGTCGCGGCCATTACCAGAAAATCGCCGATCAGATTGATATCGATCCGCCGCAGCATCTCCACATGCGCCAGATATTGGGCGGTGATCCGGGCGATCGGAATGTCGTGGATGTCCACCTCCTCCTTACGGATCAGATACAACAGCAATTCCAGCGGGCCGTTGTATACGTCCAGTTCCACTCTATATTCGGTCTGGTCCATAGCCGGTCAGGATACCGTCAACGGGGCCGAAGGCCAAAGGAAAGAGGGATGGCCGTCGCCGCCCCTCCGCCCTGCTACGCCTGCGCGAACCCTCCGGTGGGCCGGTAAGATGTTAAAATGGGACAGTTATGTGAAGTTCCGGCGATGGACACCGCCGTAGCCAAAGTAAAGGCCAGCTATGGTTGCCCAGTTTTTCAATAAAGCTCTGACCGCGATTTTCGGTTCACGCAACGAACGTTTGCTGAAGGGATATCGCCAGCGCGTCCAGGAGATCAATGCCCTGGAACCGCAGATGCGCATCTTGACCGACGCCCAAATGCGGGAAAAGGCCCGAGAGCTGCACACCCGTCTGACCCGCGGGGAAAGTGACCAGGCCGTACTGCCGGAGGCGTTCGCTCTGATGCGCGAGTCCATGGATCGCCATATAGGGCTGCGCCAGGCGTTTAACCCGGCGTTGAAGTTCGATCCCGGCACGTTGCCGGCGCCCGCCCAGGAACTCTACCGGCAGGTGCGCGGCAAATGCGTGCGGCCGGAGGACTGGCGCAGCGTGGAAATTCCGCCCGAACTCTACGCCGCGATCCGCGGCGTGGTGCCCGAGGCCCGCCCGCCGTATCGGGCCCGGCCTTTCGATGTGCAGCTGATCGGCGGCATGGTGCTGTACGAAGGAAAAATCGCGGAAATGGCCACCGGCGAGGGAAAAACCTTTGTGGCCCCCCTGGCCTGCTGCCTGATGGGCTTAACCGGGGCCCGTTGCCACGTGGTCACGGTCAACGACTACCTGGTGCGGCGCGACGCGGCGTGGGTAGCGCCGGCGTTTTACGCGCTGGGCATGTCGGTGGGCTTCATTCAGGCCGACATGGATAACGAAGCGCGGCAACGCGCCTATGCCTGCACCGTCACCTACGGCACGAACAGTGAATTCGGCTTCGATTACCTCCGCGACAATATGAAACAGTCGCTGGCGGAACAGGTGCAGGGACCACTGGACTACGCCATTATCGACGAAGTGGACAGCATCCTGATCGACGAAGCCCGTACGCCGCTGATTATCAGTGGTCCGGCCCACGACGATTCGCCGCGCTATCGCGCCGCCGATCAAGTCGCGCGAAAACTCATTCAGGCCCAGCGTCCGTGGGAGCAGGCCAATGAAGCCGTGCAGCGGTGTCAACGGAAAATCAAGGGGGCGGAAGGTGAACTGAAAAACGTCCGCGGCGATCCGGAAAAGACCGGCGCCCTGGAGCGCCTGATCGAGGAAGGCCAGCGGGAACTGGCCGAAGCGGAGCAGCGCCGTGACGCCGAAGTGCCGATGTATGAAGTGGAGCTGGACCGCAAATCCGTGCAGTTGACGCATGAAGGCATTCGCCGGGCCCAGGAATTCGCCGGCGTCGGCTCGTTCTACGTCGGCAGCAACATGGACTGGCCGCACCTGATCGAGCAAAGCCTGCGCGCCCATGTGGCCTACGAGAAAGATCGTGACTACGTCGTTCAGAACGGCGAAGTGGTCATTGTGGATGAATTCACGGGCCGACTGATGGTGGGACGGCAGTGGAGCGACGGCCTGCACCAGGCGGTGGAGGCGAAAGAAGGCGTACCGGTCAAGCCCGAAACCCAGACCATGGCCACGATTACTCTGCAGAATTTTTTCAAGCTGTACCGCCGCATTGCGGGCATGACGGGCACCGCCATGACCGAGGCGGAGGAATTCAGCAAAATTTACCGGTTGGAAGTGGTCAGCATTCCCACCAACAAGCCGATGATCCGCCAGGATTGGGACGATCTGATTTTCCTGAGCGAAAAAGCAAAATGGGACATCATTGTCGAAACCATCAAGGAAGTCTCGGAACGCGGCCAGCCGGTGCTGGTTGGCACGACCAGTGTCGAAAAATCGGAACGGCTTTCCGGACTGCTGCAGCAGCGCCACGGCATCGCCCACAATGTGCTCAACGCCAAGAATCACGAACGGGAGGCGGAAATCGTCGCCACCGCCGGCCGGCAGTATGTCGACCCGCGGGGGCGAACGGTCGGAACGGTGACCATTGCCACCAACATGGCGGGGCGCGGCACCGACATCGCCCTGGGGCCGGGCGTGGTCGAGGCGGGCGGACTCTTTGTGCTGGGGACGGAGCGCCACGAGGCGCGGCGCATTGATAATCAGCTGCGCGGGCGCTCCGGCCGCCAGGGTGACATCGGCTGTTCGCGGTTCTTCTTGAGCCTGGAAGACGACCTGATGAAATTGTTCGCCAGCGACTTCATGCTGCGGGCGATCCAGCGGCTGGGGATGAAGGAAGATGAAGCCATTGAGCACCGCTGGGTTTCCCGGGCCGTGCAGCGGGCCCAGAAGAAGGTGGAGGAGCGTAACTTCGGAATCCGCAAGAATCTTCTGGAATACGACGAAGTTCGCGAATACCAGCGCAATTATTTCTACACGACACGCCAGAAAATTCTGGAGGGGCGCAACCTCCAGGAGATTATTTTCAAGACGATCGGCGATTCCGTCCACGACGCCGTGAACCGCTACCTGGACCGCGATTACGTGCCCTCGAGTATCACCGAATGGGTGCGGGTGAATTTCAACGTGACCCTGGATCCGAAGGAGCTGCGGGATACGGAACTGGCCGTCCTGGAAATGACCATCAAGGACCGCGCCCGCGACGACGCCCGCACCAATATCCATACGTCTCTTTCGGAATTCATGGATCCTGACGCCGAACCGGAGGATTGGGACTACACCGGCCTTTCCAACTGGGCGCAAAGCCAGTTCCACGTCGCCATCAGCCCCACGCAGCTTAAACAACTCGACCGGGAGAGTATCGCCGAGACGCTGGTGGAGAAGGCGCTCGTGCAAATTGACCACCAAGACTGCAGCCCGCTGGCCAAATATCTTCAACCGCACTATGCCCGCGCGCAGTTGGCCCACTGGGCGGCTGAAAAATTTGAGCTGCGCCTCACCGGGGAAGAGTTGAAGGACAAAACTCCGGAGCAGGCGGCGGAGCTGATCCTCGAACAGGCCCGGCAGCTCTACCAACAAAGGGAAATAGAATATCCCATCGATTACGCCCTGGCCATAACCCTGAGCGGCGGCGGCCCCCAGAATGTCTATGCATCCGAGCAGCTTTCCACCTGGCTGCGGAGCAAATACGCGATCACCATATCCGGCGAGGAAATTCGCGGCCTGTCACCGGAGAAACTGCGGAGCCGGCTGGTAGAAGTTTCCCGCCAGGCCAGGGCCCAGATCCACCGGCAACTGGACGAGGTCCTCACCCAACGGCCGGATTCGCACGCTCTGGCCCAATGGGTCGTCGAACGGTTTGGCACCGTCGTGCCGCCCGAGGAATTCGACGCTGAACCCATCGAGGAGCGGCGGGCACGCCTGCACGAACTGGCCCATGCCTTTCTGCGCCGTGAGCTGACCGAACTCGAGCGCATGGTCCTGCTGCAGATTTTCGATACCGCCTGGAAAGATCACCTTTACGCCATGGACCAGCTGCGCGACAGCATTGGCCTGCGCGGCATCGCACAACGCGATCCGGTGGTCGAATATAAACGCGAAGGTTCCCGGCTGTTTGAAACCTTCCTGCAGGTGTTACGCGACAAGGTCACGGATGTGATCTTCCGCGTTCAGATCGCCTCGGGCGACGACATGCGCGATGTGTATTCCCGGCAGGAGGCACAGTTCGACGCCCACGAAGCTTACGGCGTCGAGGCCGCTGCCGCCGGGGCGCCTGGCGAGCCGTTGCCAGCGGCCGACGAGGACGATGAAGAGGAAGAGAAGGTGGCCACGATTGTCAACCTCCAGCCGAAGGTCGGGCGGAATAACCCGTGTCCATGCGGCAGCGGTAAGAAGTACAAGCACTGCTGCGGGCGCCAGGCTTAGAACAGATCCATGACTTTACCCAGTGTTGCCATCGTCGGACGGCCCAATGTGGGCAAATCCAGCCTGCTGAATTTTCTGGCCGGGCGGCGGATTGCCATCGTGGATTCCACCGCCGGCGTCACCCGCGACCGCCTGGCCGCTCTGGTGGAACACGACTGGGGCCGGTTTGAATTGATCGACACCGGCGGCTATGGGGTGGGAGATAACGCCGGACTGACCATCGAAATTCAATCCCAGATTGAGCGGGCCATTGAGGCGGCGGCGTTGATCTTATTCGTGGTCGACGCCCGCCGCGGCCCGTTGCCCCTGGATCACGCGGTGGCGACCATGTTGCGGCGGTTCAACAAGCCGGTGCTGCTGGTGGCCAATAAGCTGGATAGTCCCGCCTTAGATCCGCTGAGTGTTGATCTGTTCGCCCTGGGGTTTGGGGAGCCCCTTCCGGTTTCCTGTCTGCAGCATCGCGGTCGTGACCCGTTGTTGAAGTCGATTTTGGAAAAACTTGGCGCGGCGTCGACCGAACCGCCCCCGCCGGCGCCGGAATTGAAACTGGCGGTGATCGGCAAACGCAACGCCGGCAAGAGCACGCTGGTTAACACTCTGGCCGGCCAGCCGCGGGTGATCGTCTCGCCGATGCCGGGTACGACCCGCGACAGCATCGACGTGCGCCTGGAGTTTGACCAGCGAGCGGTGCTGGTCATTGATACCGCGGGGGTGCGCAAACGGTCCCGCATGACCGCCGACGACCTGGAATTTTACAGCTTGCACCGCGCCCAGCGTTCCATCCGCCGGGCCGATGTAGTGTTGCTGCTGATCGACGCGACCCTGGAGATTGGCGATGTCGATCAGAAACTCGCCGCTTACGTTGCGGCGCAATTTAAGCCGGTGATCTTTGGGGTCAACAAGTGGGATCTCGTTGGCCCCCGGGCGAACGCGGCGGATTACGCCGCGTATATAACCAAATGCTTCCCCCAGCTGGAATTCGCGCCGGTGGCATGTATGAGCGCCACCACCGGGACCAACCTTGACGAAACCATGCGCCTGGCCCTGGCGCTCCACAGCCAGGCGGGCACGCGGTTGGGCACCGGGCCTCTGAACCAGGTGGTGGAAGAGATTCTTAAGCGGCGCGGACCGGGCAGCCGCTCCGCCGCACCGGTGAAGGCTTACTATGCCACGCAAATCGAAGTCCATCCGCCGACTTTCGTGCTGTTCGTCAACCAACCCAAGCTGGTCAGCGCGGAATATCGGCGGTTTTTTCTCCGCCAATTGCGCCAACGGACGGTGCTGGCGCAAACGCCGATTCGTCTGCTGGTGCGTGGCCATCACGGCACGCGGCACAACCGGCAATCCAAAGAGTCCACAGATTCTCCCGGCGCGCCGCCGCAACCAAGCCCATAGCGCCCGCGTCGAAGAGTCGCCTTTGGTGACCGATGCCGGGGGTAGTGATCCGCCGCCGAACATCCGGTCCTGATGACGGGTAAAAACCTTCGCGTCGCGCGAAGAAACACGCACATGGTGATACGGATGATGGCGACGGCCCTCGGTTTTCGGTAAGAACGGGCGACCGCGTAGCCGGCGATGCCCCCATCGCCGCTGCGACTGAAACCCCGCGCCCAGCCCCATCCTGTCATTGCCCTTTCGTGTGTCTTGTCGTTGGCAATCCGTGTAAATCCATGCGATCCGTGGTAAAAGAGTCAGGGTGATCGGCGCCCCCCCCGATGGTTCGCTCCTGTGCCATCGAGGATTTCTCGAACGACCGGATCATCCGGCATCGCGATTTCGGCCTGGTTGCCTTAATCGCCGCCCGCGGCTGAATTGATGGATTTTTCTGCGTGCGGAAGACCGAAAACCGACAACTGAGAGCCGCCCGTCCGTGGCCGCTGGTTCTAGCCAGCGGTTCGCCGCACCGGGCGCAGTTGCTGCGCCAGGCCGGCTTCGATTTTGTGGTTCGAAAAAGTCCGTTCCGGGAAGGCGCGCCGCGCCCCGCCGTGGTCCCCATCCGCGTGTGGCCGGTGTGCCTGGCGTTCGCGAAGGCCCAGGCGGTGCACACGGCTGCCGCAGTCGATGCCATCGTCATCGGTGCCGATACCATTGTCGTGGTGGATGGCTTGATCCTAAACAAGGCTGGCCGCCGTGCGCAAGCGCTGCGAATGTTGCGGCGCCTTTCCGGTCGCCGGCACCAGGTGATCACGGGCTTGGCGTTGCTCGCGGGCCGGCGGTGCCGGCTGGCCTCCGCAGTCTCCATCTGCCGAATGCGGAAACTGACGCGGCCGCAAATCGAGGCGTATCTGAATACCGGCCTGTGGAAAGACAAGGCCGGCGCCTATGGCCTGCAGGATGGTGACGATCCTTTCGTGGAATTGCTGGAGGGCGAATGGTCGAATGTCGTCGGCCTGCCGCTGCGGGTGTTTAAGCGCGAATTGCGGCTGCTACGCGCCGAGATCGCCGCCAGATAATCGATAGACGCCGCGGATTTCTCCAGCGTGGCCACGCCACCGGCGGGAAACTTGCGTCGCAACCACACCAAGCACGGATTACCCGGCACAGCGAAGCTACAACCAACAAATACTCAACGCGGCCTCTGACGATATAGTAGGGGGAGCGAAAGCTGCGGTAAAACGCTGGTTTCCGGCAATAATACCGAATCCGATATCCCCTTCACAGCCGCGCCGAGTAAATGTCCCGTTACAGGCTAAGCGGTGCATATATAGCCGTCCCGATGGCCAGCCCGGAGTGTAGAGGCCGCCAATTGCTGGATATCGCGACGGGGCCTCTAAGCGACGGGTCTGGGGTGCCACCGCACGCCCCGATTCCGCGCATATCCCGGCGTATGGGAGGGCTGCGACAATCTTCATCTTTTGTTGTCGCCGGGTCGGGCCTGAGCAGGGATTGTGAAGTCCCTCTTCGCTCGACTTTTGCCCATTGAGATGAGCCTGAATTTTTGTCTCCTTGGGCGGCCGGCCAGGCGGCAGCGCGGCGACGAGCGCCTGGCGTGCCTGCCGGGGTATCAAACATTATAATGAGTCCACGGTAGCGCATTGTGGGAGCCGTAAAAATGAAAAATGTCGTGATCCTGGGGGCGGGAACGGCCGGGACCATGGTGGCGAACCATTTGGGAAGGCGTTGGCCGCAGGGCTGGTCGCTGCAGGTGGTGGATCCGGAGACGGAACACCTCTACCAGCCGGGCCTGTTGTTTCTTCCCTTCGGAGCGCGGGACGAGCGCAAGCTCAGACGCCCGCGCGCGCGGACGCTGGGACGCGGCGTAGCATGGGTGCGCCAAGGTGTCCAGCGGATCGATGTGCAGCGGCGGGAAGTATGGCTGACCGACGGCGCCAAGCTGCCCTACGAATTTCTGGTCATCGCCAGCGGGGCGAAGATCAATCCCGATATGACACCCGGCCTGGCGGAACCGAAAGGGGCCCAGCGTATTCACAACTTTTACACGCTGGATGGGGCCGTGCGCCTGCGCGAAGCCCTGGCGGATTTCCCCGGCGGCCGGCTGGTGCTGAATATCGCGGAGATGCCGATCAAATGTCCGGTGGCGCCGCTGGAGTTCCTGTTTCTGGCCGACGCCTTTTTCCAGCGGCGCGGCCAGCGCCGGCAGGTCGAATTGATTCTGGTTACGCCGCTGGAAGGCGCTTTTACCAAGCGGGTGTGCAACACCAAGCTGCGGTATCTGCTGGAGGGCAAGGGAATTAAACTCCAGGCGGATTTTGCGCTGGCGGAAGTGGACGGCGAAAAACGCGAAATCCGCTCTTACGACGGCCGTAGCGTGGCTTATGACCTGCTCGTGACCATTCCCGTGCACACCGGGGCCAGCTATATCGGCCACTCGGGTTTGGGTGGTGAGGATGACCTGAATTTTGTACCCACCCACCGGCATAATCTGCAAGCCATCGGTCAGGAACGCATTTTTGCCCTGGGCGATGCGACAGACTTGCCGGTCTCCAAGGCCGGTTCGGTGGCACATTTCCAAAGTTCGGTGGTGGCGGAAAACCTGCTGCGCGCCATGCGGGGACAGGAACTCCGCGGTGATTTTGACGGGCACGTCAATTGTTTCATCGAAAGCGGCTTCGGTAAAGCGCTGCTGATTGATTTTAACTATGAACTCGAGCCCGTCTCGGGCCGGTTTCCGGTGCCAGGCCTGGGGCCGTTTACGCTGCTCGGTGAAAGCCGGATCAATCATCTCGGCAAACTTGGCTTCCGCTGGTTGTACTGGAACCTGCTCTTACCGGCCCGACCTCTGCCGATTTCCAACCGTATGTCGTTGGCGGGCAAGCGGATTGAAGAAGCGGAAATGCACGCGCGACCAGCTTGAAACATCGCGCTGCGCGCGTGCCAATTCCGTCTCCGCGCGGGCCGGCGGCAGCGGGGCGATTTCCCCGCAACGTTTCACCCGCCGCCGTTACAACCCGCTTGCCACCGAAGTCCGCCGCAGGTAGAACAATTCCATGGTGATGACAAATTCGCGCCACCGGGTGCTGTTCAGCCCGGATCATTGGCATTGGTCTGTGGCCACCGCTCATCCCGGCTTGTTTTTGCTGGGTCTTATCGTCGTGGCCCTGATCGGGTGGTGGACCTATCAGCGCCAGGCGGCTACGCCTGGTTTAAAACGCGCCATGGCGATTATACGGGCCGCGGTGCTGGCCCTCGTGGTGCTGCTGCTGGCCCAGCCTCTCATGGTCACGTCCCGGACGGTGCACACCGAGTCAACTATCGCCGTCTGGCTGGATTCGTCGCTTTCCATGACCTTGCGGGATCCCTATCACCGCCCAGCGATGCGGCGGTTGCTGGCCGCATACCGGCAGTGGCGAACCCACCGCGCCGCGCGGACGCCGGGGCGCCCGGCGCGACGGCCCTCCCGTTATGAACTGGCCGTATGGCAGCTTCGCCGCGCCGCGCGAACCTGGTTGGGCCGCCTGGCCCGGCGCCAGCAGATCGCCATTTTTACGGGTGGCGCCCACGCTCGATGGCTCGGCGTCGCCGCGGGTCCGGCGGCTTTGCAAACCATGGTCGCCCGGCTGGCCCGGCGTCATCCCACCGGCGACTCCACCAACCTTGCGGCGGTGGTTCATGGCATTTTCCAGCAACTAGCGGGCCGGCCGATCAGCGCGCTCGTGCTGCTGACCGACGGGCGCAGCACCTCCGCCGGGTCACCAGCGCTGGCCCTGGCAGCAGCGCGGCGCCGCGCCGTCGGAATCTTTGCGCTGCCCCTGGGCCAGGTCCATACTCCATTTAATCTGGCCCTGACCGATGGGCAGGCTCCCCGCCACGCCTTTGTCCACGATCCGGTGGCGGTGCGCGGGGTGCTGCGCCTCAGCGGGTCCACCGGGCCGCGGCGGGTGCAAGTGGAGCTGCTTCGGGCCCGGCGCGGCGGCCGGCTGGAACCACTCGCGGACCGAAGCCTTCTCCTGCCGGCCGGGGGGGGGCGGGTCCCGGTGGAATTGATGTTTCATCC
>JAJYFE010000179.1 GCA_021785435.1 Planctomycetota bacterium
GACCTCGCCCGCCGCCGCAGCCGGGACGAAACACTCGCCCGCCACGGCTTGCCGGCGGACGGCAAGCTCATCTTCACCGCGGCCCGCCTGGCGCCGGTCAAGGGGCTTGATTTAATGCTTACCGCATTCCAGCAGGCGCGGCTTACCGAGCGCGGCTGGGTTTGGGCCATCGCCGGTGACGGGCCACTGCGTAACCAGTTGGTTACGCTGGCTCGGGCCGATGCCGGACGGTCCATCCGTTTTCTCGGCCACCAGGCGCCGACCGAAATCATGGCCCTGATGCTCCATAGCAACCTTTTCATCCTGCCATCCTGGTACGAGCCGCACGGAATTGTCGTCACCGAAGCCTTGGCGGCAGGCACACCGGTCATCGCCAGCGAGGTCGGCGGGGCGGCGGTGGACCTGGTCCAGCCGTACCGGACGGGTTGGCGCTTCCGCAATGGCGATGCGGCCGACTTGCAACGCGTGCTGATCGAAGCCACCGCCGACCCGGCACGCCTCGCCGCCATGCGCCCCGCATGCACAGCCGCCTTCCAGCGCTGGTACGCCCAATACGCCCCCACCAAGGTTATCCCGGAGCTGATCCGTGAACTGTGCCGCAGCGCACCGAACCGAGGCTCCCTCTCGCCGCTGTGAACCAGCCCGGTACCACGACAGCGCCCGCGGCCCCCTACGCCACGCGCCGCACGCCGCCGGAAAACGCATAACCACACCCTCCGCGTTAAACCGCACGGTGGCAACCCAATCGCTGGAGCCACGCGCCCCGATCTGAATCTGGTCCAGGCCAGCGCCACACGATGGCAACCACCTACCCTTAGTGCTTTATCAAGCGATAAATTTCTGGTGGGGGGAAGAGCCCCAGACCCGCCACCGAACCCGGAGCGCCGAGCTTTAGCCCGGTGCCTTTAGCCCGGTGATCCTTCAGGTCGCCGTATCGACTCGCCCGCGGCGACCCGGTGAATGGCTTCCGGCCGGGGCGCCCGAAAGATACGTGGTGACAGAGCACTGGCATGGATCCTCAACTTATGGTTATCTTGGCGGGAAGTTGTGTGCTGTTCGTTCAGAGGGTGGCTCATGTTTTCCTGTCCCCGTGTTTGGCGTACGGTCGGCGACGCCGAGGTTCCTCTGGCAGTGAGTGCTCTGCTCTGGGCGCTCCTCCTTTTTGCGAATTCACCCCTCCGTTCCTGCCGTGCCGCCTCCCCGATCCCAGCCAACGTGCGCAGCGCTATCGATTTAGGCTTCAAATGGCTGGCCCGCCAGCAAGAACACGACGGTAGTTTCCCTGTCATGGCCCAGGATCAGCCGGCCGTCACCGGATTGGCGGTTATGGCGTTTTTGGCCCGGGGTTACACGCCCGCGCATGGCCCGCACCATCGCCTGATCGATCATGCGGTCAATTGGGTGCTCCGGCAGCAGCAGCCGGATGGCTACATTGCGCCACCCGGCGGCACCATGTACGACCATGGGATTTGCACCGTGATGCTGGATGAAGTTTATGGCATGGTCGCGCCTGCCCAGCGCCGCCGAGTGGCCCGGGCGCTCGCCAAGGCGATTCAATTGATTTTATCCGCGCAAAAAATCCCGCGGGGTCCATTCGCCGGTGGCTGGCGCTATCAGCCTAACGCTACCGACGCGGATATTTCCTGCACCGGCTGGCAGCTGATGGCGCTGCGCGGTGCCGCCGACAATGGCGCCGCTGTTCCGCTGGCGGCGATTAAGGACGGAATCGGATTTCTGTTGCGGGACGCCTGTCCGAACGGGGGCTTCGCCTATCAGCCGGGGGGGCCGCCCGGCCCGGCCCGTACCGGCACCGGCGTGACCGCCCTGGAACTGCTGGGCCAGCGCAACCTGCCCCAGGCTTTGGCCGGCGGCGATTATTTGCTGGCCCATCCGCTGCGCGCCGGCGAAACTTTTTATTACTACGCGGTTTACTATTGCAGCCAGGCGGCTAATCAACTGGGCGGAAAATATTGGCAGGGTATCTATCCGCATATCCGCCGGCAACTCGTCCGACACCAACATGCCGCCGGTTTCTGGCAGCCGACCGACGCGATTGAACGTCAAGGCGGAGATGTTTACGCCACCGCCATGGCGCTGCTGGCGTTGTGTGTCCCGTACCATTATTTGCCGTTATACCAACGGTAGAGTTCAGGGGCAGGCTTGCGGGACAGGCAGCAGCGGTTACCGGGTTCGGGACTCGAGCCTGAAAGCTATAATCTGAAATCTATGGAAAACTAACGTCGCCTGGCCGCCGCGTCATCCCGTCGCGGTGCCGGGCGGGCCGCGCCGGGTCGTGGCGTGAAGTCAACCGGCGTGCCGATATGCACCAGACTAAGCAACTCCACCGCGTCCCAGTTGGTCATGCGAAAACATCCGTGGGAGCCTGTGATGCCGATGTACTGCGGGTAAGGGTTGCCATGGATGCCCACGCCGGGCAGTCCCAACCCCATCCATACGATGCCCACTGGGTTGCGCGGCCCGGGTGGAATCAGCAGCGGCTGATCCAGGTGCGCTTCCGGATACATTTCCGGTAAAAAGGTGTAGTTGGGGTTCAGGGCAATATCGGTGATGTGGGTGTTGCGGCGGGGATAATCAGCTTCGTGCGCCGGAATGGAGCAGTAAAAAAAAGCCACTTCGTGTCCATGGCGGTCATAAGCGCGGATAATTTTCCGCCGCAAATTAATGTCCAGATAGGCCACCTGTGGTCGCGACGCTCTAAGACGATCCTGCCGGAGAACCGCGGACAATCCGCCCGGTACGCCGAAATCGTCCGGCCCGGGAAAAGGTCGAATGTTCGGCACATGAATGGTCTGACCTACCCGCAGGTCTTTCCAATTCCGCCGCGGATTCAGTTGCCGCAGCAACCTCTTCGTACAATGGAATTTTTCACTTAAGCAATCGGCCAATGAAGCATAGGGCATCCGCGAAGCGGAGGCCATGTTCAGCCAATGGTGGTGCAATCTGCCAACGGCCTGGCCGTCCTGGGCGCTGATGGTATAGCGGGTGATGGCGTCGGCGACATTGACGCCCAAGGCCTGATACACGCGTGGATCGTGGGGGTTGAATGGATTGGCCCCGGGGACATGGCTGGCCGTATATTCCCGCAGCGCCATGCGGGAACGCGGCCCGAAAATACCGTCCAGCAGTCCGGGTGAAAAATAGTGCGCCGCCAATGCGATTTGCCAAGCCAAATTGACGCGTTGGGCCTGACTTAGGCGCGGCTGGTCGGCAGCGCGCCCCTGGAGGCCAAAGATGGGGTGCCGCCACCCCTGCCGAGGATGAAAATAACGCTGGCCGCGCTTATCCCGGCGCCGCACCGGGATCGACGGGGCGCGTTCGCCGCCCGGTGTCCCGTTACTTTCGAGGCAAGAGGCAGACACCCCGGAAGGCGGCAGCGACGGGATGACAGCGGCAGTGGCAAGGGCCAGGTCGGAAAGAGTCCCGCGATCCGGCGAAACCCCTGACGGTGTCGCGGCAGCTTGGATGCCGCCGGCAAGCAAGGGAAAGATCAGAAAAATGATGGCTCGCCGATCCATGGTTGTCTCAGAGCGGCGGGGCCGCCATTTTCGCACGCCGGTGCTTACTCAGTTGCAAATCACCTCCACACCGCCGCCGCAGTTGCCATCCCGCTGCGTCGAAGCCTCCCGCGCCCCGCCAGACACCAGGATTCCCCCGGAATGCAAAGGTTATTTCCCTACGGCCCTTTCACATGCCTGCCGCGCGTCAGCCGGGTCCTCCTGGCGTCGACTCGCGGCGTTTTCGGTCGCGCCGAGTCCACTGGTTTGGGCCAAGTGGTCCGCCTTTTGCGGCGCGATGAGGCGTTGGCGCAGGCCGTCGGCTTTTTCCAGGGGCGTAGCTTCGCCCGGATGCCGCAGCCGCCAGATTTCTTCCCGGTTGACCGCAACTTCCCGAGGCGCCTGGATCGCCAGGCGCACGCTGGTACGATTCCATTTCACGACTTTCACCTCAATCGCTCCGTCGATGATAATGCTCTGGCCCGCACCGCGACTCAACGCCAACATCATAGCGCCCTTTTCATTGGAAAACCGAACCGCGAGAGTATCGCGCGGCGGCAGTTATGCCAAGTCCGCGGAGGAGACGATTCCGCCGCGGGCGACGTGTCACCCTGGCAGTCCGGCCTGGCGCTGTGCCGGGAACGGCCCCAATCCGGCTCTTGCTCCCGCTTCCGATCGGCACGCTCCAGGTCCCGCTGCCCGGAGAACCATGTGCCAAAAGCGGCTACAATAAGTAATCCGAAGCGGCGTACACCAAGGTTTGAACCGATTTTGAACCGTCCATGCGCGAAGAGGCGCGAAGGGAACTGAACCGCGGACGAATGCGAATACACGCCCAGTGAATAGTTTCCAGCGCCCCGGCCGCGAGGGGCGTTCCTTGGCGTCTATTCGTGGTTCATTCTATACCGCGAATAGCGAAACGACAGGAGAGCGGAGCCTATGACGGTGGAGCGAGCGCGCCATCACGCCAACAGCCGGCCAGTGGCGTTGGTGACAGGTGGAACCAGAGGTATTGGCCTGGGCATTGCCCTGAGCCTGGCCGAAGCGGGATACGATTTGGCCGTCTGCGGCACGCGCCCGGCCAGCGCCGCGGCAGCCGCGCTGGAGCAACTGCGCCGCGCCGGCGCGACCGTACTTTACGTTCCCGCGGACGTAGCGGATGCCGCGGCTCGGGCCAGGCTGTTGGAGCAGCTGCGCACGCATTTTGGCCGTCTGAATGTCCTGGTCAACAATGCGGGCGTGGCCCCCAAAGTGCGGGCCGATATTCTTGAAGCGACACCGGAGAGTTTCGATTATTTGCTCTCCATCAACCTGAAAGGCCCCTATTTTCTGACCCAGGCGGTCGCCCGTTGGATGATTCAGCAGAAACAAGCCGCAGTTGACTTTTCGGGGTGCATCATCAATATCTCGTCCGTATCCGCCACGGTGGCGAGCGTCAACCGGGGCGATTACTGTATTTCGAAGGCGGGTGTGGCGATGGCCACACGTCTGTGGGCCGCGCGGCTGGGCGAATACGACATTGCGGTTTATGAAGTCCGGCCCGGCCTGATCCAGACCGATATGACCGCCCCGGTCCGGGATAAATATGAGCGGATGTTGGCCGACGGCCTGGCCGTGCAGCGCCGCTGGGGCCGCCCGGAGGATGTTGGTCGTGTCGTATGCGCCCTGGCCTGCGGCGCGATGCCCTATGGCACCGGGGCGGTGCTGATGGTGGATGGCGGCTTGACCATCCCAAGGTTGTAACAGGAGTTACCGGATATGATGAATCGGGAAACAACGCTTCGGAAGTTGGGCGACGGCGGGGTCATTGCGGTGATTCGGGCGCCGGAGCCGGCGCGGGTCAGGCCGCTGGTGGAGGCGCTGCTGGCCGGCGGTGTCGTCGGGATTGAGGTCACCACGAGCACGCCCGGAGCGGTGGGCGTGGTGGAGCAATTGGCCGGCGCCCTGGGCGATCAAATCTGCCTGGGAGCGGGAACGATTCTGGATGCGGCGACGGCCGCGGCTATGATCCGCGCGGGCGCCCGGTATATTGTTTCGCCGATACTGGATGAAGCGATCATCACGGTGACTCGGAAACTCGGGGCGCTCAGTGTTCCGGCAGGCTACACGCCTACGGAAATTTTTCGGGCCTTTTCCATGGGCGCCGACGTGGTGAAAGTGTTCCCGGCCACCACACTGGGGCCGAGCTATTTGCGTGATTTGCTGGCGGTTATGCCGTGGTTGAAACTCATTCCCACCGGCGGCGTGGAGGTGAAAAACACGGGCGATTTTATCCGCGCCGGCGCCTGGGCCGTAGGGGCTGGTTCGGCGCTGGTAGGCAAAGCCGCGCTGGCCGCCGGCGATTACGAGACCATTCGCCGCACGGCCGCGGAATTTGTCGCGGCGGTGCAAACCGCCCGCAAGAAGTGAACCTGGCCGTGGGCCGATCAAGGCCAAGGTGAAAACGGGTGCATGACAGCTTGGGCGCGCCGGCGCCGTTTTCAGTGCGCCCAATCGGTCATGCCTCCGGTTCGGGTCCGGAGGCGGATGGCCGCAGTTCCGCTTCGATTTGCAGAAGGCGATTGTATTTCGCAAGCCGTTCCGAGCGGGTGATGGAGCCGATCTTGATCTGATCGCCGCCGAAGCCGACGGCTAGATCCGCCAGCCAGTTATCTTCTGTTTCACCGCTGCGGGCGCTGATCACCACCTTCCAGCCGGCGGCGCGCGCCAGCCGCAGAGCCTGGAGCGCTTCGGTCAGCGTGCCAACCTGATTGACCTTCAGCAGGAGGGCATCGGCGGCGTGAGCGGCCACCGCGCGCTCGATGCGGGCGGGGTTGGTGCACAGGAAATCGTCGCCGAGGACCATGGCCTGCCGCGCAAGGCGTTGCCTTAACTGCGGCCAGTTCGACCAATCATCTTCCGCCAAACCATCTTCGAGGCTGATGATAGGGAAATCCTGCACCCAACGGGCGACGTGTTCGATCATGCCCGGCGCGTCGAGGCGCTGTCCATCAATGACATAACGCCCCTCGGCATAAAAATGGCTGGCCGCCACATCCACCGCCAGCGCGATCGTTTCACCGGGGCGTTGGCCCGCGCGGCGGATCGACTCAACTGCGTCCTGCAGCATGACCGCGGTGGAAGGGAAGTCCGGGGCCAGACCGCCCTCATCAGCCGCCAGCGCCCGCATATGATATTTCGCCAGGATCAGAGCCGCCGCCGCCTGGTATACGGCGTAGACTTGTTCCAGCCCACGGGCTACCGATTCGGTCCGCGGCACGACCAGCACATCTTGAATAGCCGTCTGGGCACCCGCGTGTTTGCCGCCGCTGAACAGGTTCACCGTCAGTTGGGGCAGGTGTAGCGCCGGGTAGCCCGCCAGTTCAGCAAAGTAGCGATATAACGGCAGACCGCGCTGCGCCGCCGCGGCACGGGCAAAGACCAGCGAGACCGCCAAAATCGCGTTGGCCCCCAGACGCTTCTTGGAGGGGGTGGGATCCAATTCCAGCAAAGCGCCGTCCAGATCTTTCTGGGATTGGAATTTCCGGCCTATCAGGCGCCGGGCTATCGGGCCGCAAACATGTTCCACCGCCTGCCGACAGCCCCAGCCGCCGTATCGGGCGGGATCACCATCGCGCAACTCCCAGGCTTCCGCCCGCCCAGTGGAAGCCCCGGAAGGCACGGAGGCCCCGATACTCTGGCCACCGGCCAGACGCAGAAACGCCTGTATCGTTGGCCGCCCCCGGCTGTCGAGAATTTCCAGAGCCGATAAATGGTCGATGGTAGGCATGGAATCATTCAAGAGTACAACCTGGAAATTGTC
>JAJYFE010000180.1 GCA_021785435.1 Planctomycetota bacterium
TCATCAACGAAGATAGGGAGGAATCCGATTTTTTTAAAGCGTGTAGCCATGTTGAACCGCCAAGCCTCACGCTGCTGGATCAGCTTTGCCGGGCCGCGTGAGACTCCAAAAATCGGCAAAAGTCGAGTTAAGAATATCGTTATAATCGCGTGACGATTCGGAGTGCGAACACGTGATTGGGAATGGGGCTGTTGCGGATAAGGTGGTAGTTGTCGGGGCCGGGGTGATCGGATTAGGTTGCGCCTGGCAACTGGCCCGGCGCGGCGCGGGGGTTACTGTATTTGAGAAAGGCCGGCGCGGGTCCGGAGCCAGCGGGGCGGCCTTGGGCGCCCTTTGGCCGCCGGCCGCCCGGCATGAAGGAACGCTGCAAAAATTACACCGGGAAAGCCTGTGGCAGTTCCAGGAATTCGTCCGACAGGTGCAGGACGCCTCAGGGTTGCGAATCTCATATCTGCGCCAAGGCAAGCTGGAACTGCTGACTTCTCCGCGCGCCGTTGCGCAAGCCGAAGCGGAAACCGTCGCTGCGAATGCTTCCTGGCCGCCCTTGGAAGATGGCCGGCCGGTTATGGAGGTGCTTACCCGCCGCCAGGCGCTCGCGCTGGCGCCGCAGGTTCAAACCAGGGAATATGGCGCTACGCTTTGCCGCCGAACCGCCCAGGTAGACGTGGCCGAGCTACTGGCGGGCCTGACCCAGGCCTGCCAGCGGGCCGGTGTGGAGATCTATGAAGCGACGGCGGTCGAACGCCTGGCGCTGCAGCCCGGCCAAGTGGCGGGTGTGTATGTCCACGGAGAATTAAAGCCGGCCTCAGCGGTACTGCTTTGTGCGGGCGTGGAAACCGGCGGACTGGGCGGCACCGTATCGGCGCTCGCACCGATCAAGCCCATCAAAGGCCAGGCCTTACTGCTGCGGAGCCAGGCGCCCTTGTTGGATCAGATCGTTAAAAGCGGCAAAATTTTTGTGGTGCCGTGGCCGGACGGAAGGTTGTTGGTTGGTTCCACCACCGAGCCGCAAGCCGGCTTCGACCTGGCGAACACCGCCGAAGGCGTGGCCTGGTTGTTGCAAGGGGCCGCCGAAATATGCCCCAAGCTGAAAGCAACGAAGCTGGAAAGAATCTGGGCCGGTCTGCGACCGGCCGGCCCGGGAAAACGTCCGATTATGGGCATTTTCCCAGGCGTGCCGAATCTTTATATATGTGGCGGGCATTACAAAACCGGTGTAGGGATGGCGCCTTTGGTCGGAGAATGGATGGCCCAGCTGATCCTGACCGGACGGATGGAGCCTCACCTTGGGGAATTCGCACCCGGGGTGCCGGCATAGATTACGGCCGATCACCTGGTTGTGGGCGCTGGCGCCGCAGGTGACTGCGGAACGGACACGGATACGAAGGGGCGGGTGAGGTGCGCCGCGGCGGTCGACGGCGGCTTTTTAAGCTGGCTCCGCAAGAGCTTGAGCGCCAGGCCCAGCTGAGGATCGATGAAGGCCGGTCCGGCGTTGGTGAAGCCAAGGCGCCGCCGTGCCGCCGCCCGGAGGGCGGACGTCGCTGGATAAATCACCGCGCTGCGCCGCCGTGCCTCGAGAATACCGCGATTTTGCGCGGCCGAAAGCTGTAGAGCGCCGCCCGGTGAGGGCTGGATACCCCAGGTCCGCGACTCGGCGTACCGCGTGATATTGCGGCCATCAGGAAGATAATACCAGGCGGTGGTCAGTTTCAAAGCGCTGCGCCCGCCGGGCAGGGGAAATACTTCCTGGACACAGCCTTTACCGAAGGTGCGCGTGCCCACGATAATGGCACGATGATAATCCTGCAGGGCGCCCGCGACGATTTCCGCGGCGCTGGCGGTGTATGGGTTGACCAAAACCGCCAGCGCCACAGGCGGGTAGAGATGCCGGGCATTGGCCCGCTCGACCATGCGGGTGGCGGCGGCGCGCCCGCGGGTGGTCACAATCACCCCGGAGCGGATAAAGCGCCGCGCCACGGCCACAGCGCTGCCCAGCAGTCCGCCGGGATTAAAGCGTAAATCCAGGATCAGGCCCTTGAGCGGCGCGCCGCCGCGCCATAGCGGCTGAAGCGCCTGATCCAGTTCTCCGGGGGTTCGCGCCATAAAACGGCTGATGCGCACGTACGCGATGCGGTGGACCGGATCAATCAGATAATCCCAGCGGCCGGCTGCGCCAGGGGCCCGGCGGAATCCCTTGACACTGCGCGTTTCCAGCACGCTGCGCCGGATGTTCAGCGTAACGGCCGAACCGATCGGTGGCCGTACGGTCAGGGCCACCGCCGTGCCGGGTGGTCCACGCAAAGACCGGCGCAGAAGTCGCCGGGACCAGCCACGCACGGAGCGGCCATCGATGGCCTGAATTTCGTCGCCCGCTAAGACTCCGGCCCGCAGCGCCGGCGAGTGGGCCAGCGCGGTAAGAATCAGTGGAAAGCCGTCCGGCCGGCGACGCGCCAACCGCACCCCGATGCCGCTGTGTCGGCCGTGCGTGAGGTGATTGAAGTGATTCCATTGCCGTGGCGGTAGATAGGCGCTATAAGGATCCAGCGGGCCCAGCATGCCATGAATAGCGCTGGCTAATAGTTTTCGGTCGGATACGGGCTCGACGTAATTTTTCCTGATCAATGCGCGAACCGCAATGAGGGTGTTGAAAAAATGATAGGCGCTGGCCCCGGCCTGGCGCCGGAAGTGCCTCTGCAGCGCGTAGTACCCCAACACCAGAATCAAAATAAACCAGATCACCCGCCACAGCGCGGACCGGCGGTCCGGTTCGCACGCCCCGGACTTCCCACGCTCCACGCTTCCGCAGGGGGCTGATGTTGGCCATCGGCGACATTTGGAATCTGCACGCACCGTTTACACCTCATTGATCGACTGATTATTGTACATTCTTTGCAGGAGTCGTGCGGGGTCGGAGCTTCGGCGCGCGGGCCAGGGGTGTGGCAATATTTGTGGTCCCGGCACGCCCCGCTGGGACAGGCTGCTTCCGACGGGTGTGGCCATAAATGCTGGCTCCTCGTGGTAGGTCGAAGCTCCGCCTCGGTGGACACACTCCGATGTGCCGACTCCCCACCGCCACGACGACGCGGGCAGTACCGCAACCTACGGCACGGAGGATCGTGCCCGCCACTGCCGCGATTTATGGCCACACCCCTTCCGACCGACCGGATCGCTGCCGCTTACGGACCGGCAAGATGCCTGTCCCACCCGCTGTACTCACCCCTGCCTCCGGTTCTTGCCGCGCACCGGCAAGGTTGTCCTGTGGCGTTCATGCGAGTACCGTTGAGCCATGCTGCGAATAGAATATCAACTCCTGGCGGCTTTCGGCCTCGACTTGATTATCGGTGATCCGCGCTGGCTGCCGCATCCGGTGCGCGGCCTGGGTCAAGTGGCCGAGACCACCGAGAGGGTTACCCGGCGCTGGCTTCGGCCGGCGCGGCTGGCGGGTATGGCCGCGGTACTTCTGGTCGTCGGCGGTGCGGCGCTGCTGAGCTGGGGGAGCTTGAGGTTAGCGAACGCATTCGGTTCCTGGCTGGCGGATGTCGTGGCGATTTATCTCATGTATAGCAGCATCGCTGCTCGCGATCTGGTCCGGCACGCCCGGCGGGTGCAACAGGCTTTGGCCCGCCACGATCTGCCGCTGGCCCGCCGGTGTCTGGCACTGATGGTAGGGCGCGACACCGAGCGGCTGCCCGAAGCGGAGATCATCCGCGCCACGGTGGAAAGCGTGGCGGAGGGAATGGTGGATGGGGTAACCGGGGCCTTGTTTTTTGGTTTTTTGGCCGGGGCAGTCGGCGCTATCACCTACCGGGCGGTCAATACGCTGGACTCCATGTTTGGCCACAAAACCGCGCGGTATCTGAAATTCGGTTGGGCGGCAGCGCGGTTGGACGACGCGGCGAATTGGCTGCCGGCACGCCTGACGGGGGTCTTGGTATCACCGGCCGCCTGGCTGATGGGCCAGGACGGCCGTGCCGCCTGGCGGATCATGCGGCGCGACGCCCGCCGCCACGCTAGCCCCAACGCGGGGTTTCCCGAATCCGCCGTCGCCGGGGCTTTGGCCGTGCAGCTCGGTGGCCGAAACTATTACGATGGCCAGCCTATGGATACCGCCCGTTTAGGCGACGCTCTGCAGCCGCTGACGCATCGCCATATTACCTTGGTGAACCGCCTGATGCTGTTAACGGTTACGCTTTTTCTGCTGCTGGGCTTCGTGCTGCGCGCCACATGGTAGTACTTTGTCAAGCGATCAATTTCGGGTTGGCGAAAGAACCCCGGACCCGCCACCGCACCCAAAGCACCGGCCTCCGGGTCGCCGCAGCGAGTCGCCCACAGCGACCCGGTGAATGACGGCGGCCGCGGTACCCGAAAGCTAAGTGGCGACCAAGCCCCCGCATCTCGCCGCAGCCGGTGTTATCTGGGGGCATGACCAATCCCCAATCTGTCATGCCTTCCGTGGCCGGAAAGTTAACAAAATTTCGTTGACAGTGAACCGCCTGACGAGGATAATCCATTGACTCTTATCTGCGCCTGGGGCGCCTCGGGAAGGTTTTTGGCAAAGGAGTCACGGGCGTGCATGCGATGACGTTTATCAACGTTGCGGCTACCGATAATATGGCGGGGGTTTGGATCGCCATATTCGGCTTGAGCTTGGTTCTGCTGGCAGTGCAGATTTTCATCTGCTATCTCCTGCAAACATGTTATAGTCGCATTCCTGAGGATTTCCGCCAGCTGTCACCGGGCTTGGTTTGGCTGTTGTTGATTCCGCTCTTCAGCGCGGTCTGGAATTTCTTTGTCTTCCTGAAACTGGCCAACAGCTACCAGGCGTATTTCGCCAGCGTTGGAAAACCCCACATGGGTGATTGTGGCCGCGCGCTGGCGCTGGCCTATTGCATTTGTGTCTGCTTGTCCATCATCCCCATCCTCGGCTATTTAACCGGAATCGCGGCTCTGGTTCTGCTGATCATTTTGATGGTCAAGATGGTTGCTCTGCGCAACCAGATCGCCGTGACGCCGGCGCCGGCCTGATGCAAACCCCGCACCACCCCCGACCAGCCGGTGCGGCCCGATCTTCTGCCGAAGCCCAGCCATTGACCACAGCCCTCAATAAACCAGCTGTCTTAGCGGCGACATTCCTGCCGCCCGTGGTCATATCCGTGCCCGAAAATCCGGCCGTACCCCGCCCGGCATGCACCCTCCAGGTCGCGCCGGTGGGATAACGTGGCGGGGCTGCTATAATCAGCATCTTAAGGGACCATCAGGGGTGCGCGATGAACAACCACGCCAGCAGAAAGACCGATCCGGCCGCGCCACGTATTGCCTTAAGTTTCCTGGCCCATCCCGATGATGCGGAGTTTCTCTGCGCCGGTACGCTGGCCCGTCTGGCCCAGGCCGGCTGGACCATTCATATCGCCACCGCGACACCGGGAGACTGCGGAACCATGGACCGTTCACCCTGGGAAATCAGCGCCATTCGCACGCAGGAAGCGCAAAAGGCGGCGGGCCTGATCGGGGCGCATTATCACTGCCTTGACGAGCGTGACGTCCTGGTGGTTTACGATAAGCCGACGCTTCGTAAAACCCTCGATCTGTTCCGCCGGATCGCCCCGACCCTGGTGTTCACCCATGCTCCGAAGGATTACATGATGGATCACGAAATGGTCAGCCTGCTGGCGCGGGCTGCGAGCTTTGGCTACGGGGCGCCCAATGTTTCCACGGCGCCGCGCTTAAGCCATTCCGCCGTGCCGCATCTGTATTACTGCGATCCCATCGACGCCATCGACCCCCTTGGCCGCCCCGTGGAGCCGACCACCTTGGTCGACATTACCGCTCAGTTCCACACCAAATCGGAAATGCTCGCGTGCCATGATTCGCAGCGCCAATGGCTGCGGGCGCACCACGGGATGGACGAATATCTCGAGTCCATGAAACGCCAGGCCGCGGCGCGCGGCCGGTTGGCCGGCGTCGCCTACGCCGAAGCGTTCGTGCAACATCGCGGCCACGCCTACCCCCATCACGACTTATTGCAGGACCTGGCCCCATGAATGCATTGACCCGCGGCTCCCTTCGCCTCTTTCGCCTGTTCGGCATCACGGTTTATCTGAACTGGATGTGGATCTTCGCGGTGCTTTATTTCATGTACGCCGCGGGTGGAGTGAGTTTCTGGAACTTTCTTTTCGTGCTGGCCCTGTTTGGCATCGTGCTGGCGCACGAATTTGGCCATGCCCTGGCCTGCCGCTCCGTCGGCGGCCAAGCGGATACCATTGTGCTCTGGCCGTTGGGCGGGGTGGCGTACGTTTCACCGCCCTGGCGGCCCGGGGCGATGTTATGGAGCATCGTAGCCGGCCCGCTGGTGAACGTGGCGTTGGCGCCCGTGCTCTGGGCGCTGCTGCCGGCACCGGTGCGCCATCAATTGCTGGGCGTCACCGGGGCGCTGCTGCCTATTGCCTGGCTGGTGCAAGCCCCGCGGGTGACGGAGTTGCTCCTGCTCTGCACGCCGGCCCAGGCGTTTGTACTGCAACTGCTCGCGTTGGACCTGGCGGTTCTGACGTTCAACCTGATGCCGGTTTATCCGCTGGACGGCGGAAAAATTTTATGGTCGGCACTCTGGTTTTTCATCGGCGAAACCCGCGCCCTGCGCGTCGCCTCAATTCTTGGCATCATCGGCGCGGGGGGCTTCATGCTGCTGGCCTTCGCGCAGGGAAGTCTCTGGCTGGTCTTCATCGCGGTTTTTATTCTCGTCAGCGCGCTCTCCGCCTTCCGCCAGGCCGGAGCGGTCCAACAGGCGCGGCGGATTCCCCGGCACCGTGGGTTGGCCTGCCCCAACTGTCATATCGCTCCAGCCTGCGGGAATTTTTGGCAATGCGGCGCCTGCGGCGTACATTTTGACATGTTTGCCCATCACGGTCGCTGTCCCCAATGTGGCGCGAATTATCTGAACAACGAAATTCAATGCCTGGATTGCCGCCGCATGGCCCCGGTTTCCGGTTGGTTTACCGCCGCCACCGTGGAGGCCGCACCGACCGGCGCTGGTTCGGAGGCCGCCCCGAAATATCCGGGCTAGCATTACTCTGTTAAGTAGCCACAGGCAAAAAGTTCTCAAAGCCCGTTAGACGGCAGGGACAGAAGCGGCGTGAACGCACGATGAATGGTTGCATCGCGCGTAACGCCTGATCCCACGTCAGGCCGGAAGTTCTTTTTGGTGCGCAGGGAGTCCACCACCACAAACAGGTAGGCGATGGCCGACATGGTTAGATGATGGTGGAAGCCGCGCCAGCTTCGGCCCTCAAAATGGTC
>JAJYFE010000040.1:0-16459 GCA_021785435.1 Planctomycetota bacterium
GGTCGGTAGGCCGGTTCGTTATGCACATCCATGCCGCTGCCACCCATCCCTGCAGGTGTATTTATCGCGCCGGCCACGCCAGCCCCTATCGTTCCGTGCCCCGAGTGCTCCTCGGAGATGCCGTACCTCACCCGCAGGCGACAGGCACAATCCCATCCAACCTCGGGGCCCTCGAAGGTCCGGCGGCCCAATGGACGGTGAACGGTTACCGCAACGGATGTCCAGTGCTTTGTCACCGCTTAACTTTCGGGTATCCCGCCCGCCGCCGTTCACCGGGTCGCCGCAGGCGACTCGCTACGGCGCCACTGAGGCCGGTGCTTCGGGTTCGGTGGCGAGTCTGGGGTCTTTCTCCAACCCGAAATTTATCGTTTGACAACGCACCAGGCGGTCAGCAGTGTTATCGCGTGAAAATTGCAGCTAACCCATTATAAAATAAAGGATTATGGTTCGTGGAAGTGCCATTTGTAGCTATTACCATCTCTTCCACGTATGAGTCTTTATAGGAACCAGACTTACGATTATTAAACCGTTGTGGGTTTTGCCATCTGGCCCCAACAAGAAGTCGCCCGCAGCGTTTCGATGCAATTCTTGACTTTCAGCCCCCTCATTCTGATCCCGGCGATATCCACCGTAACGCCGTTGGACTATAATGTGTTGCCGTTCCAACTGGCTTGATTTTATTGAGTCTGGGCGGAGAGCACGGCGGAGCGCGAAAAGAGCTTTGCTTGCCAAATTGACACGGAGGCGAAATCACCTCGGTACGGAAATGTGGTTTAGAAAGAAAAGTTTACGGCGACAGGCTGTTGCGGAGGATGTCTCTGAGAGTACAAGCCTTTGGGCGTGGTTGAGCCGGCAAGACCGTTGGCTGGTGGTCGGAACGCTCGGATTTTTTCTAGCCATCATGGCCCTGAATCTGGTCCCGGTGGCTCCACGGTACTGGCCCGCCAAGACGATTGGCGGAACTATTCGGGCGCCGGTCACCTTCAGTGTGGCGAATCCTGCGCGGCTCAAGGCCCTGCAAAAAGCGGCGGCCGCCCGGGTTACACCCGTGTTGCGGTTCAATAACCAAGGCCATCTGGCGGAAGTTATTGAAAATCAGTTGACCAATCTGCCGTACGACGTGGCGGCGATTGTCCATGCTACAGACTTGCCCGAGCCTTTGCGGGTACGGTTTCCGGTGATGAGCCAGGCCGCGCTCGACTGGCTGCATCAGGTGGTCCGCACCGACGGCTTCCATGATTATCAGCTGGATGTGGAACACCTGCTGCGGGAATTGAAAGGCCATCCGGTGGTGGACCTGAAGACCTGGCGGAAGATTGCCCGCGGTTTTCCAAGCCAGGCTTTGCTGGGCGTGCCGCGGGCCGGCCAACCCTTGCCGCCGATCGTGGCCTCTTGGAAGCTGGGTATTCTGGGACCGCATGGATTGGTATTTGCCCCTCTGGTGAAACGGTGCTTTCCTCCGGCCGCCTGTCCGATGATTGCCGGTTACTTGGCGGCCCTGGATCAGCCGACTTTCGTGCTGGATACCGCCGCCACGACCGCCATGGTCAAGAGCCGCGAGGCGGCGGTACCTATGCCCCTGTCGTTGGTCCGGCAGGGACAAATCATCGCCCACCGCGGCGAAAAGCTTACCCCCCGTCTGCGCCGACTTCTCCGGGCTGCCCGGACGAGCTATCTGCGGCAGCAGCAGATCCGCCATCCATGGCTGAAGGTTCAGATCCTGATCGGCGCCTGGCTATTAACCGCGGTACTGGTGCTCATCGGTGCCATGTACTTTGGCGGACGGATGCGGCGGGATCGCCTACGGCACCCCTGGGCGCCGCCCCTGCTGCTGCTGGCGGCGATGGCCGCGGCCAAAGCCTTCGCCGTCCTGGGTGTCGATCAATGGGTCTACCTGTACGGCCTTGGTTCCGTGTTTCTCACAGCGATAATCCTAAACCTGGCTTACGGCCAGCGGCTCGCCTTGGGTTTGGTTACGCTGGAGGCACTGCTGGTGACTATTGCGATCCATCAAAGCCTGGGCTTTTTTCTGGCGGCGTTTGCCGGCGCCATCGCCCTGATCTGCCTGCTGACGGAAATTCGCACCCGCACCCAGTGGTTTCGCATGGGTTTGCTCGCAGGGGCTATCACGGTCGCTATGGTGTTCGGCTACGGCTTTTTCCACGGCACCTTGGCCCGGACAGGAGCCGTTCCCTGGGTATTCGGCAGCAGCCAGCTAAGCCTGGGATCCATGGGGCGGGAGGCCATCCTGGCCGCGGCGGCCGTCACCGCCGCGATGTTGTTGATTCTTCCGCTCCTGCCGGCCATCGAAAAATTCTTTGGCGTGACCACAGCTATGACCTTGCTGGAACTGGCGGACACCAACCATCCGCTACTGCGCCGCCTGGCGCTGGATGCACCGGGCACCTTTAATCATTCGCTGGTCTTAGGCGCCTTGGCGGAAGCGGTGGCCCGTCAGATTGACGCCGATGCCCTGCGCTGCCGCGTGAGTGCTTACTATCACGATATTGGCAAACTGCTCAAACCTGACTATTTCATGGAAAATTCCAATGGCGGGACCAACCGCCATTCCCGGCTTTCCCACACCATGAGCGTGTTGATTGTGATCGGCCATGTAAAGGATGGTCTGGAGCTGGCCCGCGAATACAATTTGCCGGCCCCCATTCGCCAGGGCATCGCCGAACATCACGGCACCACCATCGTCGAATACTTCTACCAGGCCGCCTGTCAAAAACAGGCCCGTGAGGCCGTGACCGGCGGCGCGTCTAACCAGGTCCGCGATACCGAATTCCGCTACCCGGGGCCGAAGCCACAATCCCGTGAGACCGCGGTGCTGATGATCTGTGACGCCCTGGAGGGGATCGTCCGCTCCCAAGGCGAGCTGGCGACCGGGCGGATAGAAAACACCGTGCACCAGCTCGTGATGAAACGACTGTTGGATGGTCAGTTCGACGAATGTGGTCTGACCATGGCGGATCTGGAACGGATCGAGCACGCCCTGAGCCGGGCTTTGCCCGGCGTCTATCACGGCCGAACCGCCTACCCGGCCGCCGAACCGCTGGCCCAGCCGGCCTAGCCTGAACGTTATCCACGATGGCTGTGCATATCACCATCCAATGGGACCCTGCCGCTTGTGGCCGCGGACGCGAACCGTCCCTCGGTTGGCTCAAGCGCCAACTCGGTGCCGCGGCGGAACAGATGACCCTGTGCCGTGGCCGCTGGTCCATCTGGCTGCTGGATGATCGGCGCATGGCGGAACTTCATGAGCGCACGCTGCATCGGCCTGGCCCCACCGATGTGTTGACGTTTGATTGCCGGCCGGATCCATCGCGCGCGGATCTACTGGATCTGGAGACCTGCGCCGGCTTCCAGGAGGCGCAGCGCCAGGCCCGCGCCCGCGGGCATCCGCCGCGCCACGAGTTACTCCTGTATCTCATCCACAGTCTACTGCACGTCTGTGGTTACGATGACCACGTCCCCGCGGCCGCACGGCGCATGCACCGGCGGGAAGACGCCATTCTAACCAACTTGGGGCTCGGCCCGGTCTATTACCACCGCCGCGCCAGGTTGCCTCCGGCCTCGGCTCTCGACCATCGCACCTCGCGGCGGCGGAGGAGGCGGCAATGAACGGGACTATTCTGTTCATGGGTTTGGCGCTGGGGGGCAGCCTGATGGGCTCCGCCCTGGCGTATGCCTTGCGCGAGATGTCACGCGTAACCCTGGAAACGCAACTGATCAAACGGAGGCGCCTGACGTGGCTGAACCGCCTGGTGGAGCATCAGAACGAATTGGTGCTGACCGCATCGCTGGTGCGGATTGGCTGCAACATCGCAGTGGTGGCTCTTAGCATTTTCGCCTTCGCCGGCGCCGGGCCTGGTGCCGGCGGTCCGCTGGCACTGGCCGGCGGAGCGCTGCTCGCTGCTATCCTCTTGTTGATCTTTTCCGTGGGTCTGGCCGACGCCTTGGCGCATTATGCCGGCGAAGCCTTGATCGCAGCGCTGGTGCCGCTGCTCTGGATGGTTTATCGCCTGCTGTATCCGCTGGTCCTATTTCTTCGGCTGTTCGACGGAGTCGTTTGCCGATTGGCCGGCCGAACCCCCCAGTCGCAGGCCCGGGCGGAGGTCGTGGAAACCACGCGGGAAATTCTGGCGGCGGTCTCCGAAGGCAGTGCCCACGGGGCGGTCGACGAAGAACAGAAGAAGATGATCGAAGGGATCATCAGCTTTCCAGATCTACAAGTGGGGCAAATTATGACGCCCCGAACCGACATGGTCACCGCCGCGGTCCACGCTCCGTTGTCCGAAATCGCGGACAAAATCATTCGTGATGGCTTGTCGCGCCTGCCCATTCACGACGGCAACTTGGACAATATCCTCGGCATTCTCTATGCCAAAGATCTGCTGGGCTTGCTTGGCTCCGCTTCACCGGCGGCGGTATTTAACCTCCGGACCCTGCTGCGGCCTCCCTTATTCGTGCCGCATACGAAGCCTTTGCGGGACCTGCTGCGCCAATTCCGCATGCAACAGGTGCACATTGCGATTGTCCTGGATGAATTTGGAGGGACGGCGGGTCTGGTCACCAGCGAAGATATTCTGGAGGAGATCGTCGGGGATATTGCGGATGAGTACGAAAAATCACCGGCGAGCCACATCCAACACCTGGACGAAACCACCGTGGAAGTGGATGGCCGCATGAATGTCACGGATCTAAATCGCCAGCTCGATTTGGATCTGCCGGAAAGTCAGGACTACCAAACCATTGGCGGCTTGGTGATTCAACAGCTGGGCGCGATTCCCGGCCGAGGCGAGTCCTTAAGTGTCAGCGGCGTGCGACTTATCATCACTGAAAGCGATCCCCGTCGCATTCGTAGAATCCAGCTGCGTCTGCCCGAGGCGCTCGCGTGAACCTTTCAGCCGCACCTGGAGGCGCGGGGCGCCATGGCCTTCCATCGCCAAAGGGTCGGTGTGAATCTTATGCTTTTTCCCGACCCTACGGTGGATTCTGGCGTGCGCGCCTATCCCGAATTTTGCACCACTGAAGTGTAGAGCACATGTTCCAACGCCATCTTGATGCATCTGACGTATTGGCAAAGGGTTACATGCATTTTTACATTTGCGTATAGCTACTAATCTCATTGATAATATTTCATCTTGCTCTTGCTTTTAGATTTATTTCGGTTGTACTGTGGTCACTATGCAGGTGGATGAAAGCCATTCCGGCTCCTACTGCTTTGTCACCGCTTAACTTTCGGGTACCCCGTCCGCCGCCATTCACCGGGTCGCTGCGGGCAACTCGCCCGCAGCGCTTCCCCATCGTGGCGTTCATGTAGCCACGAGGAAGAAACGGCCGCCAAGACACAAAAATCATTGATTTTGCAGGGCATTATCGCACGGCAAACCATCGGATATTGCCGGGTTGAAAAGGCCACCTTTTCACAGAAGTTCTGAAGGCCACCGGGGCAGATCTGGTGGCTCGCCGGTCGAGTTGATGCGGGATGCTGGGAAAAATTGCCGCGCCCCGTCAGGGTGAAAGTGTGGAAAAGAGGGCGAGCCGGGGGGCGCTCGATTCCATAGGCGGCGAGAGGTTGCGTACGGCAGCACGGCGTTTTGAACAGTTATTCCACCGCCGTGCATAGCCGGCGGCTAGGTGGGAGGAGCGTTATTCCTTCATCCGCTGGGCCTGTTCGGCGGCCTGCTGGACCGTGCCGACGTACATGAAGGCCCCTTCGGGAAGATGATCCCACTTGCCTTCAGCGATTTCGCGGCAGGAACTGATAGTGTCGGCAAGCTTGACGTTCGAGCCGGTTTTGCCGGTGAACACCTCCGCCACGAAGAACGGCTGGCTGAAGAACCGCTCCAACTTACGGGCGCGCGCGACAATCAATTTGTCCTCTTCGGACAATTCATCGACACCCAGAATGGCGATAATGTCCTGCAGGTCTTTGTAGCGCTGCAAAATGCGTTTGACCTGCTGGGCCACGGTGTAATGCTCTTCACCCAGATAATGCGGGTCCATGATGCGGCTGGAACTTTCCAGCGGGTCCACGGCAGGGTAGATGCCTTTCTCGGTGATGGCGCGGCTAAGCACCGTAAACGCATCAAGATGGGTAAAGGCCGTCGCCGGGGCCGGGTCCGTCAGGTCGTCCGCGGGGACGTAAATGGCCTGGACCGAAGTGACGGCACCACGGTTGGTGGAGGTGATGCGCTCCTGCAACTCGCCCATTTCGGTGCCCAGGGTCGGCTGGTAGCCGACGGCGGAGGGCATACGCCCGAGCAAGGCGGAAACTTCCGAACCCGCCTGGGTAAAACGGAAGATGTTATCGATGAACAGCAGCACGTCGGCTCCGGTCTGATCGCGGAAATATTCGGCCATGGTCAGGGCGGAAAGGGCCACGCGAAACCGCGCCCCGGGTGGTTCATTCATCTGGCCAAAGACCATGACGGTTTGGTCGATGACGCGTTTGCCGGTGTCGCCAATTTTGGCCTCCTGCATTTCCAGCCACAGATCGTTGCCCTCGCGGGTGCGTTCGCCGACGCCGGCGAAGCAGGAATAGCCGCTGTGAAAACGGGCCAGACGGGCGATGAGCTCCTGAATGATGACGGTTTTCCCGACGCCGGCGCCACCGAAAAGGCCCGTTTTTCCGCCACGGACGTAAGGGGCCAGAAGGTCAATCACCTTGATGCCGGTTTCAAAAATCTGCGTTTTCGGTTCGAGGTTGCGGAACTCCGGCGGCGGCTGGTGAATGGGACGGTGTTCCTTGGCGTGGATTGGCCCTTTTTTATCAATCGTTTCGCCAAGCAGGTTAAACACGCGCCCCAGCGTTTCCATACCCACCGGCACGGTCACCGGCGAGCCGGTGTCGAGCACTTTCATGCCGCGCACCAATCCGTCGGTGGGGCCGAGGGCAACAGCGCGGACCTGGCTGCCGCCTAGGTGTTGCTGCACTTCGCCGGTGAGATGGACGGTGACGCCATGAGGGCCGCCATCGTGATCGATACGGATCGCGTTATAAATCGCCGGTAATTTACCTTCGGGGAACTTCGCGTCAAAAGTTGAGCCAATCACCTGGGAAATAACGCCTTCCGCCGCCATGTTGACCTCCCGCTCCACGGCACCGTTACCGTTGGTTGAAATTTTACCGTTCGTTAGGTTGTTCATCGCTGCCTTTCATCGAAGTTCACGCCAGCGCCTCCACGCCGCCCATCAATTCAGACAGGGCGCTGGTAATCTGAGTCTGCCGGGCCCGGTTATACGCGCGGCTTAATTGCCGCCCCATCGTTTCGGCGTTGTCCGTCGCGGCGGTCATGGCGACCATACGGGCGATCTGTTCGGATACCGAGGCATCGACCAGAGCCTGGAAAATGGCTGATTTCAGCAGGTCCGGCATCAGCTCGGCGAGCAGCGGACCCGGATCGGGTGAAAAATCGAAGGCCGCGGCCGCCCCAGGTGGGGCCGGATTCCGCGACGGGCTAACCGCCGTCGCGGCCGCCAATCCAGTGGCACCGGGATTGGAAACGCCGTTATCACCCGGCGTTTCGCTCGCCAGCGGCAATAAATCGACGGCCACCGGGCCTTGCCGTCCCACGCTGAAAAATCGCATATAAACCAGCTTGACCGCATCGATACGGCCGGCGGCATAATCATCTTCCAGGCGCTCGGCGATGGGAACCGCCTCCGCGAAGCGCGGGCTATCGGCCAGGGTGGTATAGGCCGCAGCCACCGCGCGCCGGTTAAACCGGAAGTAGGCCGCGCCTTTTTTTCCGATGACGTGCACATCCACCATCTGGCCGCTTTTCTCCAGAGCCTGGATATTCGCCATCGCCAGACGGAGAATGCGGCTGTTGTATCCGCCCGCCAGGCCGCGGTTGCTGGTGACTATGAGCATGGCGCTCCGCCGGATTGGCCGCGGTTTAAACAGCGGATGGCGCTGCCACGCCGAGCGGGCCTCGGGCGAACGCATGAAGCTGTCGAGCAGCCCCCGCAACTGGTCGGCGTAGGGCCGTGTTCCGCGCGAGCGCTTAAACGCTTTCTGATAGCGTGCGGTGGCAATCATCTTCATCACCTTGGTGATTTTGTGGATGTTGCGGACCGCCTTTTGCCGCAGTTTAATTTCCCGGGGTTTCGGCATAGGTTAGTTTCTGGTTTCTAGTTTCCAGTTTCCGCTTTCTGGCTATCCGCGTGCCGCCTGGACCTGCTTTTTCGCGGCTTCGTCCAACGGGGCGAGATTCAGGTCTTCGAGTTTCTTTTTGGTCAACGTGGTAACATTTGAGAAATTCCGGATGACCTGAACCAGTTTGGCCTCCAGTTCCGCGGTCAATTCCTTTTTTACCGCAAGTTCTTCACGAACCGCCGCAGCGGCGGAGCAGAAATACTCGCGAAAATCCTTTTCCCACGTCCCGATGTCCTCCACGCGCACGTTGTCCAGAAAGCCTTGGGCGCCGGCGTAGATGACCGCCACCTGATCGACCACGTCAAGCGGTTGATATTGGGGCTGCTTTAAGATGGCCACCATACGGGCGCCGCGATCAAGCTGCTTCTGGGTGGCGGCGTCCACTTCGGTGCCGATCTGCGTGAACGCCTCCAGGGAGCGGTAGGCGGCCAGGTCCAGGCGGAGCGAAGCGGCGACTTTCTTGTGTTTCATTGCCTTGATCTGGGCCGAACCACCCACGCGGCTTACTGAAATGCCCACATTGATGGCTGGGCGCACCCCAGCGTAGAACAGGTCCGGCTCCAGGTAAATCTGACCGTCGGTGATGCTGATGACGTTGGTGGGAATGTACGCGGATACTTCGCCTTCCTGGGTTTCGATAATAGGCAGGGCGGTCAAGGATCCTCCGCCATTTTCCCGGGACAGTTTGCACGCCCGTTCCAGCAGTCGGCTGTGCAAATAGAACACGTCGCCGGGATACGCTTCCCGCCCCGGTGGGCGGCGGAGGAGCAATGACAGTTGCCGATAGGCCTGGGCCTGCTTGGACAGATCGTCATAAATACACAGCGTGGCCTTGCCTTGCCACAGAAAATGTTCAGCCATCGCACAGCCGGCGTAGGGGGCGATATACTGCATGGGGGCCGCTTCGGAAGCGCTGGCGGTGACCACGGTGGTGTACTCCATGGCTCCGTGGCGGCGCAGCACATCCACCACCCCCGCAACCGTCGATTCCTTCTGACCGACCGCCACATACACGCAAAAGACCTCTTGCGGTGTGCGAAAGAACTTTTTCTGATTGATGATGGTGTCGATAGCGATGGCGGTTTTGCCGGTTTTGCGGTCGCCGATGATCAATTCGCGCTGGCCGCGGCCAATGGGAATCATCGAATCGATGGCCTTGATGCCGGTCTGCAGCGGCTCTTTGACGGGCTGCCGGTCGGCGATGTCCGGGGCGATGATATCAACCTTGCGCTGCTGGCCGGTCTGGATGGCCGGCCCGCCATCAATCGGCTGACCCAGCGGATTGACCACCCGCCCGAGCAATTCCGGGCCAACCGGCACCGACAAGAGTTGGCCCGTGGCACGGACCACGTCACCTTCCTTGATCAGTTCGGACTCGCCGAAGATCACCGCACCGACCGATTCCTCCTCCAGGTTGAATACCTGGCCAAAAATCTGGTTGGGAAATTCCAGCATTTCCCCCGCCATGGCCTGGCTTAAGCCATAAATGTGGGCGATACCGTCACCGACTTCGATGACCTTTCCGACCTGGGCCACGTCCAGGCGATCCTGCCAACCGGCGATTTCCCGTTGCAAAATCGAAGCAATTTCATCAACTTTAAATTTCATAACCCTATCCTTCTGAGCGCGTCACCCCGCCAGCAGCGCCGTGGTTCCAACCACGGATTACGCGGATGCCGCAGCACGGACCGGTCGCCGCGGCGACTCAACCAATCCGCCACCAAAACCCGGAGGCACGAAGATGGAAAAAAGGCTGCGAATATCGCTACCAGCAAAGTCAACATAAAAATCCCAGCGCCTTGGCTCCTTCGCATCCTGGTCGGGGCGTGCCTTCATCTTTCCGTGCCTTCGTGTCCTCGTGTCAAAACAGCCGCGTCATCCGCGGTTGGTTTCAGCCACCGCGGCGTCTGGCCGCAGATCGTTGGAACTGTTTTGCCGCAACTGTCGGCGCATCGCGTCCAGCTTGCCGCGCAGCGATCCATCACAAAAGCGGTCCCCGATGCGCCATTGTGCGCCGGCGATCAATTGGGGATTCAACCGTGTCTGCAAGTCGACGGGGTGTTTCAGCGCTGCCGCCGCCTGGCGCGTAATCTCAACCCGGCGGGCGTCATCCAGCGGCGCCGCGGTCGTCAACTCCAAGGTCAGGCCGTCCATCCGTTGTCGCCGGACTTCCTGGAACACGCGGACCCATTCCGGCAACAATTCCAACCGGTCGCGTCGGGCCATGGCCGAAAAGGCCTGCCGCGTCAGCGGCTCTAAAGCCGTGCCGAACACACGTTCCAGCACGGCATATTTTTCCGCCGTGGAAATGGTTGCGGCATGAAGGAGCACGGCGAACCGCGGCAGGCGCGCCAGGACGCCCGCCAAACCCTCCATGTCGGCCGTGACTTCCGGAAGGCGGTTGGCCTGTACCGCCGCATCGAAGAGGGCGGACGCGTATACGCGTGCAATCTCGGTCATGGAAAAATCTTGCTGAGCCATCCGGTTGTCCGCTCGGTCCTGAAAATCGCCGGGTTCGCTGTCCTCGGAGAACCCCTCGCCCACCCCGGCACGTCGGGAGGGGATATCGATACAATGTGCACGTCAACTTCATTATCCGCAGATCGAGGACTCGCCTCTGCAGAGTGTCCGCAGGACGTGCACGCCTGTCCTGCGGGGCGCTCTGTAGCTACCTTAAATCTCCGTCGGCGGCCTGCCCCCGAGCGGCTCCGCTGGACGTGCCAATCCCTCGTGCCGCCGTTTAGGGGCTTAGCAGCCCGGTGCTGACGGATTCTTCCAGGAGTTTTTCCCGATCCACATCATTAAGGTGGCGCTGCAGAAGGCGCTCAGCGATGTCTACGCTCAAGTCGGCGGCCTTCACCGCCAGTTCCCGCATCGCCTGCTGCTGAGCCATTTGGATGTCGCGCAGGGCCTGATCCTTTAACGCTTTGGTTTCTGCCTCGGCCCGCTGGCGAATCGCATCCGCGGCCCGCGCCGCATCCGCCTTGGCTTGTTGAAGCTGCAACGCCGCCGCGTGCTGCACCTGGGCAATTTTTTCCTCCAATTGCCGGCGGGTCTGCTCCACTTTCGCCTGCGCCGCGGCGGCGGCCTCAATGTTTTCCCGGATGGCGTCTTCGCGCCGTTTCAGCCCGGTGATCAAGGGCGTCCACGCATACCGCCCCAGCACCGCCAGCAGCACCAGGAAAATCACCAGCGTGAAAAGAGCCATGCCGGGATCAATGGAAAGCAGGCCGCCCGTACCCTGGCCGGAAGCGGGCTGCACCGGCGCCGCGGCATGGGTTACGTGAATCACATGTGTGACCACAGGTCCGGCCGGGGCCGCGGCGAGCGTCGCGGGCAACCAAGCGCCATTCAACAGCCAGGCCACCAGCAAGCCAGCCAAGGCCCGCGTTGTTCCCCGGGCCAGAAGGCGTGTCAGCCCCGGCAGCGTGACCCACCCCGAAGGAGTTGAAGCCTTCAGCTTAGCGTCGGCCCGTTCATTGGGCCTATGCCGGGTAAAGGGCAGAGCCGTGCGCCAACGCCAAAGGCGTTGAAGCGACACATGCCGCAACCCTTTCCGGGTAAATCGGGAGGCCCATCTGCGCCCCAAGGCCGATAGCCACGGCGACCTATCCCGGCCTGCCGGGACTGAATGATGGGGCCCTTTCAGGGCCGTTCGTGGTTCGCACGTCATCTCAAAATCCGCCGTTTTTGATCAGCACGATCATAACCAGCACCAACAGCAGAAAGGTAAAACCTTCAATGATAGCCGCCGCCAGGAAAAACTGCACGCGGATGACGTTGATCAGTTCCGGCTGGCGCGCTGTGGCTTCGCACATGCTTCCGCCAATCGCACCGACACCGGCTCCGGCCCCGCCCACCCCGGCGCCACCACCGATTAATGCACCCGCCACTTTGATCGATTCCGTCAACGCCTGCATCTGCCCAGCTCCATGAAGGATCACGTGCGTCACAGCATGAGGGGTTCCGGCTACATTGGGATCCATGAGGAAAGCTCCTTTCAAACAGTCGTGGTTTCTGGTTTCCCGCAGAAGCAAAAAACTGCGAGCTGGATGTCAAAATCAGGGAAGATCCCAACTTCTAACTTCCAACGCGCGGCTCCTAAGTTCCTTCTGATTCTAATGCTCACGTATCAGCGCCTCCGCAATATACGCAGCACTTAACAACGTAAAAATGAACGCTTGCAGGAACGCCTCCAACAGATGCAAGGACTCAAACGCGGTTCCAAATAAAATCACGGGCAAACCCACCACGCCGCGCACCAGGGCATTGCCAGCGATGAACATCATGCTCACAAAAACCGCAATGACCAGCGGTCCGGACATCATCACCGCGAACAACCGCATGCACAGCGAAAGCGGCTTGACCAGCGTGCTGAGCAATTCCAGCACGAAAAAAATTGGACCGAGCAGCCAGGGCAGCGGCACCGTCGGAACCATCCCCTTGAAATACAGGAACACCCCGCTGATCAAAGCCACCGGCCAGGCATGGCGTGGTCTGGACGGCGCAGCCGCGGCAGGCGGCTGGGGGGCGTGGTGGGCGGGATTGGCTCCCTGCCGGGCCAGGCGAATGTGTTCCAGCAGGCCGGAGACATGCACGGTCGCAAAGGTGCACAACGCCAGCACGGCCGTCATGGAAACATTACCGGTGGCCCCGCCCCAGAACTCCGGAATGCGCCACCCCGTGTAATAGTTGATGATGTCAAAAATTTCATTCAGCGGCAGCATCCCCAGGAGATTGCAGAAGAGTATCAGAAAAAAACAGGTCCATAAATAAGGAGTGAAACGCGGCGAAAAACGTCCCAGCATGGGATCAAAAATCTCCCGGCGAAGAAAATCCAGCATCGCTTCCAGAAAATTGACGATCCCGCGCGGCACGGGATCGCGTTTAAGCCGTTGCGCCATATACGGAAAAACAACCATCATCAACGTGGCCGCCACGATGAGCATGAGCATATCATTGGTAAAATAGACCGGATGCCCCCACAGGCTGAACAGAGCGCGCGGGATCAGCCGGTGGGGTGTGACGCTGTTCAGAACGCCCGCGTCAGCCAGCGGAAAGCCGCGCCTCGTTATGCCGAAAATATCGTGCATCCAATTCCTACCCGAAAACCATCGCCTGTATTCGCAGCCAGGCGCACTGGCGAAGCCACGGCATCCGACGCAGGAAGGCGGCGCTGATTCCGGCGTCAACCGGTATCCGTGGGCGGATTATTCCGGCGCGATATTCGCTCCCGCCACGGCGTGCTTGATCACCCACGAGCCGACTATGCTTTCCGCGATCAACAGTGCGAAATAAAAGAACACCAGCCACAGCAACAAGGCCGTCTTGTCCCAGTCCGCCGGCCCGAGCCATACCGCCAGCACCGCCCCGAAAGCCATGCCGACCAAACGAATTAGATTGGCGAATACGGCGCAGCGCAACAGAGGCACAGGCGGGCATCCGATCAGCAATGTCATCGGCGCGACAGCCAGCAGCCCGACGATCACGTTGATAGCCGCGGCGAGAAGCATTTCCATCGGATAAATGGGACGATGGACCAGCGGCAATATGGCCATGGCCAGCAGGGCGACCGCCACAGTCGCAGAGATTGGCGTCGCCAGGAGGCTGGCGCGCAGATACAGGGGGCGCACGGGGTTGTTCGCGGATGCTGCTATCATTCTTATTTTTTCTTTCGCAGAAGCGTTTTTATCTGCAGATACATCTCACCGATAAACGCTATTGTTATGGCCACGACGGTGGCTACATCCGGCCAGTGGAATGTTTTATCCAGCCACTGGCCGATCAAACCAAAAATCAGCAGAACGCCGAAAAATTCGAAACCCATCGCTGTGAAACGGGCTAAGCCGCCAAACGACCGGCCCGGCTCACTGGCTCCGGTCTGACGCTCCGCTTCCATCTGACGAGCGGTGTGTTCCTCCAGTCGCTGCAACGCACGGCGTGCTCCCGCCGCTGGGAGTTTAGGTGCATCTTCCGGCCGGGGTTCCGGCGACTCTTCTGCAGCCATCATCCACCCGGCCTAACCTGATGCTTCTTCCTGGGAGCTTATTTTACCTCTACGGGACGCTCCGTGGAGCCACCTATATTTTATTCGCCCTGTGCTCCCGCCGCCGCCGAAGCGCCTCCATCGAGGTGGCGGCGGTTGCCAGCTTGTCGCGGTTGCCGGCGTGCGTCATTGCCACAAGGCCAGAGGGTCTTTTCTCCACCCACAACAGCTAAACCTACTTTGTACCATTTTTCACAAGACGCGTCAAGGGCATTTTTCACCTTGATTCCTTCCGAGTGTGGCCATGTTTTGGCGGGGGAATTGCCGACGATACTCAACCCCCATTCTCGAACGCGGCGTCCGGTGGCCCCGATGGCCATCGCGCCCCCCATCCCGCGGTCTCGGGATTTGATGCCCCTTGTTCCGTTACCGCTTCCAGCCCGGCCGGAAAATGGTCATGCCCATTTTGGCCATTGACCGGCCAGGGGTAGCGCCGTAGCATCAGCTTGGTTTTTCTGGGATGTCAATGAACGAGCAGAATTCAGAACCGGTGCCGACAGTTACGCAGCATCCACGCTTATCGCCGAATGCCGCGACAGCGGACCCATCGGGGCGGAGGACGCAGACCGGTGCCTCGAAGTTGACGGGCAAACTTATCGTGTTCGATGGCATTGACGGTTGCGGTAAAACTAAGCAGTGCGACCGTCTGGCCGGGCGGCTTCGGTCCGCTGGAGTGCAGGTATGCCAGGTGCGCGAACCAGGCGGAACGTCCATCGGCGAAGAAATCCGCAAGTTGTTGCTGACTTCGCGCGGCGAAGGACTGCATATGCGGACGGAAATGTTGCTCTATATGGCCAGCCGGGCCCAACTGGTGCAGGAGCAAATCAAACCTGCCTTGGCCCGCGGTTGTTGCGTGTTGGCCGACCGCTATGTCAGCAGCACCATCGCCTATCAGGGCGCCGGTGGCGGGCTGCCGCTGGAGGATATCATGGCGGTGGCGGGCGCCGCGACGGAAAATTTGCAAGCGGATTTGACGCTCATCCTGGACTTACCGGTGGCGGTGGCCATGGGACGCCTCCATGGACCTGGCGGCAAAGGCAAACGCCGTGGTTCTCCGCAGACCGGCCTGTTTCAAGACCGCATCGAACAGCGCGTCCAGACGTATCACGAAAAGGTCCGGCAAGGATTCCTCGAATATGCCCGACGGTGCGCTGACCACTGCCGGGTAATAAAGGCGCAAGGTTCGCCGGAGACGGTCGAGGAAGTCATCAGCGCGACCCTGGCGGATTTTTTTTCGATAACATGGATTTCGCCCCACCACGCCACAGCAGGACGGGCGAGCACGGCGACAGGTGGAGGTCTAATCGACCGGAACGTCGGACAGGGGCGACTGCCATGTTAACACTGGCGTGAGCCGGCGGAAGCCGGTCTTATTTGCCGACGCAAAAGGTGCTGAAAATCCGGCCCAAGACTTCATCGGTGCTGATGGCCCCGCTGATTTCAGCGAGAGCGTCCAGGGCGGCGCGTAAATCCGCGGCGATCAGTTCCGGAGATTGCTCCACGGTCGTGGAAAAAGGCCCCGGCGCAGCGGGCATGTTCAGGCTGGCTTCGCGAAGATGGTCTCGACCGGCAAACACTTGGCTGCCGGCCGCCGCGGTGTCGGGTTCACCGGCCGCGGACGTCCCTCGATCAAAATCCACAGCGCCGCCCAGGGTGGCGACAGCGCCGGCCAAGGCGGTGGCCGCACGCGCCAGGGCGTCGTGATGGCGGGCGTTTAAGGTCATCACCTGTCGGGCCAAGGGCCTCTCTTGTCTGGCCCGTCGCCCGATCAAAGCACGCAGGGAGGCGAGATGTGCTCCGGTCAGCGCGCTAACCTGAATAAAGTCGGCGGGAGAATTGTCGGGCGCCGTCCGCAGTCCATCCGGCAAATCCGTCTTGTTGCGAACCAGAATTTTCCAGGCATCGCTATCCGCCACTTCCGCCAGCAATCGCGCCACCCCGGTCGGCGTATCCAACTCGTCGAGCACCAACAGGATGACATCCGCCGCCAGCAGCGCCTGGCGCCGAACCGGTTCCGTCAGCGCCGAGAAATCCTTCCCCGGATTTTCAATCCCTGGCAGATCCCAGAGCAGCACCGGCCCCTGGGGTGTGGTTAGGAGCGCCTGCAGCGCATCGCGCGTGGTGCCCGCCTGCGGCGCAATCAAGGCGCGGCCTTGACCAATTAACGCATTAAGTAAGGAACTTTTTCCCACGTTGGGGCGGCCCAGCAACATGACCGCCGGCAGTGCTTGCAGCATATCCCA
>JAJYFE010000040.1:16469-33559 GCA_021785435.1 Planctomycetota bacterium
CGATCTAGCCTATCCCACGTGCCGGCGTGGCGGCGCAAGGTTGCAATCCGCGTTTGCAACACCGTCAGGCGCCAGCGCAGTTCCGCGGAACTGAGGAACGACACGCCCGCTTCATCGCTGAAGTCAATACCAGCTTCGACCCGGGACAAAAGATCCGCCAACTGCTCGCTCTGAGCGGCGACCCAGCGATGCAATGTGCCTTGGCGCAAGCTGGCGGCTGCACGCAGTTGCTGCGCGCTCCGCGCCGCGATGGTGGCGGCGATACCTTCCGCCTCGGTAAGATCGTATTTGCCGTTCAGAAAACCGCGGGCGGTAAACTCACCCGGTTCCGCCAGCCGCGCTCCGGCCGCCTGCAAACGGCGCAGAATTCTTGTTAACAGGGCACTGGAACCGGGCAGGTGAAGCTCCGCGACATCCTGCCCCGTAAAACTCCTCGGAGCTTGAAAAAAGACGACCCCTGCTGGTAACGGCGGTGTTTTCAGCCAAGCCTCGCACCAGCGATAAGCCTCCGCCGCCACCGGCGTGCGCAGCAGGCCTTGCGCCATCGGCCACGCTTGTGAACCGGAAAGACGCACGATACCCCGCCATGCCGCACCCGGTGGGGAACTGATCGCCACGATGGTCTGCGTGATATTCATAGTTCCTGCAGGGGCGCGGCCAGTTGCGCCGCGAGCGCACCCACTGTCCGGACCGGATCCGGCGCGACTTCGGCGGCATCCTCCTGCAGGCGGCGGATCAACGCGCTGCCAACAATCACGCCGTCAGCGATGCCGCGCAGAGATCGGACCTGTTCCGGCCGGGATATGCCAAACCCCACACAGATAGGCCGCTGGGTCAGACCGCGCAGCTGGGCCAGGTTCGCAGATAAATCCGGCGGCAGCTGGGCACGCTCCCCGGTGATGCCGGTGACGGAAAGATAATAGACAAAACCGGTGCATAGTTCAGCAATGCGCCGCCGGCGCTCGGGCGAAGTGGTTGGCGCAATCAGCAGACTCACGGCCAGGTCCCGTGCGGCAGCGGTCCGCACAATCGGGGCCGCTTCCTCCAGCGGTACATCGGGCAGGATCAGGCCGTCGATGCCGACTTCGACAGCGGCCTGTACGAATTCTTCTGTACCGTAGCGAAAAAGAATGCTGAAACTCGCCATCGCCACCAGCGGCAACTGCAATCCATTCCGTCGAGCCTGGGCCACCGCGGCAAAGATCCCTCTGATGGTGGCGCCCCGCTGCAGCGCCAACCGGAAACTTTCCTGGATGATCGGCCCGTCGGCAATGGGATCGGAAAAGGGAAAGCCCAGCTCAATGCAGCCCACCGGAGCCTGTTGCAACGCCATCAGCATCGCGGGCAGGTGGTCTAAGTGCGGATAACCCGCGGTCAGGAATGGACATAGAACCGTGCGCTGGGCGCCGCGTGCCTGAGCAAAGGTTTTGTCGAATCGCGGGTTCATGGTATGTCCTAATCCTGGAAATGAAGACCACGACCTGAACCGCGCTCCGTCGCGCGGGACAGCTAAGCGCGGTCGGATCATTTTCAACATCCCGAGGTTCGCGGGGGGGGGCAGGTACCGCTGTCGCTTATTGCCGCACCAGGGGATGCGAATAGTAGCCGACCATGGCCAAAAAGCGGTTGGCATCCAGAATCGGAACGGACAGGCTCGCCGCTTGTTTCTGCAGCTGCTGATACACGTCCTGCTGGCCCTGCCGCAGCGCCGCCAGAGCGCGATTCTGTGGGGTTAGGGCGGCGCCAAAATTGAGGCTGCCGTTGGACGGCGGAGAACCCAACACGAGGAAATCGGTTTGACTGTTCAAGCTTTTGTCGATCACACCACCCCATTGACGAATCATCCGAACAATCTGCCGGCGACCGTGGGCGGTCGCCACGCCGTTGCCGTTGACGTTGAAATTACCATAGACATAGAAGCGGTACTTATGGGTCAGGCTGCGGTGATACACGGGGTTGGCAATCAAGTCACCGGGGTATAACTGCTCGCCGGCAACTACGTGCGTGATCCGCGCCAGCGAAACATACGGCCCGACCTGCGTGACCACGATGGAGCCTTTTCCACCCCCATGCGGTCCGCTGCCGACCCCCAGGGACGGTTGATAGACGGCGAAGGAAAGCCCCGTGATCACGTGCGCGATGCTGCCGAGATTGATATACACGTAATGGCTCACTCCCGCGATGCTCAGAATTCGGCCATCCGCCCGCGCCAAAATGGCCTTGGCGCCTTGCGTGGGTGGCCGTAATTCCACCAACTGTTCCCGCAGGGTTCCCACGAGCGATTTCTGCGCCGCGAGTTCCTGCTGTATCTGCTGCAGCAGCACCACCTTCCCGCGCAGCATCGAGACGTATTTCTGTTGCAGTGTAGAGACTTGATTCTGCAACGCGGAGGCTTGATTCTCAAGCTTCTGCTGCGCATGCGTGACGCTGGCGCTAAGGGCGTTAATGCGCTGTTGCGCCGCCCGCAACTTGCTTTGAGCCGCACCTAAGTCACGGGCAAAGGAGCGGCGGGCCGCGCTGAAGCGACGTTCATACGAAGCCAGCGCCTTGCGGGCCGCAGCCGCTTTCCCCGCCGCGACGTCCGCTTGCCCCTTAAGCTTCTGAATCGCCCCCACCAGCGATTCGTCCGGCAACCCTGCCGCGGCGAGATTCCGCACCACCACGCCGCTGGCGCCGGTCACTTTCGTGGCCACCGACGGCAGGATCACCGCACCGGCGCCGCCGGGGGCGAGAGTATTCGCCGCCGCCGTGCCCTCAATACGGAACACGAGCTCGTGTACCGTGGCTAAGAGCTGCTCCACCACCGTATTCTCGCGGGTGGCCTGGTTGAGCAGCACCTGTACCACGGGGTTGGTGCGGTCTTGCGCCGAAGCGAACTCTTCAAGCCGCTGCCGGGCGACAGTCCGGGCATGCTCAGCTTTGCCCCACTGCACGTAAAAGATCACCGCGAAAGTCGTTGCGACAACCCACAGAAAGGCGAAGGCGATCACCGCGTAGGGAGGCGTGATGCGCTTTTCCCGAACCATGGCCATGCTTATACCTCCATATAGCCAATCCAAGCTTTTACGGTTCGCAGGCGCCAGGCCCTCCACCGCCGCCCCCGCCCACAACGCTGCCGTGAACCACGATCTTCCTCCAGAACTACCTTTACTATGGCCTGATTTCGTGCCGCGGTCAAGTCCACGGATTGGGCCCAACGACTATGAAGAGTTCCAGGATCTTGTAACCGCTCCCAGGTCTCGATGACCATCCAGCTACTGTTCGGAATTTTGCGGGGCGTAGCCGCGGCGGGGTGACGCCATCGCAGCGTGTCGCCGAAGAGGGCGACTCGACAAAGCCTGCCCGCCCACTGGCGGGGCGAGCGGGGCGAGTCGGCGGGCCCCAGGGGTGGCGCGCTCGACGGTGGCGCGGCCGGGTGATTGTGGCAAACTGGTTGGCCGGAGTTAGGGGCATACTTTCAGCTCGACTTTTACCGATCTCGGAGGAACTGGAAAGCGTGATTTTACAGGCCTTTTGGGATGGCGTGAAGTTTTTGCGCGCCCGTATAAAAGGCGGGGTGTGCAAAAAGTACCTCGGGTTTTACGCGGTATACTGCTGGATCAACTTTGCCGGACCGCGTGAGGCTCGGCAAAATGGCAAAAGTTGAGCTTAAGCAGCCTGGCCTACGTACTTTTGGAAAAAGCCGTGCAGCCGACGATCGTGTTTGTACTTGTAGGTATCGCAGCCTTCCCCGTGGCAGCTTTCCTGGCTCGTGTTTTCGCCCAGCGCCAACCGGGTCGCGCCAGCGTGCTGGCGAAACTTCTCTGTGGCTTCGGGCGCTGCCTCCTCCGGCTGCGTTACCGCGTGCAAGTGAGCGGCGCCGACGAGGTGAAAAGGCACGGCCGCCGCGGAATATTATTTCTGCCTAATCATCCGGCACTGATTGATCCCGTCATTCTTACCGCCTGGTTGCACGGGCCGTTTGGCACGCGACCGCTGGCTCTGGAAAATCAAATAGACCATCCCGTCATCCGCACCCTGGCGGGTTGGATCGGTGTGCTGCCGATTCCCGACCCCGCCAAAATTGATCGCGACAGCGCCCCCAAGACCCAGGCGGCAATCACGCTGTGCATCGAAGCACTTAAGCAGGGCCAGAATGTGTTGCTGTATCCTGCCGGTCGGCTGATGCGACAGGAGTTCGAAACGCTCGGCGCGGTCAGTGCCGCCCATCGCATCCTGTCCGAGTTGCCGCAGGTCCGCGTGGTGCTGGTCCGCACCAGCGGCCTCTGGGGCAGCAGTTCCAGTTGGGGGGCGGGTGCTCCCCCGCGGCTGAAACGCAGCCTTTGGGGTCATATCTGCCCGCTGTTGGCCAGTGGAATATTTTTTGCTCCAAAGCGCCGGGTGCGGGTGGAGTTGGTCGAACCGACCGACCTGCCGCGACATGCCGACCGCGTTCAGCTCAATGCGTATCTGGACCAATTCTACCGCCAGAGCGCCCACCCGGCCCTGGCTGTGCCTTACAGCATCTGGGAGGGTTGGACCGCACGGTGCCGGCCTCGGCCGCCATCCGCGCCGCACGGCCTGGATCCGGCGGCGCCAACCCCCACCGGCGCTCCACCCGCGCCGGAGCCGCCGGCCACGATCTCTGCATCGCCCGGCCGGAAAAATGGCCACGCGCGGCTTCGCGCCGCTTCGCCGACGCCGGTCCCCGCCGCCACCCGCCGCATCGTACTCGAATATTTACAGGAGGCCACGGGACGAACGGAGCTTCAGGAGTCACAGGAACTCGCCCGTGATCTGGGCCTGGACAGCCTGGCCGTCACCGAGATCATCCTGTGGCTGCAAAGGGAATTTGCCGTCGCCGTACCCAACGTCGAAGCGGTGCGGACGGTTGGTGACATTATGTTGGCGGCCGTGAACCGGCTCGCGGCGGAAGCGCACGATGTCGAGGTACCCACGCCACCGGCCGCGTGGTTCAAATCGAATGTTACACCCCCGACCCGCAGCGGACCTAGAGATCGCGGAGAAACAAAAAAACATCCGCGGGCGCGAATTCCACAAGGAGCGACCATTGGGCAGGTGTTTCTAAAGCAGGCACGCCTCCATCCGGGCAAAGTTATTGTTGCGGACCTCCAGCGCGGTATCCGGACTTACCGCGATCTGCTGACGGCCATTTTCATTTTGCGTCCGCGCTTGGCCGCTCTGGAAGGCCGCTATGTGGGCATTCTGCTGCCGGCGTCGGTCGCGGCGGATACGGTCTTCCTGGCGGCGCTGTTCGCCGGGAAAACGCCGGTGATGGTGAATTGGACGGCCGGGCCGCGCTACATCCGGCACAGTCTAGAGTTGTTGGGAGTGCGGCAGGTGTTGACGGCCGAGGTTCTCCTGCGCCGCCTGGCCGCCCAGGGAACTGATTTAACTTCGTTGCGGGAATGTTTGGTAACTCTGGAAAAATTCGCTGGCGCCGTTTCCTGGTGGGAAAAAGTTTGCGCGGCGATTCGCGCCCGCTGGCCCGCGGGAAAATTCGAAACCGGAAACCCGTCGGATAGCGCCGTGGTGCTTTTTACCAGCGGCTCGGAAGCGCTGCCCAAAGCGGTTCCCCTGACCCATACCAACCTGCTAACCAACGCCCGCGATGCACTGTCCTGCTTCGCCATCTACGAGAACGACTGCTTTCTGGGCATGTTGCCCCCATTTCATTCCTTTGGGCTTACCGGCACGATGCTGTTGCCGCTGCTTTCCGGAGTCAAGGTGGTCCATCACCCCAACCCGAACGAAGTGACCACCTTGGCCCGGATCATTCAAAATTACCGGGTCAGTATTCTTCTAGGCACGCCCACCTTCTTAAATAATATCGTCCGGGGCGCCGCGGGAAGTGATTTGAGTTCCGTTCGTCTGGGCGTCACCGGCGCGGAAAAATGTCCGCCCGATGTTTACGAGGCGCTGCAAAACAGCTGCCCGCACGCGACGATCCTCGAAGGTTACGGCATCACGGAATGTTCCCCCATCGTATCCGTCACCCGCGAAGATGATCCGCGGACGGGAACCATCGGTCCACCGCTGCCTTCTGTCGAGACCAGGTTGGTCGACCCGGAAACGGGCCAACCGATCGCGCCGGGCCAAACGGGTATGCTGCTGGTGCGCGGGCCAAGCATTTTTACCGGTTATCTGAATCATCGCGGCCCATCGCCGTTTACGACGTTCAATGGGCAAACGTGGTATCGCACCGGCGATCTGGTTAAGGCTGATGCAGCGGGCCATTTGACCTTCATCGGCCGACTCAAACGCTTTGTCAAGATCGGCGGCGAAATGGTTTCCCTGCCCGCGATTGAAGACGTGTTGCTGCCCGTTTTTGCTCTCCCGGCCGACACGGCACCTTGCCTGGCCGTTATCTCCACCGGGCGCGAAGACCAACCGGAGTTGGTGCTATTCACGATTCGCCCCCTGAGCCGGCAGCGTGTCAACGAGGTAATTAATGCCGCCGGTCTTTCGGGTCTGCATCATATTCGCATGGTCCGGGAGATTTCGGAAATTCCCCTTCTCGGCACGGGCAAGGTCGATTACCAGGCACTCGCCCGGCTGCTGGCCGCCTCCAGCCCAGCCGCCTGACCGTGACCGCGGCGTTGCGCCTGCGGGAAGGTTCCAGACGCGTTGGTTATTCTGGCGTACCGCCCGCATGTTGCAACCAGCAAAGGATCACGCAGCCCGTGAGCCAGGTTTTATGTTCCTGGCGGAATCGTTTATACGTCCGGGCACAGCCGGCCAAATGAGACCTGCGCGGCTACACATTTTGACAGCATCCCGTCGACTTCCTACGATTTCCACCAATGGTCCGCGTGGTTTTTCTCAAAATCGCCGCGATGTTCCTGGTGATTATCGCCGGCTGGCTGGCGCGGCGACGCGGGTTCCTGGCGGCGGAATTTACGGCCACGTTGAGCCGATTGGTGGTGGATGTCGCTTTTCCAGCCCTCGTGTTTACCCAACTGCTGCGGACGGTGAATGCGGCGACGTTGCGTCAGGGTTGGCTCGCCCCGCTGCTGTGCGGACTGCTGATTCTCATCGCCTATGCCACCGGCTTGCTGCTGGCGCCGTGGTTTAGCGGAAAAACACAGCGCCGCACCTTCCTTTTCTTGGTGGCCATTCCCAACTGGATTTTTTTGCCGTTGCCGATCGCGCAGGCCCTTTACGGCGATGCCGGTGTGCGTGTTGTGCTTCTAAGCAACGTCGGCGCCCAGATAATCCTCTGGTCGTTCGGCGTCTGGATTCTGCATGGTTCGATGCGCCAGGCGGTGAAGAATCTCTGCACCAACATCGGGTTGTGGGCAACCGCGGCGGGCCTGGTGGCAGCCTTACTGTTTCCCGCGGCGCACGCGCTGGAGACCATGAATCCAGCGCAGGCCCCGCCGGGCATGATGTTGCCTGGCGCCCTGGTGCAGGCGCTGGCGATGGTGGGCAGCCTGACCATCCCGCTGTCGCTGCTGACCATCGGCGCCCAGCTCGGCGAACTGACCATAGCCTTCCACCGTTTTCCCAAAGTGCTCTGGGGGGTGCTGCTGACCCGCCTGCTGGTGGCGCCACTGGTGACCGTGGCCATCGGTCTGGCCTTGGTGAAGATGGGGGCGCCGATTCCAGCACAAATGTGGATGGTCATGTATTTGATCGCCGTAATGCCGGTGGCGATCAGCTGCTCGGTGATGACGGAAAGATTCGGCGGTGATACCACGCTCGCCGCCGAGGGAATTTTTTACAGCACCTTTTTCAGCCTGTTGACCGTGCCGGCCGTTTTTTTTCTGATCCAAAGGTTCAGTCTGTAACCGACCTTGTGATACGGGGCATAACAGATTTTGCGTGCCGAAGTCTGGCCATATTGGCGGTGTCTGGCCGGGGAAGGACGCCGCACCGGAACCGGGCAGACCGTTAGCGCCGCCGGCCGCGAACCGGGTGTATCCCCTGGCGTGTGCCGCAAAAGTTGGCGTGTCCCCGCCGCCGCACCCTCTTTGCCGTCCCGGCCGGACAAAATCACAGCGCCAGAATATAATTGCCACTTCGGTGCCGCCCATACCCGCTTGGATTACGCCCGGGCTGGATCGCCGCCGCTAAAGGAAGTCTGAATGTTCGATCAGGATGAACGCATCTCCGATCTGCAGATCGAAACGGAACTGCAGGAAAGCTACCTCACTTACGCCATGAGCACCATCATGGACCGGGCGCTGCCCGACGTGCGCGACGGATTGAAACCCTCGCAGCGGCGAATCCTGGTGGCCATGAACGACCTGCAGCTCGGGCCGCGCGCCAAGCACCGCAAATGCGCTAAAATCGCCGGCGACACTTCCGGTAATTACCACCCCCACGGCGAAATGGTGATCTATCCGACGCTGGTCCGCATGGCCCAGGATTGGAATCTGCGTTATCCGCTGGTGGACGGCCAGGGGAATTTCGGTTCCCTCGATGGCGACCCGCCCGCGGCGATGCGTTACACGGAAGCCCGCATGGCCGCCGCCGCGGCCGAAATGATGGAGGATTTGAAGGAAGATACCGTCGATTTCATCCCCAACTACGACGAAGTGCGGATGGAGCCGACGGTACTGCCGGGCAGGTTCCCGAATTTGCTGGTCAACGGTTCGCAAGGCATCGCCGTGGGCATGGCCACCAGTCTGCCGCCGCATAATCTCGGGGAAATCTGCGACGCAATCGTCCACCTGATCGAGGCGCCGGACACCACGGTTAAAGATCTGATGAAAATCGTCAAGGGGCCGGATTTTCCCACCGGCGGCGTTATCTGCGGACGGTCCGGCATCGTGGAAGGCTATGAAACCGGCCGCGGGCGCATCACCGTACGCGGCCGGGTGCATACGGAACAGCTCAAGGGCGCCAAGGAGCAACTGGTCGTCTCGGAAATCCCGTACCAGGTGCTCAAAAAGACGATCATTGAATCCATCGCCGAGCAGGTCAAAGAGCAGCGGATCAAAGACATTGCCGACGTGCGCGACGAATCCGATCGCGAACAGGCCGTGCGCATCGTGGTGGAGCTGAAGCGCGACGCCGATCCCAACGTCGTGATGAACCAGTTGTTCCAATACACGCCGCTGCAGACCACGTTTTCAATCATCAACATCGCGCTGGTGAACCGTCAGCCGCGGACGCTTAGTCTTAAAGAACTGCTGGAATATTTCATCGCCCACCGTGTGGAAGTGATCCGGCGGCGGACGGCGTTCAGGCTCAAAAAAGCCCGGCAACGTGCCCACATTCTGGAAGGCCTGATCCTGGCTTTGGCCGACATTCACACCGAGGAAATCATCCGCCGGGTGGCGGATGGAAAAGTGGAAGTCATGGGCGTGATCGAAATTCTGCGCAACCGCAAGATCAGCCCGGATGTGCCCGCCGCCCGGGCCAATTTGATGAAGAAGAAATTCTCCATCGACGAGGCGCTGACGTGGAAGGCGGCGATTCCGAAGGTGTTCCGCCGACGCATCGACGCGGCCGTCGCCAAAGAGGGTGGCCTGACGCTTTCCGCCGCCCAGGCCGACGCCATTCTGGCCATGCAATTGCAGCGGCTGGTGGGCTTGGAAATCGATAAGCTCACCGAAGAATACAACCGCCTGGTGGAGGACATTGAAGGCTACGAAATGATCCTCGCGGATCCAAAACGGGTGCTGGACATCATTCGCGAAGACACCCTGGAGTTGAAGGAAAAATATGCCGACGAGCGCCGCACCAAAATCACCAACGACGCCACCGAGCTGGACCTGGAAGACCTGATTGCCGACGAACAGGCGGTGGTGACGATCAGCCACGAAGGCTATATCAAGCGCATGCCGCTGGACACGTATCGTAAACAGGGCCGCGGCGGACGGGGTGTCGTGGGCGCGGATTCCAAAGAAGGCGACTTCATCGAACATCTTTTCATCGGCTCCACCCACGACTACCTGATGTTCTTCACCAATCTGGGGCGCTGCTATTGGAAGAAGGTTTACGACCTGCCGCAGATGAGCCGTCAAAGCAAGGGCCGCTCCATCGTGAACCTGGTGGAAATGCAGCCCGATGAAAAACTGGCCGAAGTGCTGGTGGTGCGGGATTTTTCGGATGAAGCCAAGCACCTGGTGCTGGCCACCGCCCAGGGGGTGATCAAGAAAACCCCGCTTAAGGCGTTCGGCAACCCGATGAAGCGCGGCATTATCGCCATCGGCCTGGAAAAAGATGACAGTGTGATTGGCGTGGCGGTCACCAATGGTAAAGACCAGATTGTGCTGGCCACGCGCGGCGGCATGGCGGTGCGCTTCGACGAAACCGAGGTCCGCGACATGGGCCGCCAGGCCGGGGGCGTCAAAGGCGTGGAACTGGAAAAGGATGATGTCGTCGTCGATATGGTCATCGTGCCCCAGGGTTTCGAGTCCGGCGACCATCAGGTCACGCTGCTGACCGCCTGCGCGCATGGCTACGGCAAACGCACCCGCGTGGAAGAATATCGCCTGACGCACCGTGGCGGTAAGGGCGTCATTAATATCAAGACCACCGACCGCAACGGTCCGGTGGTCAGCGTGCGGGCGGTGACCGACAACGACGAGCTGATGATGATTACGAAAGGCGGCCAGGTGGTGCGCATCGGCGTGACCGGCGAGCTGCGCGAGATGGGCCGGGCGACCCAGGGCGTGCGGCTGATCCGTCTCGATGCAACCGACATTCTCGTCGGTGTCGCCCGCGTGGCCCCGGAAGCCAATGGCGGCGAAGCCACCGGCGGGGCGCCACTGCTGGAGCCAAAGACACCGGCCTAAGACCGGCCACCGAGAGGGCGCTTACGGAGCGATTCGTTGAAGCTCAGCGCACCCGTCCCGTAGGGACGGCGGATCGTCGGCTCGCATTTGGTTCGGACAACGCCGGGCGAATTCCTCCGCGGCCGGCGCGCAGGTTCTTTCTTCTCCGCTAAATTTTGGGTAGGCGACGATTGCGTTGACGCCGAGCGTTCCGAGCAGATGATGAATCCACGTTTCGATGTTGCGCTTCGGAACGACCACGGCAATTCTCTCTTTATCAGCGCGGCGGTTCTGTCCCGAAGCTTGGAGCATATCGTCATGCTGCTGTTTCCGATCCGCGACCTCCGAGTTGTCGGCATCGATCATGGAGATTAATCCCTTCGGGAGAGGAGGGCCGCTCCGCAAGGCTTTGACCTCGACCGGGTATTGTTGAAGGACCCATTGCGTAGCGGCGCCTTTCCCGCCGGGACTATGCCGGATCTGGATGCTGTGTCGAGGCACGCCCTTTTGAACCAGGTAACGATAAATGAAACAGTGGTCCTGGAGGCCTTCGCACCGCACGATGACGGTAACGCGATGGCTAGGCATGCAACCATCCTCGAGAAACGAGTTCGGCCACGCTCAAGCCGCTACCGTCTTCAGAGACGTTTGCGCGCGGCTTTCGGCATCGCCGGTTCGATCGATCCATCGCCCGGATTCCACCGCCAGCGCATTGATCAATTCGGGATGATGGGAGATAAGGACGGCTTGGCATCGTTGGATTTGGGTCCTTTCGAGCAGCAGGTTCAGCCAGGGGGTGATTTCGCGCAGCGCGAGGAAATTTTCCGGTTCATCAATGCAAATCGTGCAGTCATCGGTGGCAGTAGCCAGCAGGGTATAAAGCATCAGAAGAACCCGCTGCCCATCGGATAGTTCGTCGAAGCGGCAAAGAAACGGTCTGTTTTTGGCTTCCGCCGACGCCCCGGCCAGGAATTTTGCTTTGAGAATTTTGGCGTCAGCGCCGTCCGAATCGAGGCTCAGCCCCACCAGCCCCGTAACCGCCTGTTCCAATAGCGGCCGCAGTTTGGCCACAAGTTCGAGGTCGAGATTCGCTACGTGGCGAAACCAGGCCACGAAGTTCGAAGCATCGCAGTCCAACGTGGGGCTTTCCGCTTCCGCCCGCGCGCCGATGACCGCGGGATTGAATCGCGTGACGACAAGACGATTCATTCGATCCTTGAACCAAGTCAACAACTGGTTTTCCGCGCGGGGTTGGATCGATGGCAACGAAGAACGCGTCCAATCCGTTAGCTGCGACGGACCACGGCTCCCATCGTCCCGATATAGCTGCGCCGTCAGCTGGTTATCGTGCAGCCTGGATTCAAAGAGCGGCTTGCCGTCAAAAGCGAGTTTCTCCGACCGAGTCCGGCAGCGCTGGCGAAATCGGTCGTGCTCAACCTCCAAGCGATAGACGAATTCCCCTCCCTTTCCCGCCACCGCGATCTCGAAGGACTGCACCTCCACGTTTTGCCACCGAGTTCGTGTGGAATCGGGCAACGGTTCCATCGTCGTCGGGCTGAGCACCTTTCCGCCCGATCGTACCGGTTCCCCGTGAAGAAAATCGCGGACCAACCCAACCACATCAAGGATCGTTGTCCTGCCCGCCCCATTGGGACCGAGCAAGGGCGTCAAAGGCCCCAGATCAATATTGAAGTTGATGAGGGTGCGGTAATTGCTGGCATAGACTCGTTTCAGCACGACAACTATATCATAACGCGCTGCGTGCCGTTACAGCAGGAACGCCGGATGCGCGATGCCGGGGTTAAATCCCGACGGCTGTCGGGATCGCTCGCTATCCGCCCCCGGGTCGCCTCGTTGGGGCGCAACTTGGCCGGGGGTGCCCACCTGACGCTCCAAGCCGGCGGCAAAGCATGGAGGTTTACCTGCCCAAGGACCCTAAGGAAGAGGCGGCCACGTGCGTCGAAGAACCTCGCCGGCTCCGCCAGTTGGTGCGGGAGATCACCGGGTTGCAGGTGGAACTGATCCGCCCCCACCGATGCCGCCGAGCAAAGGCGCTCCGGCAGGGTTTAGCCCTGGAAACGGCTCTGGCCCAGACCCTGGCCTATTTTTGACCGGAGCCGCCCCACGGGCTGGGCCGGCTCACCAACACGCGGGATCAGTACCAGGTCACCTTTCCGCGCCAGTTCCGATTCCAGGACGGAATCCTGGTGTTTCCCCCGGCCCCAATAACAGCCTCTGGACTTGCCGCCTTGGGTTGGGTATAATGCAAACAAATGCCGTACGGGACAGATAGAGGTACAAGGAAAGGAATCCTTATATGGCCGGCAGGTTTCCATCGACGGACGGTATTTTCACTGCATTGTGTCGCTGGCGCCCCAGGGTTGCGATAAGATCAGCGCGTGCGCGGGACTCGTGGACCGACTCTCCGCAGAACGTCAAGTTCGGAACCAAAGACCTGGCGCAGAAGACCAGCGCCCCGCGGTCAGCAATGGCCACCCTAAAGCCGGAAAACAGTCATACAAAACGATCCGCCGCCGGGCGTTTCTATCGTCTGCGCCCCGCGCGGCGCAACGCCACGGGGGCGTCGTTGGATCATGCCCTCCGGCAGGCGAAGCTGCCGTTATGCTCTTTCGGTCCGGGCGGGGATTATATCGTGGACTGGTACGCCCACCAGCATCGCCCCTGCGTTCTGGCGGAGGGAGGATTAGCTCCGGCCGAGGGCGTGCTTTCACCGCTGGCGCTGTTGTTCATGGAAATTCGGGATGTGTTCTGGGGCGTACATCCGGGCCGTCGGTTCCGAACGGACACCCACCCGGAACATCTTTCCCCCTGCCCGGTCTGTGGCCGGCAGGATTCCTGGTGGCCTTGGACCCGTCGCCGGCAGGGCCAGTACTTCGCGGAACATTCTGTTGACGAGCCGGGCTTGCGGCTTTTGTCCACGGAGGCCGGATTCGCGCCCAGCGAACCGGCGCTGCCTGTGGATTTTGGGAAGGTTGCGACCGGGACATCCCCGCGCCGCCTGGAATTGGAGACACCTCATGAATCCCACCCCCAAACAGTTGGCGATCCTGCGCGCCGTGCGCGATTGTCGCCGCCGGCGCGGCTATTCGCCGACGATGCAGGAATTGGCGGATCAATTCGGCATTTCGAAAGTCACCGTTTTCGAGCACGTCGAAGCACTCGAGCAAAAAAAGCTGCTGCGCCGCCAGCGGCGCAAGGCTCGCTCTTTGACCTTAAGCCCCGCGGCCAGGCTGCCTGAAGACAATACCGGGCTGCCGCTGGTCGGCTCCATTGCCGCGGGTCGGCCCATTGAAGCCTTTGAAACCCCGGATACCGTGGAGGTGGAACAGCTTTTTACGTCCCGGCACAGCACTTTTGCGTTACGGGTGCGCGGTGACTCCATGATCGACGATCACATCGCCGATGGCGACATGGTGGTGGTCGAACGCCGCAGCACCGCCCAAAATGGCGAGATTGTGGTAGCCTTGCTGGCCGACGGTTCCGCCACGTTGAAACGCTTTTACCGGGAGAAGGATCGCATCCGTTTGCAACCGGCCAATGGCGCCATGAAACCAATTTATGTCGGCTCGGATGTCACGATCCAAGGCGTGGTGATCGGCGTGTTGCGAACCTACCGCCATTCCACCGCGGCGTAAGCGGCATCACAGCCCCCGCGCGAATCCGCCAGGGAGAGGCGCCTGTGGCAATGGAAATCCCGGCGCGGGACAGCCGGCGTCCAGGTCGCTCGCTGCGGCGACGCGTCGACCGGGCAGAGCGTGACGGGTGCCGTTGTGGAACGCTGTAGGCGCCGTCCGCGGCGCGTAGGACGATCTTTTAATCGATCAATTGCGGAGGTTGTTCCTATGGGCGAATCGACCCCTTCCCTGGAGGTTTGGTACTATGCTGTGAACGGCCAGCGCTTCGGCCCCTTGAACCGCGAACAATTGCGGGATCTTATCGTCGGCGGGCAGATTACCGCAGAAACCACGGTTTGGACGGCGGGTCTGTCCGGTTGGAACCCCGCGGGGCATGTGCAGGCGCTAAGCGAGCTATTCGCGCCGTCCGCCAGCGCAGCGCCGCCCCCTCCACCGCCAGTGCGCAACCATACCGGGCCGTTCCCCGCGCTACTGTCCCCGGCCCAAAAACGCCGACGCATTTTCTTCCTCATCGCCGCGGGGTTTGCGGTAATTGCGATGTGCCTGCCATGGGGGTACGCTTACGTGGGTAGCGGCGCGGCGGGGCATGTCGGTTATGGCGGCGTCGTGATTGGGGCGCGCTTCTGGCAGGCCACGGTATGCATGGTGCTGGGACTGATAGCGCTGGCCATCGCCATCGTGGATTTGGCGGTGGTGAATGGGGGATGGATTTGGCCGCTGACCAAATGGGGCCACCTGGGCCTGTTCAGCGGATTAGTGCTGTTCTCGCTGCTGGGCGTCTTGCTGCCCCTGGCGGGTTGGCACGGCGGTCTGGGCTGGTCGTGGTCGGTCATTCCAATTGCGTCGGTAATAGTGCTGGCGCTTTCTGTCGCCGGCCTGATCCTGGCGATTCTGGAATGTCGCGGAGGGCGTTAGCCCGAAGGTTTCGCCACAGAGGACCCTAAAGATCCCAACGCGGCCTTCGCGGTGCGGGAAGCGCGCAATAGCAAGCACCGCGCCGAGCGCCGTGCTTCAGCGCGGTGAGCTGATGAAAGCAGGTTTTAGGTTCTAGGCGTTGGGTTTCGGCACCTGGTCCGGAAAATGTCGCGCCGTTTCGTTAACATCTTTTGCGGCCTCTGGTGAACCAGGCGGCCTAGCCGCCGTGATCCAGAAAATCTTGTAAGATTCGCGCCGCCGCCACGGCGTCCACGCGACGGCGTTTCTGCCGCCGCGTAAAGTGCCCGGCCAACTTCCACTCGGCTGCGGCGCTGGACAGGCGTTCATCCACGCGCTGCACGCCCTGGCCCGAGCGCATTTCCAACTGCCGAATAAAGGCTTCCGTGCGCGCCGCCTGCGGCCCGGCCGTGCCATCCAGGTTCAGCGGCAATCCGCACACGACGCGTCTGATATTCTCCTGCCGGATCAGTTGGCATAGGCGGTCCGCCAGCACACGGTCCGTCAGCCCCGTGAACAGTTCGAACGGGGCCGCCAGACGTGTTTCGGTGTCCGCCAGGGCCACCCCAGTCCGGCGGGTTCCATAATCGATGCCCAATAGACGCATAGCCGCACGGCTAGTACAAGCGCAGAATGAATGCGGCGATTGAAGCGGGACTTCCGGCCGGTTTCAGTAGCAGGTCGAAGATCCGCCTCGGTGGACACGGTCCGCAGTGCCGTGGCTGGTCCGCTGGTTCGACGGCACCTCGGAGTGTACCTGTTACTACCGCATTCATTCCGCGTTCCTGCTTAGTACCGATCAAGGTTCCTCACGCCGCCCGGAATAAAGCGTGGTCAGATTCGGGAAAAAGGCGGCTCTTGGGCGTAGGGGCGACGTTGCATCGCTAGAGAGCCGGCCACCTATATATATTTATCCTGATACCTTTGACCCAACAGCGCGACCAGCTCTTTCATACGCTCCACCCGCCGGGAATCGCACACCAGGGTGGCGGCGGGTGTGTGAACCAGCGTCACCTGCTCCAGGCCGATCACCGCGAACAGATGCGGCTGCTCTGATACCGCCAGCACCGCGCCGGCCTCGAGCGCCGCCAACTCACAACCCACAGTCCGGTTGCCCGCGGCATCCGGCGGGATGGTCGCCGCAAAGCTGCTCCAATCCCCCACATCCAGCCATTTCGCCGCCATGACCAGCATCGCCACGTGCGCTGCCTTTTCCATCACCGCGTAGTCGATGGAGATTTTCGGCAGCCCGGAGTAAGTCTCCTGAAGCACAGATTCGTATTGCGCCGTGCCCCACGCCCCGGCGATGCGCTGCGCCGCTGCATATGACACCGGCAGATGCTCCCGCAATTGCTCCAGAATCGTGGCGGCTTTCCAAACAAATACGCCGCTGTTCCAGAAATACCCACCCGCGGCCAGATAGGCCTGGGCCTGGGCCGCATCCGGTTTTTCTCGAAACCCCGCCACCCGCCGCGCCGTCGCCAGGCCCGCTAACGGCCCACCGTCCTGGAGGTACCCGTAGGCCGTGGCCGCGTGGGTCGGTGTAAGGCCGAACGTCATCAACCATTCCGGCGCTTTTTCCACGCTTTCAAACGCGGCGTTCACGCACCGGTGGAATTCCTCCACCGGTTCAATGATATGATCCGCTGGCAGCACCATCAGGCTCGCCCCGGGATCCAGGCGGGCGACCACGGCCGATGAAAACGCGATGGAGTTGGCGGTATCACGGCCCAACGGTTCGGCCAACAGTTGTCGGGCTGGCAGCAGGGCCAGC
>JAJYFE010000041.1 GCA_021785435.1 Planctomycetota bacterium
GGCCCACGCGGAAAAGGTCCCGGAAAAAGCTTGACAGGAGTTCCACCGGTGACGTATATAGGAGACGCAATAACTGGCTGGTTTTAACCCGCCCACCCCTGGCTGCATTTAACCTGCCCGCTGACACGCGGGGCGAACCAACGACACGATCTATCAATTTTTGATCCCGATTGGCCGATTTCAGCTGAATCAGGAGCACCTATGACCTCGCAAAGAATGGCCCAAATATCGCGGGAAGAGGCCTTTCCTTTGAAAGGGCCGCGGAAGTGGACTTCAATACGGCCAACATCTACAGGGATGCGCGGCACGACTATGGCGAAACGCGGTATGCGGCGCTGGGTTACTTTGCAGCTTGGACGAGGAAAGTTTGCCCACATGTTCCGTCAGTTTGCGCAATTACTACTCGCCGCGCTCTAGGACACGGCGCGCGGCCGATGCAACAAAAGGATCGGCGGTATCAAACCTGGCGACGACGACGCGCCCGTCCCGCCCACCAGCGTCGTTCGGCCGCCAAGGGTGCACCAGGCACTGGACTATCCCGATACCTCGGGACGGAAATGTACAGAGCTGATGCGGCGAACCTCCCCGGCTAAGGGCGTGCGGCGTCGTGATCCCGGACCTCATCCATGCACCAATTGGCCGCGTCCACATCCGGCACGCCGTCCACCACATACAACACCCCTCCGGACAGGGTTCGCGCCTGTAAGGCCGCGCGAAAATCCGCGTAGGGAACGGACACGACCAGCGGGATGATTCCGACCTGTTTCTTCAGGTCGGGCAACACCCGAAAAGCGGGTGGAGTGTCGCCATCATCGAGCAGGCGGATCGCCTTTAGCCCCCGCAGGGATGCAACCGACGGCAGCAGATGTCGCCCGTTGCCGTGAATGTGCAGGCAACCGCCGTCAAATTGGGAGAAGATGCGCTCCACCGGTTCCCGGCCCCATTGCTCAAAATAATCCACCGACGCCAGGTGGAACGGGTCCACGCTTTCGGAAATGACGCGACCAGGCAGCCATTCCACCATATTACCGCAGGTGCCGCCCGCCAGTAGAGGCGTCTTTTCAAAAAAGGTGTTCTGCACCTTGAGATTCAGCGCATACGCGAAATCGATGGCGCGGCGCACCATTTCCGGCTGATCCAGCAGGTCTTCATAGGTCTTCGTCGCTCCCACCAGTTCGAAAACAAAATTCAAACTGTCAATCAAGATAAAATGGCTGACGCCAAAGCGTCCCCGCGCCCCCTCCACATAAACCTCCAACTGCCGCACATAACGGCGAAACCATTCGCCATCCACCTGAATCTTTAATCGCTCCAATTCCGACCAGTCCCGCAGGATAGGGTGCGCCATCGAAGAAATCCATCCCCGCTCCGGATCGCTCTGGAATTCCACCCTTCCCCCGACCAAGCCCCCGTAGAGTCCCTGGTCCATTTCCGAAAGATAGGCGCTGGGGATGGAATCGTCTTCAATTTTCGAGCGTTCGCGGCAATAGTCGTCCCACCAGGCTATGCGCTCTTCGGGGTCGGGATAATCGCACGGCCCTTTAGGATGTCGTTGGGCCATCGCCCGCAACGCCGCGCTCGGCGGCCGCATCTTGGCCAGAATCAGGTCCTGGGACCTCTCCACGAAAAGCTTTTGGAGCCGTTCCAGGGTCTCCCAGCCGCGGGGACAGTAGCTTAGTGGAAATTCGTTCGTTTTTTTCATCTCTTGACAACCCCGCGAGCATCAGTATAAATCGTCTTCTATTGTCGATGGTAAACGTTACAGTTCAAACGTCAAGTTTGGATGTCAGCCCCGTCCGCCGAGGTGTGACAGTTGTTCGGGGGTGTCGGAATGCGCCGGTACGCCACCCAAGCCGGGGCAGAGCGTAGCGCCGCCCCGGATCGCGGGCCCTCCCCTCTGGTCACTGGTCACCGCCGCTCCCTGAAAAATTGCCGCACCCTTTAGAGAGAATAATGATGATCCGCACGAATTATCGCCAGAATGTCCTTAAGACGATTCGCTTCGAGCGCCCCGCCTATATTCCCATGACTTTTCATATCAACGGTGCGTGTTGGAGTCACTATGATCAGACGATCCTCCAGGACCTGATGGAAGGACATCCGTTTCTTTTCCCGGATTTTAAGCGCCAACCAGAGGTGCATCCCCATTACGCGGTCAATCAACGCCGGAATAGCCCCTATGTGGATCCGTGGGGGTGCCTGTGGCGCACGATGGAGGATGGAATCACGGGTTCCGTCCACACGCATCCTCTGGCGGATTGGACCGACCTGGAGCGATACACGCCACCCGACCCTAACGTCACTGACGGCTTGAATAGCATAGATTGGCCAGCGCTTCGCACGAGTGTCCAGCGCCAGAAGCTTGAGGGACGACTGGTCAGCGCAGGGCTGCCGCATGGCCATACCTTCCTGCGCCTGCAGGATATTCGCGGTTATGAAAACCTTCTTCTGGATATGATCGATGGAGAACCACGGCTGTCCAAACTGATTCAGATGGTGGAGAACTTTAACTACCAATACGTTATGCGCTGGATGGAACTGGAACCGGATCTCATGAACTATCCGGAAGACTTGGGCATGCAGGTCGGCCCCATGCTTTCGCCCGCCCATTTCCGCCGATATATCAAACCGGTCTACCAGCGAATCATGAAACCGGCCCGGGAACGCGGCTGCATTGTGCACATGCATTCGGATGGCGATATACGCACCCTGGTTGATGATCTCGTTGAAGGTGGTGTTGAGGTTATCAATCTTCAGGATCTGGTCAACGGCATAGACTGGATTGCGGAAAAACTCAGGGGGCGGGTGTGCATTGAACTGGACATCGACCGGCAGCGGGTTACCGCTCGTGGCACGCCACGGGATATTGAGGATCTGATTCGCCAAGAGATAAAAACCATCGGCGACCAGCGCGGCGGCCTGATGATGGTCTATGGTCTATATCCCGGCGTTCCCCCGGACAATGTCAAGGCGTTGATGGATGCCATGGAAAAGTATGCGACCTACTATGCATGAAGCCACGCGTGAATTCCTTTCAGGCAGGCTGTTCGCGGAATAAATGGGGAAAGCTCAGGTGCACCTGCCGCTGCCGGGCCGGGTCGGTGCTCAAGGGCATCAGGCCCTGGTAAGCATAGCGGGCCGCGGTGACCGGGTAGGTATCCGGGCCGGCCCAGATGCCAATCACGTTGCGGCGCGGAGCATCGGACCGATTGGCGCCGCCGCCATGAATAATGTTGACGTGGAATAACACCGCCGCCCCGGCGGGGCAGGTAACCGTCACCCGCGGCACGGCGGGCAGAGCCGTTTCAGGGATGTCCATGTCGCCCCTGCTCTGTGACGGCGTGTACTGGAACAACTGCCCGGCGGACAAGTTCGGGGCCGGGATGTCCATGTCGCCGGGCTTCGCTGGTTCGTGCGGAATACGGTGGGTACCGGGCAAGACGACCGTGGCGCCGTTCTGTTCGGTCATGGCGTCCAGGCAAAGCATAGCGGTGATCAAGTTCGGCGTGGAATGTTCGAGGTAAGGCAAGTCCCGGTGCCACAGGAACTTGCTGCTGACACGCGGAGCCTTGATGATGCACTTGTAGTTGTGGAAATGAAACTCCGGCGTGCCAAAGAGGGTTTCCAGCACATCCAACAGTGGTCGGTAAAGAATCAACTCCGCGAACATCGGATCAAACAACGGCAGTTCCATGATGTTCCGCAGCGCGTTACCGACCTGCGGGGCCGACAAGTCATTGTACTGCGGCTTGCGTTTAATGAAGTCGCGCTCGAAGTCCAGCCATCGCTTAAGGTGGGACGGGAAACCGTCCGGATCGGCGGTGATCATTTCGATCCCCTGGCGCAACTTGGCCAGGGTTTCCGGATCAAGGCAATCTTCAACGACCAGATAGCCATCGCGTTCATAATCGTTCCGCCAGCGTTCCGGTTCATGCCGCATGGAGGGTTCTCCTTTATACCAGTACCAATCAATCTCAAGGGCCTTCGGGATTATTCTAATAAGAAATTGCTGTGCACCCTGCTATGCTCGTATTAATAAAATCCGTGTGGTCCGTGTACGGCGTGGTCTTTGATTATAGCCCATCTCGCCGGCGCCAGTCCAGCACGACGCCGGTGAATATTTCCGGGTGATCGCGCAGGCCGTTATATGCCTCCACGATGCGGCCCGGGGGCAAACGATGTGAAATAAGCGGCTCCAGCTTGAGAAGACCGCGCTGAATCCAATCAAAAATCATTTGGAAAGTACCGTAGTGCGATGGCCGCCTATAGGCGTCCGGGTAGGCGGAAAAACGCCCCGTCAGCGCGCCCCGTACGACAATCCCTCGCAGATGAACATCACTGAGAAATTCCGTCAAATCTGCCGGAACGGGAACCCGTGGTGTTCCCAACAACACCAGTTGTCCCAACGTCGCGGTGGCCCTTAGTGCTTGCAAGGCCACGGCGCTATGGCCAACGGCTTCCACGACAATCCCTCCCATCGCTCCATTGGTAATCCGTTTGACCTGATCAATAACCGCATCGGCTTGGCTGGCAACCGTGTGGAAAATGCCGCATTGCCGCGCCAATTCGCAACGGGATGGCAAAGGGTCCACTCCGATCACCCTGAAACCACGCAATTGATAGATCTGGGCTGCCAGATTGCCTACCATACCAAGCCCCAAAACTACCACCCAGGGATCATTTTCCAACTTGCTGACCAGCAGGGCGGTGGCGGCAATCCAAGCCATGCACGCCGAAACAGCCACACCGGAATCCGTCTCCGGCGGTATGGGGAAGATCAGCCTTTCTTCGGTCTGCGCGTCGCCGATGGGCGCATTCACGGTCGGGTTGCGGCTGAAAGCGTTATAAGAGACCAGAGAAGCATGGTTGGCGAATGTGAAAACCCGCTCCCCCACGTGCGTACGGGTCACGGCTTTTCCCAGAGCGCGTACGGTACCCACATTGGCGTAGCCCGAGCGCCAGGGATAAGCGCACCAACTGCCTTTTTGGAATACCTTGGGGGCTTTACCGGTATAGTTGGCTATCTCCGTACCACTGCTGATGATAGTACAGTCGGTTTCTATGATCACCTGGTGCGGGTCGATGCACGTTAAATCCAGCTCTCCCGCACGCAGCTCCACTTGATTCGGACCGGTCACCACCACTTCTTGGAAACGTTCTATCATAGGCGCCCCATCCGCAGTAATTGGTCCTTCCGTTGGAGATAATATTGAAAATTAACCCAACTGATGTCCGGCGGAACAGTATGGTCAATATGCGGCACGAAACCGCCTTCTTCCACGAGCGGGGCAAGGGACCGCAGATGGAAATCGATGGCGGCAGGGCCTTTGGCCACCTCACGTTTATCCACGCCGCCCCATAAGTGCAACGATTTCCCGAATTTTTGCCGCAGCCGCGGTGGATCCTGTCCGGCGGCACGTTCCAGGGGCCATAGGATGTCCAAGCCCGCATCCAGCAACATGGGAATGATTGGCTCGGGATTACCATCGGTGTCGACGCACATATAGCGCACCCCATGGCCCTTGAAAAACTCGACGACGCGTTTGAAATGCGGGAGGATATACGTGCGATACGTTTCGGGGCTAAGCAGGGGGCCGGTCTTCATCGCCAGATCTTCGTTGAGGCAAATATATTCTACGGATATCTCCGCCAGGGCCGGGCGAGTTGCTTCTATCAGAAAATCCCCCCAAAACCGCATCATATCATGCATTAATTCGGGCTGGTCATACCATGCCAAGCTGAGCTTCTCCGTTCCCATCCATTCACGGGCCATCCAATAAAAGCCCGGGGTGGAACAGGTAGGGCCCAAGATCAGAGGGTAATCACGCATTTTCCACGTGGGCACATCCTTCGGAAAGTCTGGCCCGAGCCGTCGCGGGTGGGACGGATCGTAGCGTTTCTTCAGTTCCCGCCAATCACCCATCGTTTCAACCGGAAAACGGACATAGGTATCCATGGACATGCGCATCTCCCCCACCGCCCCCGTCTTCAGTGCACGACGCACGCGGCCCCGTTCATCACGGAAAAGTTCGGTTTCCGCATCCTCCTGCAGCGTCTCTCGTTGGAAACCCGGGATCATGCCGCCGTGAAATGGAATGTATTCGCGTCGATCCAATCCCAGTTTCGGTTCGCCGTAGAACCACCTTAAGCCTGACCAATAAGACAGGGCGCCATCCAGCCCTTCTCTGATCCACCGTTCCACCGTTTGAGCCCAGGCGCCACATTCCCAGTTCGGCAACCGGTCCAGCGGTTGGTACTCCATCATGGCCAAAAACCGGTCGAGCTCGGTCATGGTACGCATATGATCTTGCGCTCCAGTTTCAGACCCTCGGTGCGCCGGGCGGTTGGACGCTCGCTCAGGGCGTAAAATCGCGCTTGATGCGAGTCTTGAAGATTCCCGGAAAGGAATCCGGAATCTCCACCGCGCCGACGGTCTTCTTGTAAAACTCGGCCGGCCCCACCATGCCGATAATCGCGTAGCCGTAGCCTTTCAGTTTCATGTCGAGTAGCCCGGCCCGGAGCAGCGCTGTGCCCGTGCCTTTGCCCCGTTCGGACTCGGCGACACCTATCGGACCTAAATAACCCAGATCGCCGGCGTCGTAACAGGCGAAGCCCACCGGGGCGCCCTCTTTCACCGCCACAAAACAACTGACGGGCCGGTTCCCCAAGGCCATATCCATGGCGCTGCCCCAGGTGGGGCTGAATATTTTCGTCACCCATTCCACCAGGACGCGTTTTTCCACGCCGATGGGCTTGCGAATAATAATGCCCAGTTTTTCCTGCTCAGCGACGAAACTCCAGTCATCCGGCAGATTGTACAATTTCACCAACATATCCGTGGGGGTACTCATCATGAACTCCTTTTATCCATTCAAGTCGCCGCAGCGAGAATCTTTTCCTTCTTATGTGTTCCTCCGCCGGCCGCCGCCAAGGCTGATCCGGCGCCACTACATTCGTGTAGCCATATCATATTTTCATGGGGTCCCCCCTTTTCAGGCTTATCCGCAGCATTCCCCGCCGGACCGCCAGCTCGGGATGGCGCATGGCGGCGGCGATGTCGGGGCAACCCAGATACGCCCATGAGGAATCATCCCGTAAAACCGCTTGCGCATTTAAAACCGGTCCACGCACCGCCCGAACCGCAACGGGCAGCAGGGCCAGCGAGGAATTTTTTACCTCCACAAAACCGATGCCTTGTCCGCCGTAGCCGGAGCCTTCCAGAATCACTCCATCGGGCGCACGAGCCGACACAAACGGCACGAACAGATCATAATGACCGCCCATCCGGCCGCGCACGATGCCCATCGGTTTATAGCTTCCTTCCAGTATCGTCTTTCGCGCGGCGCCGAACGTCAGGGAAACTTTCAACACCGGCCCACCATAAAAATCTTGTAGAAACAGGCGGAGAATCAGCAGCCAGTCCCGGGGCGACGGCCTACGCCGCGCGCGCCCCCAGAGCGGTCGGAAATGTTCACCCAGCGCCCGCCAGGCCGCGAGGTCTTCCTGGTCGCTTGGGTGGCCCGCATAACCCCAGGCCTGGACATTTTTCTCCAGGCATTCGAGCAACCCGCTTAATTCGTCCCGCAAGGTCGCGGCTTGCCGCTGGATGGTTTCCCGATCCGCGGCGGGCCGCGTGGGATCATAAACCAGCGGAACAAATTGGCGCAGCCGCCATCCCCACAGCAGCATCCGTGCTGACCATTCCAGGTGATCCCAAAATGCTTTCTGGGCCCGTGGCGGCGGCTCCAGGCGCCGCTGGCGCCGCAGGTCGTCCAGCGCCATTCGCAGCGCGGCATGTTCCAAGCGTTCCTCGCGCACCGGCAGGCCGTTGAAATAAGATTGCCCCACCTCCCGGATAGCCGCGCGATTGACGCCGGGGCGAACCGATCCCAACCGCATTACTTCTCCCGCGGCCTGCCGCAGCGCGGCGGAGGCAGGGGCCAGCACCGCGCTCAAGGCGTCATCCCAGGCAGCTACCGGATCAAAAGCAGCGCGCTGCCACAACCGCGCCGTAAACGCCACAACCACCCGATTGGCCGGCTGCTGCCGCGGCGTGCCTTCCCATTGCGTGAGCATCCCTCCCAGCACGTGATGGCGCCGCGCATAATCCGTAAACGTTTCCACGTTTTGCAGCGGATACGGCCCACCGGGGCAGATCACAACATCCAGCCCGTGCTGCGCGTAGATTTGCAACCAGTTCCGCCGCCGGCGATTGACAACATTGGCCCGAATGCCCTCCGGCTCGACAATGTGGTCATATTGCCAGTGGCAGGGCACCACATCCCGCGGAAGATTCGGCAACTCCTCCGGAAACATCTCCAGCAGCATGTCGTCCCAAAACCACATCCGTTTGCCGAGTTGGGTGACGATTTTATGCAGCCGCCGTAAGTGCTGCGTAAAAATCGAACCCAATCCCGCCGCCCGCCAGCGCTTCCGGCAGAGCCGGCAGAAGCCCAGGTTCCAGGATTCATCCAGCCCCACATGCCACCACGGCCCCCGGAATACCCCGGCCAGCTCCGCGTAATATCCCTCCAGAAATTGGTACGTTTCCTCCAGGGAGGGGCAGAAGGTGGAAGGCGGCGGTTTGCCCGCCGACCAAATCTGGCATCCACGCCCGTCGCGCTCTTCCGCCAGGTGGTGAAGCTGGCGGCAACCCACAAACTGGTCGGAATGCCCCAACGCCGGCACCACTGGAACCACATCCATTCCCAGTCCGCGGACATGACTTACCACGCGCTGCATTTCTTCCAGCGAATACGATTCGGCCCGTGGCCGAAACGGAAAGGACTTAGTTTGTATCCGTCCTTCCAGGTAGAGCACCAGGGTATTGAACCCCTGCGCGGCGGCAAAATCGGCGTACTGGTTGATATACTCCACCGTTTCCATGTGCCGCAGGTCCAACACGACACCCATTATTTTCCACGGCGGGCCGAGCCGGGGCGATAGATACTCATTCCGCCGCGGGCGACCGGCGCCAACACCGGCTTCCAGGTTGTCCTTATTTTTTGGCATCAAGTTTCTCCTATCTTTTCTCGTGGCGACGCGACACCGCGTTCCTTATTCTCCGTGATACTGCGTCTGGAGGTCTGGGCATCCCTGCCTGTCCGCATCAGCCGCAGGCACAACGGCACACGGAGTGTGCCGGCTAAGATTGCGCATCGCTGCGTCACCGTGTCGCCGTATTTCCGCATCTGGGCGTTCCCCCCCAACCGCGTGTCCGCTCCCATTCGTGTCATCGGGTCACCGGGTCTCCACGGCGCGGCGTCGCCCCCGCACCTTGGCGGCGCCGCGCCCAGCCCTGCGCCACGTAGTAGCGTTGATAAAAAGGGTTCCCAATCAACCGTAATGGAACTTTTCGCCCCTCTCCGCGCAGCTGGTCAATTATTTCTTGCCGATGCACCAGCCTCTTGTATAGGCGCTGCAGGCGTTGGCTTTGGCGAATGCTCTCGGCTATGGCTTGGTTGACACGATCCGCCGCCAGCCGGGCTGCTTGGCGGGCGGTGTAAATACCAGCCATGAAACCGGCTTCAACCTGATATTTTACGATATGCGTCACCGTCGCGGACAAAACAAATGGGCTATACGCCTTGGGAATGGCAATCCTCCGGGCCGCCCGCGCGAAGGCCTCGCCGCAGCCCCATTCGTTGGGATACTCTGGCGGATTGAGAAATTCCCGCGTACGCGTATAGATCGGATTCGGAGGCATGGCGTCGCAATCCCTGACAATCTGCATATTGTGGGCGCGGCCGGCCAGGTACGCCAAAAAATATTCCGCCAGTTTCTTGTGTGCCGAGCCGATATACACGGCCGGCCCGGCCATAATCATCACACTGTTGGGAAACTTCCCATAAGGCGGATCACTCACGGCCAGCGGAATCAGGCCGGAAGCCCTATGGAACCGGCGTAATTGAACCAGCGCGAAGCGTCCGGAATAGATCATGGCCACGTTGCCGGAATTAAAAAGCATCTGCAACGGGTTGAGGAAACCCGCCTGCGCGGCCACGGAGGCCGCTTGGGCGGGCGTTGGTAGAAGATGATCCACAAAAGTCCAGCGGTGCATCAAGTGCAGCACGTGAACGTAACGCGGGTCGTTCAAGATGCACCGGGTAAGCGTTTCATTGAACGTGGATAACCCCAAACTTCGCCGCAGGTACCGGCTATTCACCTGGTCGGCGAAAAACACCCTCTGCCGCTTTCCCGGCGGGTTCGCCGCCCGCACCAATGCTTCACCGATCCGCTGGAATTCGGCGAAAGTCCACGTCCGCGGCGGCGGCGGCTGGTGGTATTTGGCGAAGGTGGCCTGGTTTACCCAATACAGCAAGGTGTCCACAGCGCGGGGAAACAGGTACTGCTGGCCATGGGAAATCAGGTCGCTTTCGAGAGCCGGCCAGGTATGGACGGCATCAAAGCCCATCTTTTTCGCGGCTGGGGCCACGTTATATAGCAAACCGCACTGGCGCATAAAATTCATCTGGCCGAAGCCGTACATGTCCATCAAATCATCGCCATCGCCGGAAACCCCCAGGATGATGTCTTTGGTCAGATCGTGGTTAGCGAAATCCAGGCGCAGCTTGAACTTTGGATAGCGGTGGCGGCGCAGCCACTGTTCAAAATTCGCCACCTGCGCCGCCCGCGCCGGGTCGTCATCGGTGGCCCAGTACAACACCGGATGTTTGCCGCGATGCGCTGGCAAGTTCACCTGCGTGATGACGCTTGCCACGAGCAGCACCGCCAGGCTGAGGGTAAAAAGCTGCTTCAGATCCACGCCTGGTAAGTCTACGCCTTCCCTGCCACGTGTCTATAGCTTTCCGTCCAATTCGTTTGTCGTTTCGTCCAAGGCCGAAACCGCCGATAAACCACAGTGTACCCGCCGCGGCGGGGATTACACTGATTTCACGGATCGACCGATAAACGCGGCCAAGAGCGCCAACTTTATCCGTGCCATCCGTGTGATCCCCGCCGCGGCGGGTAAACTGTGGTTGTGGTCTTTCGCGTCTGCCCGCCTGCGCCGCGCCATCGGCGGGGCTTCCACCGCATCTGATATTTAACTCTAAGTGGCAGCGCAGAGTGAATCGTTGGGATGATGAAAATGGCGTCAGCATCGCGTATCCAGCCTTCGACCGAGGAGTGGCCTTGGGAGCCCCTGGCGGGGATGGTGCTGGTCTTCTCCAGAGACGGCTGTCGAAACGCCGATCAGAACGGCAGTCACATGGTGTTGGTCAAGGCCGCCAAGGAGGAGGGATAATAACTCACCCAGAGACGCCGGGCTGCGGGGTACGGTCGGGCAGGGTCTAAAATCTCCGCCGTGCCCGTTGGGTGGGGGTGGGGAAAAACGGTATAATTCAAGGCGCGTTGAAGATGTTCAACGATGGTGTCTGTGAGGAAACAGAAATGAACTGGCAAGATCGGATTGCCGTTGATCCCACGGTTCTCGCGGGTAAGCCGGTGATCAAAGGGACCCGTCTGGCGGTCGAGTTTATCTTGGAACTGTTGGCGCAGGGGTGGAGTGAGCAGGAACTGACCGACAACTATCCTGGTGTCACACATCAGGACATCCTGGCGTGCCTGTCTTACGCCAGCGACACTTTGCGCTCGGAACACGTTTATCTTGTGGCATAGGCCGGCATGAAAATTTTGGCCGACGAGAATATGCCCCGTGTGGTCGTCGAGGCGCTCCGGGCTAAGGGGCACGACGTGTTTTGGGGCCGCACCGATTTGCAAGGCGCCGCGGATGATATGATCCTAAGTCACGCCCAGCGGGATGGCCGTATTGTAATTACGTTCGACAAGGATTTCGGCGAGTTAGCTTGTCGGCAGGGGCTGCCGGCACAATGCGGGGTTGTGCTGTTTCGCGTTCCGATCACTGTGCCCGGGCGATTGAGCGAAAGAATCGTTAGTGTCTTGGAAAGCCGGACCGACTGGAATGGCGTCTTCGCGGTTGTGCATGCAACCCATATCAGGATACGGCCGTTGCCGAAACCAGCACCATCCTGACGGTTACAGCGCCGCGGCCGACTGCAAAATCCGGGTTAAGCCGTTGTGCTGCTCAGCGGAAACGGCCGGTAAATTGGGCGCTGGAAAGCATTTCAGTCGCCATCAACGAACATGAAATTCATAGCGGTATTAGCTCGTGTTGACATCCAGCCTGCGTGCGCAGTGCCGAAAACGGCCCAGTTTGCTCCTCCGGCAAGGCCGGTGGGACCAGGCCCGGCTGCGGCCGTGGAGCTGGGTCACGGCACCGGGACGGTGCCTACTATAACGCCCCGGGGCGGACATGTGTGGCAGGTCGAAGATCCGCCCCGGTGGACACGGTCCGACGTGCCGTGGCGGCTGAATGTCAGCACGACCTGGAGCGCGACGGGGATGGCGGCTGGGGCACTATTCCTGCTCCCGCTCCTGATCGAAAGGCCATCGATCAAGGGCAGGAGTACGATCGGGAACCAGGAACAACTTGCCATTACTCCAGTCTGCCCAGGAACGGCGCAGGTCTCCGGAGGCGAGTCGCCTATGGAGACCTGGAAACGCCTCTTGAGGCGGCTCTTCGACCTGCCCTACAACCCTCCCGGAAAACTTGTCACACCAGTTTGCCGCTGACCGTGGAGACGCAGCAGGTTGAGGTCGCGGTCTGATGCCAGCACTGCCGGCGCTCAGCGGGCGCGAGGGGGCGGCTTTCTTGCGCAGTTCGTGGGCTATCGCCCCCCGTCTATTCGCCATTTTGAACTTTAAACGCCCGCTCCCTGGCGGGCGGAACCGAACCTGCCACAATGGACAGCCGCGGAATTCCGGTCGGCGTGTATTGCGCGATCGCGATCAGATTCTTCCCGCCGTAATAAAGATAAGGCGCAATTTCGATACTCCCATTGTTGCCCAACATGCCCGCCGGCCGGCCATTGATAAAAATGTAGTTACAATGGCTGAACCACGCCACCGGCGCCCCGTCCACTCCATGAAGCTTGATGCGCCTGTATTTCATCCAGGATCGCGGCACGTTAATCCAGGTGCGGAATATGCCGTAGCCGGCTCTTTTGTTGTAGGGAACCGAAGATACTGTATCTTTCGGCAGTGTTATCGCCTGGCCCACCTTCATCGTCGGCCAATTCGCATCGCTGACCACCGGGGTTATGTACGGCAGGGGAAGCGAATCGCGGCCCCCAATTCCCATCACGCCCCAATGGCCCTGTCCCCGGAAGATGGACGGGAACAGCTTGGTTTTCCATACAGCTTTAACCAAGCTCAGCAGCTTGACCGCAGGCGTCCAGGAATAAATCTTCCGCCAAGCCTGCTGGCCGCCGACCGCCTGGACGAAGTAATGCAGGGTGATGGCGCCGGACAGCGGTGTTTTTTCCGTCTGAATACGCAGCATCTGCCGTTGCCGGGGATTCATTAACTTTGTGGTCGCCACCGCGGGGGCTCCCAGCGAGGTTTTCAACATAACCGGCCGCCGCTGGAAGCTAGCCGGGCCGAGATGAATCTCAAAAGATGACGGGGCCACCACTATACCGACCGGCGCCGCTACGCGAGCTCGAATACGAACGGAAACCGGCAGATTGTTAACGAAGGTCGCCGTCGCCTGGCCCTTAGCGCCGAGGCTCAAAATAGGGTGAGCCACGTGAAGATAACAGCGTTTCATCACCCGAACCGTGGCGGCGGTATAAAGTTTCCGGCCGTCGCTTAGTCGGATCACCGCATGGAGCGGATAGGTGCGTTGCATCGGCTCGCGCGGAACATTCACCTGAAAGGTGAGCACCGCCTCCTTGCCAACGGGAATTGCAAAGTGGCGGGACGTCGAGCCCACTTTGCCTGGCCTAAATCCCGCGGATGCGGCGTGTGCCGCCTCCTGCGGAATACGCCATCCCACCGGAAGGTCCAGCCGAACCAATCCCCGCGCCGCTGCGGCGGTCCAGTTGGTCAGCGCCAGCTTTATCGTCAGCGGCCTGCCCTCATAGGTCACCATTGGCAAATTAAACTGCGGGTGAATCCCATGGTCGATCATCTCGACCGCAAAATAATCCGGGTGGGACACGGTCACGTAGACCGTATCTCCTTGCTGGTGGAACTTTATCAGTCGCGGGGGCTGCCCGACTTTATGCAGGTATACCTTGTGGACGTTGGCCAAAGGCGTCTGGATCGCCAGCGTGACTTTTTCAGGCAGCAGCCAACGGTGGCGAATCAACGCCTGTCCGTAAGCGCTGGGGTTCAGATCAAACCAGCCGCCCAGGGTAATCTGCCGCCCGGTTCCCAGAAACGAACAGGCCACCAAACGCCGGGGGAATTCACACTGGAAACTTTTCTTCCCTACGGTGGCCCGCACGTTTTCTCCCAGCACCTTACCATCCACCACCGCATCCATAAATCCCACCCGCCAGCGGTAGTACAGATACCATGGAAGATTGTAAAAGGTATAGTTGGAGGCCCGGGCGTTGGGATCATTTCCCCAGGACGGCCCGCCGCCCAAAAAGCCATAGCCCGGCCCGTAACCGTACATCCAGAAATCCGCATTGCACTCGGTGGGATATTGCAGCGCTGATATGCTGGGCAAAGTGTAGCGGAAAAGCACCGGCATCAATCGCCCTTGCACGCCTTTCGGGACGGAAACCGTCTTAAACTCGTAGATATGCGCGGAAGAGCGGGCGAATTCGGAGGCGTAATAGTCGGCGCAGTGTTCGGTGGAAATCGTAAAACCGGGATTGTATTTCTGACCGGTGCGGCGTACCGCCTTGAAGAATTCCTTGGCGTAGTATGGGTAAAGGTCGGGGCGGTAGGTGCGCCGCGGGTTATAATTCGGTCCCGCAGCGCCGCCGCCCACATCCCAGGTTACCCCGCCCGCTTTTAACGTGCCCACCAGCCGCTGAATCTTCCGGCACCACAGCTCCACAAAGCGTTTATTGGCCGGGTCCGGCCAGGTATCGCCCCAGCCACCGGCCACAGCGCCGTTGCGAAACCGCACGAAGGAATATTGGCTTCCGCCAAAAGTGGTGTAGCCCTGATACATCAACCAAGGACATATATAAAAGCAGGGGATTCCACCCAACCGCGAAATGGCTTTGTTGACGTGCCGGATATCGGAGGTATTACCGCGCAGATCCATGTCCGGAAAATTATCGCCCCCCGTGAAGTCATAAATGATCCCGGACACCGGCCCGGCCTGTTGCGCTTCAAAACGTCTTTGAACGCCCTTATACGTGACATACCACTGGCTCCAGTTCATTGCCGGCATCTGGCGGATTATGGGGGGGACATGGGCCGGTGGCTTAAATCCAACCTTTTCCGCCCAGTCACGGTACCAGCGAGCGGCCTGCCGCCACCCGCCGTTGGGGTAATAGGCCACGCTGAACCAGGGCGTAGTCCAGCTGGAATGCGGGGTAATCCAAACGCCGGGGAACGTATATTTCATTATTCCCGCGTGGTCTTTTCCTTCGCCGATATCCATGTTCTTGATATACGTATAATTGTCATCACAGGCCACGTAAAATCCCCTCCCGCCCTTTTGCCCGTAGCCCCGCTGATACAGCGAAAGCCACTGCATATGCATGTCCATGGGATACTCGTAGCGGTCGCGCGGCGTAACCGGGCGCTGCAGAAAGTGGCTTCCCTGCAGCGGTCCCATCATACCCCGTTCGTTGAGGATTTGCTGAAGGGTTTTTCCCGCGGGAATGCCCTGGGCCTTGATTTTCGCCCCCAGCATAATCGGAAAGGTAAACCAGTTATTGGCGGCGTGTTTACCTACCACCAATCCTGTGAATTGAGGGAAGACCACTTTATTAACCAGATCCTGGGGATTATTATTTTCGACACGCATCCGCCAGTAACTTAGAGGTTGCCCCGGCAACAGCACCACCCAATACTCAATACGAACTCCGCTCTTATTGTGACCCTTTACCACCACCATCGCCCCGCCGTTGGAGAGCTTTCGCACCCGGGTTCTTACGGAAAAGGCGGCGAGGGTCTCTTGGCGGACCGGTCCAATCTGGGAAAAATAATGCAGCCCTTTCCGGTTTTCGACATCCACCACGAACGGCGTATCAGCGGCCGTGGTCACGGAAGCACCTTGCAGCACGTTGGAGCCGCCACTTCGTATCTGAATCACCCGCCCGGTCTGGCGCTGGAAGGTTATCCCAAGGAATGGGTTGCTGAGGCTTAAGCGCCGAGCCCCCTGGTGAATCTGGACGGGTTTTTCGCCTCGTATCGCGCCCACCAATGCCGCCGCCGGTGGCAATCCCGGCCCGCTTTGCGCTACCCATTTCGGCTTGGGGATATAACCCAAATCAGCTAACGGATATTGGGCTGTCCGGCCCTGCGCTGGGGCAATAGCGATCGTTCCCCCCACCAACGCTCCGATCACCGCATAGCCGATTCCGTGAAATTTAAATTCCCCTGGCATTGGCATTCTCCTTAATGAGTTCGCGGCTACCACATGGCATCGTGCCGGGCGGACCTTGGAAACCGCCCACCGACCTGTCGCGGCCGATCCCGATTGGGCCGCGTCGCAGGCCTACTATGTGGCCTTCCATGGCCTGGATCGTTAACTCCACCATTCCTCCGCGGTGGTTAAGTTTATATCTTCCCTGCCACGTGTCTATAGCGTTCCGTCCAATTCGCTTGTCTTTTCGTCCAAGCCATAAAAGCGTTGAAAACTACGGGCCGATACCGGGGCCGATGCGAGAATCGGAAATGCCACAATTCCCGATTCCGACCTGCCCCAAAATCCAGCCCGGGCGGACGGCCTTCGCGGTGGGATCGGCTGATCGGGATATCCCGGCGCCGCGGGCGTAGCGCCTCGACGTGGCGCCGATTTCGCGTCTTTTGTGGTTTAAGCTGTTACGCTGCCGAGCTGGGAAAATTAGGAATTTGATGCTGGTAAACCTTTCAGTTATCATAATCCATATGAAATTCATGACGGTATTAGAGCGCGACGAGGATGGCGTCTGGATCGCCCAGTGCCCCGCCATCCCCGGCTGCGTGAGTCAGGGAGTCACCCGCGAAGAGGCCCTCGCGAATGTCCGCGAAGCCATCGCAGCCTGCCTGGAAGTCCGGGCTGAACGAGGCCTGCCACTGACCGTGGAAACGCAGTAGCTCGAGATCGCAGTCTGATGTCGCCGCTGCCGGTACGGGTCTTTTCGAGAGACTGCTGGCAAATCCACGGTCAGAAGGGCAGCCACATGATGCTAATCAAGGATGGCAGCAGCGCCACGCTGTCAGTCCCGGACCATAAAGAAATTGCCAAGGGCACGTTGCGTCGCCTTATCCGCGCCAGCGGGATGACCGTTGAGCAATTCATCAGCCTCGGGCGGAGATAACCCTTCCCACCTTGTATCGGCGCCGGAGCTTGGCGTGGGTAACGCACAACACGCAAAGGAACACTTGGTCAACGCTCCCGGCACACCGGGAATTAACGTACGCCGGGCATATTTTTTCACCGGACTGCACCAACGCTCCCGACACACCGGGAATTAACCGCGGGACACTGATTTCACGGCGCGGCGGGGCCCCAACCAAAGACGAGCCACAGATTTCCCGGCGCGGCCTGGTCGCTGCGGCGACTAAACTAAGCCGCAACCAAGAGAACCCCAGCGCGCCCCGCCACGGGCGGGTAGACTGCGCCGCGGCCAAACCCATAGCCCCCGGTCCGCACGGAGGCGGAGTAGTTTAGTCGCCCGCGGCGACCCTCGGCGGATCGAGGAGTCGCCTCTGGAGACCTTGCCGGGGGTGGATTCTCCGCTGGAAACCGGGATTCCCCACGGGCCAAACTCTTCGCGTCGCGCGAAGATTTTCAGGCCGGGCAGCGCTATCCCGTCATTTCTCTTTCGTGTGTTTCGTGGTTAACAATCCGTGTAGATCCGTGTGATCCGTGGTTCTCTCGGTTGCGGCCAGAGCCGCGGTGGATAATCCGCAGTTTCGTCTACTGATCCGTATTCAGCCCGATCTGCACGCTGCCCCGGCTGCGATTTACGATCCTCACTCCGCCTTTCATCCGATTGCCGACAATAATTGTGGATTTGACGTTCGGCCCTATTTCAACCTGGGTCTTTCCGTAGGCGAAAGCTGGATTGTGGGTGAACTCGCAGCCCATCACCGTCAACCCGCCGCCGGTCGCTTTAATGGCCGGGGCCTCCTGGTCTTTCATACCCCATTGACTGAAAGTGCAGGTATTAAAGGCCACATGCCCAGTACCCTGTACGACTACAGCACCCGCTCCGTCCCTGGCGGTACCGACATTGCAGTTGGTGAACTTCACCGGGCCGCTATTCGTCGGTTCAATCTCGATGGTGTGGGTATCAAACTTCCCCGTCACACCGGGTATGGCGATGGCGCCACTTAACGGCCCATAGACCCCACCCGTAAACTGGCCATTGACGAAAACAAGCCCGCTCCCCTGCGCACAGTCCTCCACCCGTACGGCAGTGAATACCGCTTCCGCGTGGCACTGGGTCAGAAACACGCTACCCGTTGGCCCCGCCTCCTCCGCCGGCCCCTTTGGCCCGCGAATAAAGTGGTAACCCACCCCATAGCCGGTAGAAAAACAGTTGAACATGCACTGCCACGCCGTCTGGCCGATAAGAAACGCCGTGGCCTCGGCGGTGAAACGGTCATATGACGATGGCCCGAATCCCCACCAATGCACATTCTCCACCCGTCCTACGTCACCGCAATCGTTTATAAATAGGCCCGTACGCAATGGCTGGCCGACCACGCGTTGAATCATGTGCCTGGCGCAGGGGAAGGTGCCCAAGTCCACCGCCTGGTACGGGTTGACCAAAACCACATCCATCACGGAAACATCCTGGCCCTTCCCGCGAATCGCCCAGGGATAGGCAATAACCTTAACGTTCGGATCGTTATTGGAGGTGGACACCTGCTGGGGATGGAAAATGGTGACGCCTTTCAGGGTTCCGTTTCCCTCAATGGTGATGAACGGCTCGCCGGTGGGATTGCCCTTGCCCTCCACCGCCAACAGGGTCGTGCCCTGGACCATGGGAATTCCGTGGGCCAGGCCAATGTCCACGCCGGTTCCGGTTGGCCGCGGCGGCCGGTCGAGCGAGCGCCATATTCCTTCCAAGGTGACATCCTTCGGGATTGTCAGGTGGCTTCTGACCAGGTAGGTTCCCGCAGGCACGGCGACTATCCCGCCCTTTTTCGCGGCGGCGTCCAAGGCTCTTTGAATGGCCGCGGTATCATCAGCCCGGCCATTGCCCCGGGCGCCGAAGTCGTAGACGTTAAGGTAATATTTGTGGGAATCGTTCCCCGGCCCTTGCGGGCCGGCCATCCCGTGGAGGTCGGCCGTGCTTTGGGGGTTGGCCGTCTCGGCCGACGGTTGCGGCGGCTGTTGCCGGGCGAGACGCCCGACACCCAAGCCAGCGCCCGCCGCTCCCAAACCGGCCAACGCCGCGCCGCCAAGAAAATGGCGACGATCGAAGATACTCCCCGGCATGCTGGCGGCGGCGACTGGGCGGTCAGGCTCCGTTGAATTTACCGGGCCGTTGGAATCGGGCATTTCTTTCGCCATAGGGTGTCCTTTCATCTTGTGATCCAAATCCGTGTAGTCCGTGCAATCCGTGGTTATTTTTCACGCCAGCTGCCGATTTATTCCTCCGTGGCCACATTCATGCCTATCCGAAAGCGCTTGCTGGAAAGCCGCGTGGGCCGCTGCACTATGAAATCCTTCCCGACGCGCCGGTTGCCCACGATCAGCGCCGAGGGACAATGCGGCGTAATTCGCGCCGCCACCGTGCCCGATCCGACTTTATTGAACACACACCCGCTGACCGTCGTCGGCGCGCCGTCCAGCAGCAACGCTGGATCCCCGCGGTTATGCCTGTCCCAGGTGGCGAAGGTGCAGCCCTCGAAACTGACCGGCCCCTGGCCGCGTAAGGTTCCAACATGATTCGACGCTCCCCAGAAGGAGCAGTTTTGCAAGCAGACCGGGCCGTGGTTGCCCGGTTCGATCTGGATGGTTCCCGGCGAATTCGGATTCTGAAAAGCCGTAAACTCGCCATTGGTGATCAGCAGGCCGGGAAATTGGCTGTCTTCCACCACGACGGCCGCCCGGCCGGAACCATCCGCGCCAACGCCCAGAAAATTGCCGTTGCAACAGCCGTGCGGGGTTTTAACGAAGTGGTAGCCGATGTCATATCCCCACGCAAAGGTGTTGAACATATACTGCCAGTCGGTTCGGCCGATACGGAAAGCCGTCGCGCCAAGTGTGAAACGGTCGTATGCGGACGCCCCGAATCCCCAGAAATGCACGTTTTCGAGCCTGCCCACGTCGCCGCATTGGTCTATAAATACACCGGTGCGCAGCGGTTGTCCCAGCAGACCATTGATCCAATGCCGGGCGCAGGGATAGGTGCCGAGGTCCACCGCCTGGTACGGGTTGATCATCAGCACATCAAGGATGGACACGTTCTGGCCGATCCCATCCGGAGCGCCCCCGCGAGCCGTCCATGGATACGGCACAACCTGGGCCTTCGGATCGTCGCTGGACATGGGAACCTGTTCCGGATAGAAAATCGTAACCCCTTTAAGAGTTCCGTTTTCGCGGATGGTGATGAACGGCTCGCCGTCGGGATTCCCGGCGCCCCCCACCGCCAACAGCGTGGTTCCCTGGAGATGGGGAACCGCAGGAGGCCGCCAATGCGGCCTGGCGGTGGCGCGCGCGACCCCTTCCAACGTGACCCCACTGGGAATAGTGAGGTGGCTCTTGATAAGGTAGCTTCCCGACGGCGCGGCGACTATCCCGCCCTTTTTCGCGGCGGCGTCCAAGGCTCTTTGAATGGCCGCGGTATCATCAGCCCGGCCATTGCCCCGGGCGCCGAAGTCGTAGACGTTAAGGTAATATTTGTGGGAATCGTTCCCCGGCCCTTGCGGGCCGGCCATCCCGTGGAGGTCGTCCGTGCTTTGGGGGTCGGCCGTCCCGGCCGACGGTTGCGGCGGCTGTTGTCGGGCGAGACGCCCGACCCCCAAGCCAGCGCCCGCCGCGGCCAAGCCCGTCAACGCCGCGCCGCCAAGAAAATGGCGCCGATCGAAGATACCCCCCGGCATGCTGGCAGCGGCGACTGGGCGGTCAGGCTCCGTTGAATTTACCGGGCCGTTGGAATCGGGCATTTCTTTCGCCATACAGGCCTTTCCTTTTTAGCGTATGTCTGTCTCGACCCTTGTGGCGCGGACTCGTAAACGCAAGGTTTCCAGCCGTTGGGGGTCGGCCGTCTCGGCCGACAGCTCATCGGTGTGTTGTCGGCGGTACGGATGAACTGGCGGGCAAGATACCGCCCCCCCAAGTCTGTTGGGGGTCGGCCGTCCCGGCCGACAGCTCCCCTGGGTGTTGTCGGCGGGACGGATGGACTGGCGGGCAAGATGCCCGCCCCCCAAAGCTGGCTGGGATCGGGCGGATCGGGCGACAATTGCCTTCTGCCGCATGGCCGTCCTTGTTGCGCGACCGCGGGCGGAAAAGTCCGCCCGCAGCCGCACAAGGGCCAGCCCCCATCACCACGAGTAAACGCCCGCGGCGGGGGGCGTTTGGTTGGTGTTTACGTAACGGATCGGCGTCATGCAGGTATCAAACGGCGCCCCCAGGGTCGTGATCTCCGGGCAATGCACCAGGCCATCGGTCCGGGCATACGACATGCCCACCTGGTTGGTGTCCGTGGTGCCGTTGACCACGCCCGTGGCAGTGGTGTAGGTGAAAATGTTATCACCATTTTCACCCACATAGGGCGAGGTTTCCCAAGTTACGTGGTCGTCAGCGAAGCCCACATTCTGGCCGTCGCCGGCGTGGTTGCCGGAGTTGTAAATATACGGCCCATAGGTATTGGCCGTCGGCAGGGTGGTGGTGACACGCTGGTAGACGCCCGTCCCAACGCCACTGCCGTCCGTGGCATTGCCATCAAACGGGGCCATGTCGCTGACCAAGGGGACCTGCGTGTTGGTGAAGTTCGTCGTCCACCAATCGGGGACCGCCTGCACGCACGTGACACCACCCGAGGGGCTATTCTCCCAAGGCCAGGGAAAGGCGATGGAGTAGCTTAGCCCCTGGCCGTAAATGCCGGTGCCGCCCTCAGCGCCGATCGCGTTGGCGCCGCCGAAATTCGAGTAGTAATCGGTCGCACCGGGTGCGGAGGGCGGCGTGATGTACTCGGAGGACGCACTGCCGGCGAACGGATCCGACGGGCAGATAAAACTGGCCGGCGTTGTATAGCCCTGGAGCACCAACATCCACAGCCCCGCCGAGGGGCTGGGGCGGCCATTCACGAAGGTGTTGTTGGTGAACCAGTTCAACACCGCCTGCTGGGGGGTCGTGTAGTAGTTTGCCGTCGGGTTATTGCCCATGGGGGCGTTCCAGTACCAGTTTCCACCGCCGCCGAGGGTGACGGGGTTGCTGATTTCCGTGAACGAACCGGGAAACACGCCGTTGTTCGGCTGGGCGTAGGTCACCATGGACTGGATGATCCCGCGGATATTGGCCATGCAGACCGCGCGATTGGCCAATTCCCGCGCCTTAGCCAGGGCCGGCAGGAGGATGCTAATAAGGATCGCGATGATCGAGATCACTACCAGCAGCTCGATCAACGTAAACCCTAACGCACCCCTGACCCGCCGCCTTAACGAGCGGAATCCGGCCCGGTGCAGCAGCGATTCCAGGTCGCCATAGGCTCCCAAGCTCCGCGCCAAGCCGAGCACCACGGAACTGACCAGCAGGGCCACGCAACTAAGCAGCCAGGTGATGGGGGACAACACGGTTCCGACTGCGCCTTGAATGGTTTCATACGCTCTCATCGTAATCTCCTTAAAAAGAGAGCCGACCATCTATCGAAGGGTCGCTACGGCGGCCCTTCCCGTTCTTCTGGGTTAAGTTTTCAGTTTTTCCCGACTGGTCCCGAAGCTTCGGGACATCGGGATCATTTTTCCTCGTCTTCCGTGCTACTTCTCGTTTAACTCTAGCACCGGATCAAGCTCGCGTCTATAGCTTTTCGTCCAAATCGTTTGTCGTTTCGTCCAAGGCCTAAAACCACCGAAAAGCCACCAATTTCACTGATTTCCAGGAACGCCAGCTTTATCCGTGCCATCCGCGTGATCCCTGCCGCGGCGGGTAAACTGTGGTTATGTTTTCGCGTGTTTCGTGGGTCATCATTCCTGTTCCTCTGCGCCTTCGGGTGCTCCATTCTCGTTCGGTTCACCGCGCTGAAGGTCGCCGTAGCGGCTCTTCGAGGCGCTGCTCACAATTGCTCATCTCACGCGAAGCCGCGAAGGCCGCGAAAACACCTTTTTTTTATGCTCCCTTAACATCCTTGCCAAGTTCACTTCGCTTCAACCATTGCCCCCGGGGTTCTCTAATTCGTCCTTCGCGCTCTTCGCGACGCAGTTTAGTCGCCACGGCGACCGTGATCCATCGGTCGCCTTCGTGTCTTTCACCACAGTTTACCCGCCGCGGCGGGTAAACTGTGGTCCTGGTCTTTCGTGTGTTTCGCGCTTCGCCACGGCACAACCATTCGCCTTCTCTTTACTCTTGCCTTCGCGTCCGGCCGCTTGCGCCCTGCCATCGGCGGCTCTTCCACCGCATCTGATATTTAACTCTAGCATTGGATCAAGCCCACGTCTATAGCTTTTCGTCCAAATCGTTTGTCGTTTCGTCCAGAGCCTAAAACCACCGAAAAACCACCGATTTCACTGATTTCACGGATTAACCGATAAAGGCGGCCAGGAACGCCAGCTTTATCCGTGCCATCCGCGTGATCCCCGCCGCGGCGGGTAAACTGTGGTTATGTTTTCGCGTGTTTCGTGGGTCGTCATTCCTGTTCCCCTGCGCCTTCGGGTGCTCCATTGTCGTTCGGTTCACCGCGCTGAAGGTCGCCGTAGCGGCTCTTCGAGGCGGTGCTCACAATTCCTCATCTCACGCGAAGCCGCGAAGGCCGCGAAAACACCTTTTTTTAATGCTCCCTTAACATCCTTGCCAAGTTCACTTCGCTTCAACCATTGCCCCCGGGGTTCTCTAATTCGTCCTTCGCGCTCTTCGCGGCTTCGCGTGAGCTACGGTCGCCCTGGCCCGCGAAAACACCCTTCTAATGATCCCTCAAAACCCCTGCCGAGTTCACTCCGCTGCGGCCATCTGCCCCCGGGTTCTCTAATTCGTCCTTCGTGATCTTCGCGGCGCAGTTTACTCGCCACGGCGACCGAGCCGCGCTGGGTCACAATCTCCGCGCTTCTTCGCGCGGTGCGAAAGATGCTTGCGGGAACCTGTGACCACTCCCGCCCGGCTGTACACTACTTAATTTGGAATTCGTCGTGGGCATCCCTGGGTATTTAACAGGCCGCCTTGGGCGCTGTACCATGGCAGGGACGAGATCCGGAGCCTGCTTTGTCGCCCAGTCGTGCCTCGCGAGCAAACGCCGTGCGTCGGAGCGGTATTATGCACCTTTGAGCACCAAGCGCCGCAGCAGCGGCCGCACGACAAAACATTTTTCACGAAAGGCCGTGGAAATCGGATGATTTGACCGGACGTCTGGTGCGCCGATAATAATGAAGGAGGCACGATAATGAAAACTGCTTTGAATCCCTCGCGATTAAAGTTTCGTTCCCAACGAAGCGTTCGACCATGTTTGCGCACCACCCGACGGCGGCGATTGCCGCCGGTGGAAGCCTACACCCCTGAGCGCGTAGCGGAATTTCTCCTAACCAATACCGTCGACGCCGCCGACTACTCCCGGGCCGTCAAACTGGTCCGAGATATGGGCCTTAACCCCGCCGAAATCAATCATGTGAAACCCGCGGGCGTGCCATAAGTGCGATAAGAGCGGCGAAGCGGAAAGTGGGACGAATATCCACATGGAACGCGCTTTTTTGGATGCGAATGTTCTCTTTTCCGCCGCTTGCGATCCCTCGTGCCGTTTGCTTGAGCTTTGGCAACTGGCGGATGTCGAGTTAGTAGCTTCTGCCTACGTGGCCGCTGAGGCTTACCACAACGTATCAGCCAAGTGCCCGCACCGCATGAAGGCTCTGCACCGGTTATTGGCGACCGTCAAGTTGGTGATCAAGACCGGGGCCAGGGTGTTACCGCCTGGGTTGGTTCTTCCGGCGAAGGATCTGCCGGTGATGGAGGCAGCCTTAGCCTGCGATGCAGATGTTCTGCTGACCGGCGATAAGCACTTTTCCCGTTATTTCGGCCGCGTGATAGGCGGCACGTTGGTTCTGCGGCCAGGCGATTATTTGCGCATGAGACAACGGCGCTGAATCCATCGTCCATTACAGATCCCCCAGCATCAGACCATCCGAGCCTTAACGCGTTTCCCCGTGGAGCGCTCCATGCTCGCGGACCAACGTTTTGCGGACCTGCTGCGCCCGATACGCGAAGATTTTAGAGCCGGCGAAGTCCCCGAGAAGGCCAACTCGATAGAATCGTTGGTCGGGCCCGCCGCCGGTCATCCTGAAACAAACGTATTATTTTTTTTCGTGTTTTTCGCGATTTTCGTAGTTGGAATTCGTCGAGCGGCATCCCTAGGTATTTAACAGGCCGCCTTGGGCGCTGGACCATGGCAGGGACGAGATCCGGAGCCTGCTATGCCGCCCATTAAAATAAATGCGGATATGATGCCATCCCGCGCTCTGGGAATACCTGCAAACGGCCCAGGTGCTGGGAATCAGAGACGGCTACCCGGTCGGCAAGCGTGTGCCCTGGTACAAGCAGGAGCAACGCGCCCCCGCTCCTTTCCTTTGCACGTATATGGGCCGCGGAGCGAATGGCAAAGGGCCGTTCCGTTTCATCTGGAATCGCTCGGCGGCCATTGGGACGAATCTATATTTAATGCTCTACCCCAAGAGCGGTCTCGCGGCAATGCTCCGACGCCATCCCGACCGAGCGGGAGAGGTATTCGAGCTGCTCCGCCAAGTCACCGGGCTGGAATTGCGCGCTGAGGGCCGCGTCTACGGAGGCGGTTTACACAAGCTTGAACCGAGCGAACTGGGCCGGGTATCCGCGGCCCTTTTCGTGGAACGCTGGCCTGAACTGGCGCTCGGCTGCACAGCCCCGAAGGAATCGCTTTTGTTCAGGTGAGGGGAAGAGCACCTGGTACCCCGCTTCGACCGCCCACCTTCGCAACACCCCTTCGCCAGTTGGTCTGTCCCCGCCGGGGAGGGAAAACTCGAGCTATAATGCGTGGTTTATTATGCTGCCGCCATCCGATTTACCGCCGCCTTCCTCCCATGATGCCGCCCCGCATCTGTTTGGCCCGGGCCGACGGGTGTTGGTCGGCGGGGCCGGTACTTTGGGTATCGCCCTGTTGGTGCTGGCCTTGTCCGTTTTGTTTGCCGCGAGTCTGATCGGATACCTTATTTTTCGCAGCGAATTCACCGCGCCCATTACCGTCCCTCTACCGCCGGGCCTGTGGTTGAGCACCCTCATCCTTCTGGTCAGCAGCGGTACGATGCACGCGGCCTGGCGCAGTGTGCGCGCAGGCCAGTCGCGGCGACTGCGGGGCGCCTTGCAGGCGACGTTGCTGCTCGGGACGGCGTTTTTACTGGTCCAGAGTGTCAACTGGCTGGTCGTTTACGGGGCGCTGCACCATGTGGATCAGGCCCTGACGGCGGTGGCGCCGACGTTGTCCCCGGTGGGTGGATTGCGCGCCGCGGATGCGCCCCTGGTGGAACAGCGGGTACTGCTGGCGATGTTTTATGTATTTACGATTCTCCATGCCATTCATGTGGTCGGCGGGCTGATTCCGCTGGCCGTGGTGAATGTCCGCGCCGCGCAGGGTGTTTATTCGCCCAACTATTATCCCGGCGTGCGCTATTGCCTGATTTACTGGCATTTTCTGGATTTGGTGTGGTTATTGATTTTTCTGGTTCTCCTGGCGACGTTCTAGATTTGTTTCGAGCCGGTGAATCTCCAGTTCGATGGCGGCCAGATGCGCCGGGGAGAGGCGGGTAATGTCATGCGGTGGAAGGTCGCCGTTAAGTTGAACCGCCCGTTTTAACTGGTGGATCCGCTCGGAGAGGCTCAGGCCGCAGCGTCGGCTTGCGGCCCAGGACCAACGCAGACGCGCCGAGGTTGGATTCCAGCGCAAAAGCCGCAGGACATCGGCCCGCGGGTTCAAACCCAGCTGCATTTCCAGACCGATGCGGCGTGTCAACCAGGTGGTGGAGCGGCGATCCACGGTCAACGCGCTATTGACGGCGCGCAGCGCGCCCGGCCAGTGCTGTTGCCGCATGGCTGCCGCATAAGCCCGCCCATAGCGCGCCGAATCGTCGGCCAGCGTGCCGCGATACGCCGGCCACCAGAAGCTGAATCCTAAAATGGCCGCTGCGGTCACCGCGGCCGCGCCGATAGCGCGGCGCAGCTGCCCTGTTTTCAATGCCCAGCGTTGCGTGTTTCGTGCTCCGCCGTCACTCGGCTTCCGTTGGACCCGCGGCTGAAAACTGACAACCGATCGAAGAGTCCCGATGGCTGTCGGGACCAACTGCAAACCCCATGCACCAACCGCCCCACCGATCGCCGCGTGCGGACCATGGCTCACCGCCGCCTCCGCCGAGCGGGCCTGGAACGCCCCCAGCACCACCCAGAACAGCATGGCCACCGCCCCGGTCACCAGAGCCATGTTAATTTGGTCGTACAGACACATTCCGGCGGCGCCCAGCACCGCGGCCAGGGCCACCGTGCGCCGCCCATCCGGCGAAAGCTTCGCCCAGAGGTGCTGGGACCCGGCCATCGCGGCGAACGCGGCCAGCGCGTAAACCCCGGCCATGAAAATGGGCCAAATCATGGCGGCGCCGGCATGAAGGGTCGGACCGGTGACAAGGAATCGCGCCCCCCACCACGCCGCGACAAAAACGGCCAGCCAGCGGGCGCGGACAGGCCTGTCGCCGGGTTCCTCGGGCCGCGTGTCGCCGGATTCGGGACATCGGTGTGGTGGCTGGGTTGTGGTTTCAAGTTTCTGGTTTCTGGTTTCCGGTTTCTGGTTTGCGGTTTCTGGTTTTCCATTTTCTGGTGGGCCTGGTATGGGCGTATCCTGCGCGACGGCCCGCAGAAAGGCGGCCAGCAGCAGGATCGCCCACAGCGCCGCCGCCGGCCAACCGGCCTCCGCGGCCAGACGCACCAGCGGGTTATGCGGGTCTTTGACATCTTCCGGCGCCTGCGGCGCCTTGTAGCGCGGGTAGTAGTAGCCAAAATTATTCAGCCCCACGCCCAGCCACGGATGATGCGCAATGATCCGGGCGGCGCCAGTCCAGTATTGCCAGCGGAAGCGCAGGTCGCGCGTGGGCAGTGTATGGCGGCTTAAACCATAGGCCAGAATACTGCTTCCCGCCAGCCCCGCGGTCAGCAACGCCACCGCCACCGCTTTCCAGCGATGGCGAGCCAGGAACCTCCCCCGCCGCCAGGCGAAAATAAAAACCGCTACGCCTAACACCAGCGTGGCCAGAGCGCCTTTGCTGCGTGTGAACACAACCACGGCCACCCCCGCGGCGAACAGAAGCAATAGAAAGATGCCGGGGAAAAATTGGTTTCCAGTTTCCGGTTTACGGTTTCTGGTTTCTGGTTTGTGGTTTCTGGTTTCTGGTTGGCACCGCAGCGGCTCTTCAGTCTGGTTGGTGTCACCTAGGCGCCAGGCTTGCGTTCCGCGGCGGACCGCCGAGAGTCCCAAGGCCAGTGCCACCAGCAACAATGGCAAGAGCGCCTCGGCGAATACATCGCTTAGCACCAAGAACCCGCTGACCTCGTGGGCATTCAGCCGGGCATAAAAGAGCCGCGCCTGGACGCTGCCAGGCCGGATGCCCAACTCCGCCAGCCAGGCCGAGGCGTGCCGCTGAAACATCGCGCGCGTCAGCGGCAATTCCACAAACCGCTGATAGAATCCCTTCACGCACATAACCGCCAGCAGCCCCGCGAGCACGGCCACCACGAAGCCGCGCTTTCGCTGCGTCCGGCAGAGCCCACCCGCCAGCCAGCCCGCCAGCAGGGCTATGCCCAGATCGCAGACCCCCAGAAGCGCGGCGAAACGGTTAGCGGCGCGGAAAGCGGAAAGCAGAGCCAGCGCCACCAAAGCGGCGATTAAAAACAGTCGCGGCATCGCGCCGCGGGCGACCCGCATGCCGAGGCTTAAGGCGACACCAACCAACGCTAAGGTCAGCAGGGAAAAACCGATGAGTTCCGCCGCACCGGGATAGCGCAGCGAGGCCGCCAAAGGGCCGGAGAAGCCGCCGACCTGGCCCGCGTTAACCGGCTCGGCGACGGTTAACCGAAGGCACAAGATCAGCAGCAGCGCCCCGATCAGAAGCCACGGCCAGGGGCACGGCCACGGGCGCGGCGCCGCGGGAGCCCGCCCCCCCGGCGGTTGGAACGAGGCGCGCCACGGCCAGTGGATGCGGCGAGTCATCGGGTGTGTTCTCCAACCCGCTCCAAAATGCCCACCACGGTCAGAATGCTCAGCACCTGCACAGCGATTAACAAGGCCCCCAACGTACCCACCCGGGCCAGCAGCGGGGCGGAAAGACCGCACGCCAGCGTGATGGCGTAGATCACCAGCACCGCGCCGCGCGGGGAAAAACCGTGCCGCACCAGGCGATGCGAAAAATGATTGGTGTCGCCGACCATGGGGCTGCGCCCCCGGCGCAGCCGCACCCAACTGACCACCAGCAGATCGTAGATGGGCACCGCGGTCACCACCAGCGGCACGAAAAGATCGTACCAGCGCCCATTGCCGGAATAGTACGTGGTGCGAATGGTCAAAGCGGCCAGAAAAAATCCCAAAACCATGCTGCCGCCGTCGCCCATAAAAATGCTCGCCGGAGGAAAGTTGTAGGCCAGAAAGCCCCCCACCGCGCCCAGATATAGCAACAACAAACCGCAGATAAACCATTGGTGAGTCAGCAGCGCGGCCAGGAAAAACATCGCCGCGCAGATGCCCGCCACGCCCGCGGACAGACCATCCATGTTGTCCATAAAATTAAAAGCGTTGGTCAGCAGCACAATCCACAGCACGCTGGCGGCACCGGAGAGCCACACCCCGCCCGGCACGAGGTGGTCCAGGAACGTCATGATGCGAAAACCGCCTGGCTGGATCCATTCCCCCCCCGCCACCAGGGCCACGGCCATTAATAACTGACCGAAAAGTTTGCCGCCCGCGGACAGTGGGCGGCGATCATCGCGCAGACCCAGCAGGTGAATGCCCAGCGTACAGATAAGCAGCAGCAGCGCCAGCGGGCGATGGGCGATGACGCCCGGCACATAGGCTGGTGTGCCCGCGGGCAGCCAGGCGGCCAACGGCCCTTGGGTAAGCCAGTTCGCCGCGAACAGACCCACCAGCAGAGGCAGGGCCAGACTCCAGAAGATGGCGATGCCGCCGTTGCGCGGCGTGGGTGCGGCGTGCACTTTGCGAGCGCCGGGCGGATCCATCATCCCCATCCGCCCGGCCCAGCGCCGCGCCAAATGGGTGCCGACGAGGCTCAACCCGAGCGCGGACACAAGCAAAGCCAGGCCAAGAAAAAGCATTACCGTTACCCTGGGAATCGCGCCGTGGATCAGGTTAAGCCAAACCTTTCACCCTGAAGGACGCGGCGGTGAAGTAAAAAAGGAAAAAAGAAAAATATCCGCGAGCCGGTCTGGGGCTGGCGCTCCTTTCCTTACTTTTTACCTTTTACTTTTGACCTGATATTCCTCTATAACGCCGCGGCGCAAAATTCGGAATAAGCAGGACTGCGGATGCAATGCCGTGGTTGACGGTGGTTGTGGTGCGGACCTCCAGGTCTGCTTATCCGTCGCCCGATGGCTTGGCTGGGTCCCCGCTGGGTCGGGAGAGACCTGCACCACCGGGCCACCCCCGATGATCCATTCGTGTTCCTACTTAGACACACCTCGTCGAACCTGGGGTCATTATAAACGACCTTCCGGCGCTCTGGCGATAAGCCTGGCTTCGTCGAGTATTGATTTTGAACTCTGATCACGCGAAGTCGCGAAGGGCACGAAGACGACTGAACCCTGATAATCCAACCGCCGTGTTTTTGTTTGACAGGTTGAGCAAGCCAGTTATATCATGCCGCCATCTTGCCACCGTAAGCGGGCGTCTCGGCGCCGGGAGTTCTTGACCGAAAGGGACATACCATGAGATACGGCGGTGCGAAATCACGATTCGTGTCCATATCCGGAGAATCCGGGGTAACGGCGCCAGGGATTTGCGGATGGGTGCGTGGCATGTCCCCCCGCCGCTGGCGTCGCGCGGCGTTGCTGGCCGCCGCGGCTTGTGCTCTGGATGCGGCGGGAGTGCTCGGCCACGCCCCAGCCGCCTACGGATCGGCGGCGTTCGGCGGCAGTACCTCCGCCTCGTTAAACTGGTCCGGCTACGCGGATACCGCGAACTCGCCTTCCCAGACGTTCAGCTATGTCGCCGGTACATGGACGGTTCCCACGGTTACCTCTGGTTCGACCAGCTCGCCCAGCTATGCGGGTTTCTGGGTCGGGCTGGACGGATTTAACTCCCAGACGGTCGAACAGGACGGCATAGCGGCCCAGGTCATCAACGGCGCGACGAGTTACTACGCCTGGTGGGAGCTGTACCCCGCCGCCGCGGTGCCCATCAACGGGATGGCCGTAGCACCGGGGAATGCGATAAAAGGGTCCATCGCTTACCTGGGTAACAATGAGTACCAATTGGTGCTGGACAATCTGACCACAGGTTATAATTTCAGCATCACGCAACAGAGTCCTGGCGATGCGCGCTCTTCCGCGGAATGGATTGCCGAGGCGCCGGCGGTCGGCAACGGCAGCGGCAGCTACACCATTGCGCCGCTGGCGAACTTCGGCAGCATCACATTCTCGAATGCCGTGGCGACGCTGAATGGAGTCACCGGCGTCATCAGCGATTTTCCCTATACGCAGATCAATCTGGTGCCTTCCTCGGGGCTTGGTGCGACAACCTCCGCCCTCAATGGCGCGGGCAACAGCTTTACTGTGACCACGACCGGGCAGAGCCCGTCGGCATCGCCGATCCTCATTTGGGATGCCGGGGGCGCCACCGCAGCTGCGCCCACCAACGGGAGCGGTACCTGGGACACCAGCAGCACCAACCCGGTGTGGAGCGATGTCCTTTCAAACCCGACCAGCCCCACCGATGGCGCCTGGAGCAACACCGCCAACAGTGTGGCCGTGTTTGGAACCAAGACCAACAGCAACCCGGGCGGTGAGACCGTCTACACGATCACGCTGGGTGCGGACATCATCGCGGCCGGTATCGTCTTCGATTCGACGGCCGACGGCAGCACCTACGAGATCACGCCGGGCACTGGCCCCTACAGCCTGGATGTCAATGGCGACATCGTTGTGAACGCGAGTGGCCAGATTAACGCCCCGCTCGTGGATGGAACCTCGTCATCGAGCGCCATCACGGTTTCCGGCAAAGGTACTTTAACGCTTTCCGCCGCCAACACCTACACCGGCGGCACCACGATAACCAGCGGTGTGTTGGACCTGACCGGTTCACTCTACAGCGGCGGGGATCTTACCGTTAATGGCGACACCGCCGTCTTTGAGCTGGAC
>JAJYFE010000042.1 GCA_021785435.1 Planctomycetota bacterium
GTGGTACCCCCGCCTCCCATCGCTTAGCCCGGCACCCGTTGCCGGGTGCCGCCCGCGGCAGTATCATACACGGTGGATGGACGTTCGGATCACAGAAGCCGCCGAGGCGCGGGTTGACGAGCTCCCGCGACCCATTCAGGACCGGGTTCTGCGGATATTCGAGCGGCTGCGGGAGTGGCCCGAAGTGAGCGGCGCCAAACCCCTGGCTGGCAACCTGGCTGAGCATTACCGTATTCGTACGGGTGATTACCGCATCCTGTTCCGGGTGGAACCCCGGCGCATCCTGGTGCTGAAGGTTGGCCATCGGCGGGACTTTTATGAATGAGGACGGCCCGGTTATGGTCGAGAACGTCATTCAAATTGAGGGTCGCCGATTCGTACTCGTGCCGGAGGATGAATACCGCCGGTTCCGCCGCGGGCCCGCGTCGCCGGCCAGGGTGATGCTTCCCCCGCTGCCGCCGCGGGCAGCCGATGGCACGCGTGACGCCGTGGATTTCACCCGTGCCGCGATCGCGCGGGGAATGATCCGGGATCGTGTGGCTCGAGGTCTGTCCCAACGCGAGCTGGCCAGGCGGGCGGGCGTGCCCCACGCCACGCTGGCGCGGATAGAGACGGGCAAGTACACGCCGCCGGCCGACGCCATTCGGAAATTGGATGCGGCGATCCATGGTGCCAGGCGCAGGCCCCGCTCCCACCACTGCGGCCAGACCCCGACCTGCCGTCCGTAGTAGCCCCAAGATCCGCCAAGTAGTAGCTCAAAGATCCGCCTTCAGTGGACACACCCCGATAGGCTGCCAACCCGCCCTCCGTTGTGGGGTGGTCTTCCAGGCTGCCCGCCCGGCCCGACGCGGGCACGCAAATCGCTACCCTCACTGCCAGGCCGCGCCGCTATCGGTGTCGGTCGGGGGCACCAGCGGCCGTATTTTGGCCGCCGTCTCGGGAACATAGGTGGTGGCGATGCGCCACCGGATATCGTCATTGATCTCGTCGTACTCATGGGCGAGGATGTTACGAAAGGCAATTATTTTCCGCCAGGGAATCTCCGGCGTTGCGTGCGGCAGCGCTGTGGAAAGGCCTCGGGCCGCCTCGCCGAAGATCTCAATATCTGCATTCAAGGGCGTCGCGCAGCATGGCGTCGTGGTCGAGATCGTCGCGCCTGCGTCCCTGCAGGTACCTGGCCATTACCTCGGCCGCCTGCACCACATCACACAGCCGCGCTGCATCATGTGGGGTTGGCGGCATACACAATCCTGCGTGTGGAAAGTATCTCGCGACGACGAAACGGATTGCGGAGCAGCCGCTTTTCCACCAAGTCGATCGCTCGGCCCGCGAAAATGGTGGACAGCTCGTCGGACATTTCCACGTAGCTTTCAAACGTCATGGCATAATCCGGCAGGAAGCTTACCAGGATATCGACATCGCTGGTTGCGCCGAAATCCGGCCGAAGCGCGGCAGCGATTCCGCAGGGCGGGTCGCTGACACCCCTTAAGGGCCCATTTCCCTTGGGTGGCGCGCTGTGCTACAATATAAGCGGACCATGCGGAGTCGCCACTATGCCTTGGCTCGACTGCCGATTTGAAGAACTGGCCCGCCAATTGGCGTTCACGCCGGTGCGCAAGCGCCGGGAGCAGCTGAACAACGCCTCTCGATTGTTCGCCAGCATCGACCCAAGCGACGACTATACGTGGGAATATCTTTGGTGGCGCATCACGACCCATCGTCCGCGGGAGGGGGGCGAACATCGTATTTCCGGCAAGGCCGTCCTGGCCGATCTGGCGGCGTTCGTGGAAACGGTCTCCGGCACGCTGAATCTCACCGTTGCGGAATCCGCCGAGATCTTGCTGCCGCTGGACCAAGTGATGCGCCGGCTGCAAGCGTCTGAAAAAACGATTCAGCGGTGGCGGCGGCAAGGATTGCTCGCCGGGTATTACGTGTATCCCGACGGGGTACGCCGACTGGGATTCCGCCTCAGCGACATCGAACGGTTCGAACGTCGTCGCCAGGCCCGTTGCAAACCAGGGGCCGGTGGAGCCTTGGCCATCGCTGCAAGGACCGACCGGGGCGCTGACGGCGAGCCGCGGGAACTAGGCCTTGGCAAGAACCACGCCGATGGTTCCGCCACTTCGGACGGCGTCGCCGCGGAACGCCCGCTAACCGGCCTGGACCAAGAAATTGTCGCGGCTTGCGTCCGGCGCGGCGTACCGGCGGACTTCCTGGCCCGGCGTTACGGGCAAGACCCGGCGGCTATCGGCAAAGCGGTTCGCCGCCAGCAGGCCCTGCGCCTGAAATCCCAGCCGATCCATTTTGTCACGAACCCTTTGTTTGATCTGCCCGATGCGCGCCGGATTATCATGGAAGTTTTGCCCGCTGAGGCGGCGCAGGCGGCTCGCGAAACGTCGTCCTCCGGCGCCGCGGATTGGTGGTCCCGCCTGCCCAGCAGCGTGCCGGCGGCGGTGGCCGACGCCTTTCGCCTTCCGCCCATGCCGCATCCGCTGGTGACCGACACGTTTCGACGCATGAATTATTTAAAAGCACAGGCCAGCCGGTTGCAGGCCCAGTTGGATGTCGAGACCGCTTCGCTCGAGGAAATGGCTCAGATCGAAGAATTACTGGCCCAGGCCGCCGCGCTGCGCAATCAATTGCTGCAGGCGCATCTGCGTATTGTGGTGCACGTGGCGCGGCGGCATGTGCGCGCTGGTGACGACCTGCTGGAATTGATTTCCGATGGTAATCTCTGGCTCCTGCGGGCCGTGGGTAGTTTTGATTTCTCTCGGGGCGTAAAGTTTTCGACCTATCTGACCTATGCCTTGATGCGGAATTTCGCGCACCGCTTCAGCGCCCGGCAGAGCCATGCCGATGAACGTCTGCTGCTGGCCCAGGACAGCCTTCTGGAGGAACTTGACACGCCGGCGGAGACGGCCGAAAGCGTGCCGGAATCCGTGGATCGAATTTTGCTGCAGCGCCAGCTCGCGGATGCCCTGCCCTTGTTGCCGCCGCGGCAACGCGAGGTGTTGGCGGCCCACTATGGGCTTCAGGCCGGACAGGGGCCGTGGAGCCTGGCGCGCATTGCCGACAACATGGGCATTACCAAGACCCGCGTCCGGCAAATTGAAGCGAGCGCCTTGCAGGGCCTGCGCCGTATTTTGCGCGCCGCGCCGCGGGCGGCGCCGGCACCCGTCACACCCTCGCCCTCGGAAAAAACCGCAGCCACCCTCTGAATACTTTCCATTCTCCAGGCCGCACCGTGCTTTGCTCCGCACCGGCGGGCGCCCTGACCGCCGGCGAGGCCCCTATCGCCGCTGTGAACAAACCACGCCGCAGGGTGGTGGTCCATGCCCTGCGGACCTTCGCAGATAATAAAATAGTGCCAACATTGGCCATATCGCCCCCGGTCCACACGGAGAAGGAGTAGTTTAGTCGCCTACGGCGACCCCCGGCGGATCGAGGAGTCGCCTTTGGAGACCTTGCCGGGGCGGGGCCAGGTTACCGCAACCCGCCATTATCAGAATAGTCGCGCAGGTTCGGCAGGCACCCCTGAAGCATGCCAATGGCGTCAGCGCTGTGTCGATATCCCGATGGCGCCTCAATCCGCCATTTTCAGAACAAGCCCCAGCGCCATACCCTCCCCGGCTTCCCCGCCGCCAGAAAACTTGGCCACATCCGCCGACTCCGGTGCAATCCCAAGGCGGGTCAGGGGAGACTCGCCTCTGGGGATCTTATCCTGGCCTGCTGGAAGGGCTGCCGCCATTTTCATCCGCGCTCGCGCGGGGATAATAAAGCGCGGTGGCCACCGATACCGCGGTGCGCAGCATTTGTTCACGGGCGGCGATGGCGGCCTGGCCGTACATCCGCTGGTAATAGCGGTGCATAAGCCGGCGGAACTGACGATCGCGTAGTTTCTGATTGATGGCCTTTTGGGCGACGGTAAAGGGTATGATCTGGTGGTGCTGAACCGCGCCCACACGCATGATCACCACCACGTCCCGCCGGGGGTCCTGTTTATTCGCGATCAGGAGCGGCGGCGCCATCGTATGAGGCGGCAGGGCGAACGCCTTCTTCTCCAGCCGCAGATTGCTCAGCGTGCCGCGCCGCAAGTTGGCCCAATGCCCGCCGTTCTGGGCCTGATAATCGACGGAATTGTCCTGAGCCAGGACCGCGAAGTCCGCTCCGTGCCGAATCCGGTTTTCCAGTTGTTGGCAGTAGGCCAGGGCCTTGCGGCATGCCTCCCGCACCTGGGCCGGCGTCGGATGGTGTATCGGCTGCATGTGCGTCGGATCGTTTGGATCGCGCGGCCACTGCCGGATTACCGGATAGGTGATGGTATATAAACTAATCTGCGCCGGCCGCGTGAATTTCTTCAGATGCCGTTGGTAGTACGCCCAGATTTGCCGGCGCGTGATGATGATGGAGGGGAGCAGTTGCCCGTCGACATACATTTCGACGATCAGCTTGTGCCGAAAGTGGCGGAGCGTCTTCTGCAACGAGGAGCCATGTTGGCGTAGCGCCTGATCCGCCATCTCCTCCGAGCCGAAATACTGGGCCACCAGCTTCGCTTTTTTTCGGGCGACCCAAGCGGCTATTTCCCGGCGTTGGTCGCGGCTGAGCTGTCGCTCGGCCGCGTGGAGCATCAGCAGGTTGTCAATTTTCAGACGCAGTTCCCGGGCGATGCTCGCCGTAGCCCGTTGCTTAAAATAGGCCTGGGTGCGGCTGGTGGCGGCTTCGCCGGCAAGCTGCGCCGCAATGGGAGCGAGAATATCCTGAACAAACAACGGCTGGCCGTTAACGGTTCCCAGCAGCGCCGCGACCGAGCGTGGCCGGCCCGGCGTCACAGAAGGTGGAAACGTCGCCACGACAGGTCTTAAAGCCGGCCCGGAAAGGGGCTGGGTGGATGGGGGGAGCGGAGCGTCCGGCGCCGGCCCATTGGGCGCCGCCAACGCGACCGGGGGGGAACCGGGACGGATAAACGCCCCAGGACCGATCGCCGGCGTCGACGTGGATTCACCACATCCGGCCAGGCTCGCCGCGGCGAGCGCCAAGGTCAGGTATGCCCAGTAACACTGAAAAGTTTTGCCGCGCTTGGGGGATGCCAACGCTTGATCCGTCCGATTAACAGTTGTCATTGAAGCATAAATCACTTGGCCCCGCAATTGGCGTTCCGGTTAGCCCGCGTCCCCGTTTCAGCCGCGTTGCGGCTGACCACCGTCGGTTGACGTCAACTTCCGGCGCTGTCTGAAATGAGAAGTTCACACACGCGACGGTAATGGTAGCCGTAGATCGCCAACTGGATCGCCAACGGTAGATTTAAGGGGCGACGCACGCTCGTCCACAACAGCATTTTCCAGTAGTGGAAGCGCTCCCGGCCCCAAAAACCCAGCCGCCAGGTGGCCCATGCGCCCGCGAACATGCGCCTGAAAGTAAGCGGGGCGCGGATGGGGGGCGCCCGGTATTCTTTGAGGAAGCGGTGGAGCCGGCGGTAGTACTGCCGCGGGGAGTAGATGGAGCGCAAAATCGACTGATATCCTTCTTGTAATAGCCGCGCATCCATGGTTGGCACAATGTTGGAGGAACCATCCACGTTATCCCCGGTGGAAGTTCCGACGAGACGATCCGCCTGCTTCATCCGCTCATAAAGCTGGGTGCCGGGAATCGCCTGGAGTCGCCCGACCATCGCGGTCATGATGCCGCTCTTTTGGATGAAGTCGATTTGCCGTTGAAAGATACTCGGCTGGTCACTGTCAAAGCCAACGATAAACCCACCCTGCACCTGCAGACCGGCGCGATGGAGGCGCTTGACATCCGCTACCAGATCCCGATTTTGGTTCTGTTTTTTCGAACATTCCGCCAATCCGGAGTTGTCCGGCGTTTCAATGCCGATGAATACGGTGTCAAATCCCGCCTGGGCCATGAGGCGCGGCAGCGTTTCGTCATCGGCGAGATTGATGGATACTTGCGTATTCAAAGGAACCGGACCATGTTCCTTTTGCCATTGCGTCAGCACCGGCAGCAGGTCCCGCTTCAGTTCGCGTTTATTACCAATCAGGTTGTCATCGACGAAAAAAATACCGCCTTTCCATCCGCAACGGTGTAGTGTCTCGAGTTCCGCCCGCACCTGGGCGGCGGTCTTGGTGCGGGGGCGGCGACCGAACATGGCCGTGACGCTGCAGAAATCGCAGTGGAACGGGCAGCCGCGCGAAAACTGGATGCTCGCACAGCCGTAGTGTCGCAAATCCGCCAGTTCCCAGAGGGGTGCTGGCGTGTCATGAATATCGGCGAAACCTTCGGCCCGGTACTGCGGTCGTGCCGCGCTCCGCTGCCAATCCGCCAGGAAAGCCGGCAAGGAAAGCTCGGCCTCGCCCAGCACCAGGTGATCGACTTGGGGGAAAGATTCAGGCTCGGAACTAAATAGCGGTCCGCCGGCCACCACCTTGCGGCCCGCGGCTTTACATCGGGCGATCAGCGCCTGCGCGGTTTCGCGCTGCGCTACCATGGCGCTGATCATCACCAACTCCGCCCACTCCAGATCACCGGAACCAAGCGGCTGAACATTCAAGTCAACCAGTCGCTTGTTCCACCGCGGCGGTAAGAGCGCGGCCACCGTCAACAGTCCCAGGGGGGGTGTCACCGCTCGCTGCCGGACAAAACGCAGCGCATGGCGGAGGCTCCAGAATGTTTCAGGAAATTCCGGATAAACTAACAGGACATTCATCGTCGGCGCTCCTATCCGCCCTGCCTCCGGCGCTGGCGCCGAGGCACGCGCAAGAGCTGACGGTATTTTTATTATATCACGGGCGCTGAGAATTAAGACATTGGCCCATCCCCCGCGGAGCCGCCATGATGCTCGATCCCGCGCCCGCGATCTACGATGCCCGCGGTTTGGATAGAGTGGCCGGCAAGCCGTTCGCGTTCCCAGCGGCAGGCGCGGTAGCTCGTGAACAGTTACCGCATTGTGATGATTTCATCCTCTCTGCCCACCCGTACGACCTGGCCCCGACTGTGGCGGAGCTGAGAAACAAACTATAAGATAGACAGGCGAGGAGGTGCTGCCGCCGATGCGCATAAAATACTTCTGGGTGCTCTGCCTGCCGCTGCTTTCCAGTCTGCCCACGGTCGCCGCCAAGCCGTGGCGGCCGCATTTCAATCCCGCCAACCTGCGCGACACCATCACCGTCCAAGTGGTCAGACATTGCCGAGGTGCTGTCGTCAGCATCACGGCCAAACGCATTGTCACCCGGCGCCTCAATCCCTTCGGCAATATGTTCTGGAATCCCTTCGGAGCGATGCCCCTGGGGCTGGGCCCGGTCCAGCAGTTTCGGGCGGATTTTCTGGGCAGTGGATTCATCATTCAAAAGAGTGGTTACATCGTCACCAACAATCACGTGGTGGATCAGGCCCGTTCCATTTCCGTAACCCTGGCCGACGGGCGCAAATTTCCCGCACAGGTCATCGGTGTCGACCCGCACGCGGACTTGGCCATTCTCAAGATTGACGCACCCCACCCGCTGCCCACCCTGCCTCTGGGTGATTCCCACGATCTGATGATTGGGGAACCCGTCATCGCGGTAGGCAATCCCTTCGGTTACAGCCAAAGTGTGAGTTCCGGGATTGTATCGGCCACGAATCGCCAGATCCGTGAACCGAATAATCCAGTTCCGTTGACGAATCTGATTCAAACGGATGCGGCCATCAACCCCGGTAATTCCGGCGGTCCGCTGCTCAACGCCTATGGTCAGGTGATCGGCATCAACACCGCGATCCGCGGCAACGCCCAGAACATCGGGTTCGCCATCGGGGTGGATCGCCTGGTAAAGTTGATCCCGAAATTGATGAATCCGGCGCAAATTCGCCACGTCAATCTGATCGGCCCGGGAAAACCTTCCCGGCCGTTGTGTTTGGCGGCGCTCCGCCAGCCCATCGGGCCGGCCGATATTCGTGTGGAGGTGGTGCGGGCCGGTACGCGCGGGCCGGCGCTTCGCACCATCGACGGCCGGTCCGCCGCCACCTTGGTGGATGCCTACGCGGCCTTATTGCGGGCCGCCGCCACACGCAAGATGGTGGTGCTGCGTTTCGCCAATGGCCGCACCCGCGATTATGCGGTGGTCCCCGTGCCGCCGTCGCCGGTGCTGTCGCTGGCGTGGAAAATGCTTGGGCTTGGCTTGCAGCAGGTTACGCCGGCTCTGGCCCACCATCATCACCTTGCCGCCTCGAGTGGCCTGTTGGTCCGGCGCATTCTTGGCGGCTCCGTTGCCGCCAGGGCCGGCGTCCAACCAGGCGATGTGGTGGTGCAGTTGGGGCCTTACCGGATAAGAACGCTGCGCGACCTGGGGCTGCTGCTGCCGCACCTGGCCCACGCCGGAGACGTTAAAATCATGGTGCTGCGCAACGGGCGCTATGGCATTGGCACTCTGAGCCTGCATTGAAAGATGGGCCACCATTCGCCAAGTTCCCCCAACCTTTCCGGCCCCGCGGGGCCGACTCCGCCACCGGCGCGCTGGCGGCCTTATCCCCGCCGTACCAACACGGATACCGGGCCGCGTGGGTGGGACCGCTTTGTCCCCTGGTCGGCGTCCGTGCTGCTCCACGCCGCCGTGGGACTGACGGTTCTTCTGGTGGTGGCCGTGCTGGCCGTTCGATCCCCGAAAAAAGTTGAACCGATGACCATCGCCCAGGGTTGGCGCCAGCACTTTATTCTGCATCCGAAACGCTCCATCGCGCCACGCCACGCCCGCCGACAGGCTCAACAAAATCTACAACGCTACTTCCGCCGCTACGTGAAATCCACCGCCGCCGCGCTGCCAGCGCTGTTGAACCGCGCCACGCCCCAGCCTCTGGCCTTTATCGCACACGGAACGGGCGCGGGGAGCGCCGCGCCGGCGCTGCAGATCCCTCTCGCCGAATTGTCCCGCCCACCCACCAGGTTCATTCAGCAGGGGGGCAACGCGGCCCGCCTCGTATACATCATCCAGCATTCCGGCGGCATGCTCTATCATTTCGGCCGGCTCAAGCGCGGACTGACCGCTTCCATCCATGCTCTCAATCCACTGCAATCGTTTGCCATCATCGTCTTCGTGGCCCGCTGGCGCTTCCTCGTGGCGCCCCGCCTGATCCCCGCGACCAACCCCAATAAGCGCAAGGTTTTGCGCGCCCTGGAAACCGTTGCCCCCGCCGGTGATGTCAGCGGTCTGCTGCAACCGTTTGTTCGGCCGTTCCGGGCTGCGCTGCGGCTGCATCCGCAGATTATTTATTTTCTGACCAACGGTTCCTTCGATCCGCGGTTGCTGGCGATCGTCCGGCGCCTCAACCGCTTCCACACCGTAATCTTCACCTATGATTTTATGAATGGGAATCCCGTCTTGCAGAGCCGGCTGCGCAAGCTGGCCAGCGAGAACGGCGGGCGGTATAAATATGTTTCGCGGTAAAATGCGGCCCCCTGGGACCGCGGCCTTTGGAGTCAGGTCGGATGGCAAATTTATCCATTTTCAGCGCCTCCCTGGTGGAATCTTTCCGTATTCCCCCTCCGATGGGGATGGCGCTCCACCGGGTGCTGGCGGTGGCGGGCGGTGGGACGGGGGGGTATCAGGGCAATCCGCTTACCCTGGCGGCGGACTACGCGATACTCGCGGTGCTTACGGCCGGCTCGGTGGCGTGTATCGCTTTAATTATCAGCGCCCTGCTGAACCTCCGCGAAGAGAAAATTGCCCCCTCCGCCACTACCGATCGGCTGCGCTCTCTGATTGAGTCCCGCCGCTTCAAGGAGCTGATGGATTGGGCGGCCACCGATGAATCGTTTGTCAGCAAAGCGCTTTATGCCGGAGTCCGCCGGGCACATCTGGGCTACACCGCCATGCGCGAGGGGCTGGAAAATGCCGCGGCCGAACAGAGCTCCAATCTTTTTCGCCGCATTGAAATGCTCAACGTCATCGGCAATGTGGCGCCCTTGATCGGGCTGCTCGGCACGGTCCTCGGTATGATCATGGCTTTCTATGCGCTGCATCAAACCGGCGGCCAGCCGAAAGTGACGGCTTTGTCGCTCGGCATTGCCACCGCCTTATGGAATACCTTTTTTGGGCTGGCCATCGCCATTCCTTCGTTGGTGGCGTTTGGCTATTTCCGCATTCGTCTGGATAAAATTGTGACGCGGGCCTCGCTGCTGGCGGATGAATTCCTGGAGTCGCTGCGGCCTGGGCCAAGCCGCGCGCCCGGCGGCGCGCCTGCGGGAACCGGTGAGCCAGAGGCGCCCAGTCGCCCCGCGGCGGCTCTGCCGGCATGAAGCCGCCGGAGCCAGCGGCTGATGAAAATGACCCCGTTGCCCTTAGCCGCCTGGCGCGACGGGACGCGTTCGCCCGCGGGCGTGCGGCTATTATCGGAGCGGCCACGGCGTTTGGAGTACGGGTGGCGCCCTGATATTTCCCGACGAGCCTGGCTATGCGTTTGAACCGTCTTACCGCGATGGAAAGCCATCACATCAATGTCACCCCGTTAATTGATGTGGTGATGTGCCTGATCGTTTTTTTTCTGCTGGTGGGCCATATTGCCCGCCAGGCGGCGGTGCGGGGAGTGCGGGTTCCCGTGGCGCTGCATGGGAAAACCATGCTGGACAAAAGCGGGCAATTAATTATTAACGTGGTGCCGCAAGCCAGCGATGTTCCTGGTGTGGCCGGCCGTCCGCGGATCGAAATTTGGAGCCAAACCGTAACCTTCGCTGATTTGCCGGCGCTACTGACGGCATACGCGCGTCGTAATCCCGGTCTGAAGTTGGTGCTCCGTGCCGACCGTTCGATTCCCTATCGTTATATCGCCCCTGTGCTGGCGGCCTGCGCGCAGGCGGGAATTGGCAGCGTGCACTTTATGACGCGTCGTCCGTCCTGAGACGGGTTTTGGTGATTAGTTATGCCGATGCCTCTTCATCACGGTCGACGCAATAAGCTGGTGCCTATGGCGGCGCATGTGGGGCCGAATATGGCGCCCATGGTTGATGTAACCTTGGTGATCCTGATTTTCTTTATGCTGGGCAGTTCCCTGGCCAGCAAAACCTGGTTTTTGACCAACCATACTCCCGCGATCAAGGGCGGTTTGACCAATACGCCGCCGACGCATCGGGAGCCGCCGTTGCGTCTGCGCATTAACCTGCAGCAACGCGGTACGCACACCGTGGCCTTGGTGGGAAGCTTCCAGACCGAAGACCTTGTCGGCCAGCTGGCGCACTGGTTGGTTAAAAAAAAACGCTTGTTCCGCAAGCTCCACGTGCAGGTGCTGCTGTTGCCGGATAAAAATGTGCCGTGGCAGCCGGTGATCACGGTGTATAGCGACTGCATCCGTGCGGGCTACAAGCATGTGGCCTTCGGTTATCCACGGTAAGGGCTTGCTTATAGGCTTCAGGACAGTCGTCCCATGTTCGCAACCCGGTTTGTTTGTCTTTTTTCCATTGGGCTTTTAACTTTTTCTTTCGCGGCCGCCGCCGCACCGCTCCATCCTGCGTCGCAGTCGGCGCAGCGCGCCTATCCCGTCAACGCCGCTGAAGTGGCTGCGGACGGCAAACTGGCCGCGCGGTGGGCCGCTCAACACGACCCCCAGGCTATCCTTAACCGGTTGCGGACTCTCCACAACCCCATGCGCCGTCTTCTCTTTAACGCTACCTTGATTTACAGCCGGTGGGGAAAATATCAGGCCAATCCGGAGTTGGCCCAGGCGATGGCCAGGCGTTATGCCACTCAGGTCGGGCGCTATGCGGCTTGGGCTGGGACAGCGCTGGATTCCACCTGGGCGCTGCAACAGGCCCGATTCATTCTGGGAACTCTGGCCGCCGCCGTGGTCAATCGTATCGAATATTGGTCCGCCCTACCCGCCGACCGGCGCGAACTTAAACCATTGGCCGACGCCGCCGTACGATTGCTGCGCCTGGCGCGGAGGCATTTTCGTCAAGTCGTTACGCGGCTGAACAACACCTCGCATTTTGGCCGGCGCGACCGGCAGCGGTACGTCCAGGCCTTGCGCGGGCGCACGCAAGCGTCCTATTATCTGGCGTTCGCGGATTATTTTTCCGGCTTGGCGTTACCGCCGGGCGACCCCAGGCGCCGGAAAGATTTCCTGGCCGCTACGGCGGCCACGCAGCCCTGGACCAGCGCTAATTCCAGCGCCGGCCTTTCGTATCCGGCGCTGTTGTTGCGCGGAAAAGCCGAGTTGCAGGCCGGACAATTCGCTCCGGCGCAGGCCGACTTGCGGCGTGCGCAAAACGCCGCCGCACCCTGGGGCGTCCAATACGAAGCCCACTATCAGCAGATCGCAGCCTTGCTTGCCCGCGGTCGCCACGCCGCCGCACGCGCGACGTTGAGCGCTTTTGAAAAGTGGCTGGCTTCCGCGCCATCCTCCGCCACCCTCACCGCCCGCATGGGCGCGCGGCTTCTGGCCTACCGGATCGCCGCGGCCAGCGCCCGGAGTTTGACTGGCGCCGCCGCACGCCAGCATGCACAGGCCGCTGCTCTGGCGAAACTGCTGCTCATTATTCAGCAGGCGCCCCAGTATGAGCGGCTCATTTTTTCCCATCTGGCGGCGGCGTTGCCGCCCCATCCGGCCGGGTCAGGACGGCCAGCGCTGCCGCTTCTTGCGTATGCCTGGCTCCAGGCCCAAACGGCGACCCGGCCGGCCAATCTCGCCGCGCTGCGCGCCGCCCGGGCGGTATTGGCCCGTCGCCACACGCCACCCACCTTGCGCGCCGAGGCAGCGCTCGTCGCCGCTGTGGCCTTGGGCCGCCTGGGTCGTATCGAAGACGCAGCGCAAGCCAACCTTACGTTTGTTCGCCTGGCCCCCCAGGACCCCCGGGCCAAAGCGGTGCTGGAGGTGGCCTTGGGGCAGCTTCGCCAGCTCAATGCCGCGCCCGCCGTTTCACCCGCCGTGGCTAAGCTGACGCGGCAGGCCATCCAGCTTGCCTACCTCCGCTTCCACGAGCCGCAATGGCGCCTGGCCTGGGCCCTGCAACTCGCCCAGAGTGGGCGCCGGCGGCAGGCGCGGCGCTTATTGCGGCAGGTTCCGCCGACCAGCCGCCTGTACCTGGAAGCACGCTACCAGTTGGTCCGCCTAGCGTCCGAGCGGCTGGCGCGCCTGCAGCAGAAAAGCCCCACGCCCCTGGCGCAGCGGAAAATCGCCGCACGCCGGCTTTTACACGATGGCCAGCGCTTCCTGGCCTTGTTGGATCATCCGCCCCCCGGAATCTCCGCATCCGCTCTGCGCCGGGCGAAAGCCGAGCGCCTGCGGGTCCTGCTGGTGCAAGCTGGCGCCGCGCTGAACCCGCTGCGCGATCCAGTTGCGGCGGGCAAAATGTTAGATCAACTCACGCGGCACCCCACTACGCTTTCACCGCGGCTGAAAGGGATTCTGCTGCGTTATCGCATTCGCCAATACCAACTTTCCGGCCAAAGCCAAAAGATTATTCCGCTGATCCGCCGATATACGGGTGGCGCCTCTCGTCAGGCCGAGGCCATCATCATGGGCTTGATCGGTCAGTATGACCGGGAAAGCCGCAAGGCCCGCCGCGGAAATCCACGGCAGGCCCAGCGCCTCGCCGCGGAGGCGGCGGATTTGCTGGGTGAATTGATCGTCCAACTGCAACGCCAGCCCGGTCCCCACGCCAACCCAATCTACGCCTATCGCCAACTGCGCGCCGCGGAGCTGATCCGCGCAGGGCGGGGCCGCCAAGCCCTCACCCTCTATACGCAATTGGAGCACGAGCATCCACCCGATCCGCGGAATTTTGTGGGAGCCGCGCGGGCTGATTTCGCCTTGGGCGACTATCGGCACGCGCGCTGGCTTTATGTGAAAATCATCCCCCATTTGCGGGCCGGATCCGCAGCGTTCTGGTCGGCCTATCTGTATCTGATCCGTTGCAATCAGAAACTTGGCAAGCCTCCCGCCGATTCCCGCCGCCAGTTGCGGGCCTTGCTTGCTATTTATGGATCCGCCATCGGCGGAACCCATTATCACCAATCCTTTCAGCGCCTGCTGCAACGGTATAATGTCAGCGGATGATTATCATTGATGCCTATAACTGTCTCCATGCCGCCGCCGCCCTGCGCGGCCCCGTGACGGGCCTGTCCCTGCGCCAGCTCTGCCGCTTTCTGGATGATTGGCCGGGACGGGTCGTACTGGCGATCGACGGCTCTCCGAAGCCCGATGAGCCGGGTGAAAACGAATTTCCATCCCTGACCCTGCGCTATTCCGGGCGCGCCGCCAAGGCCGACGATGTGATCGCCCGTCTGCTCGTGGAATCCACCGGCCCCCGCGACATCACGGTGGTCAGCGACGACCGGGCTGTGGCCGCCAATGCCCGCCGCGCCGGCGCCCGGGCGGTCTCTTGTGCGAAGTTCTTGAACGATTTGGCCCAGTCGCGGGGGCGCCTCGCCGGGCGGCCTGCGGAACCGGAGGAAAAATCCCACGGCCTGGCCAGTCCCGGCTTAACCGAGGCCTGGCTGAAGGAATTTGGCTTGGCTCCACCGGAGCCTTCGTAGGCGGGATCATCGTCCATGGAACAGTGGTACCAACGCGTCATCAGCGGCGAGGACGCCGGTCTGCTGCCGGCGCTCTGCCGCGGGGGCTTGGCCGTGGCCTCGTGGTTCTTTGGCGCCGCGGTCGCGCTGCGCGGCTACGCCTATGACCGGCGCTGGCGCCCCACCCTTCACTTGGGGGTGCCGGTCATCTCGGTAGGCAACCTGACCACCGGCGGCACCGGTAAAACTCCCACGGTCATCATGATCGCGCGCCAGCTCCAGGAGTTGGGACGCCGTCCCGCCGTGCTGACCCGCGGCTATCGGGCGCCGGCTGGTGGTTTGCCGGATGAGGTCATGGTCATCCAGGAAGAATGCCCCGGTGTGCCGGTGGTGATCAACCCTGACCGCGTGGCCGGAGGACGGGAAGCCCTGACGCGGTATCAGGCTGATGTGCTGCTGCTGGATGACGGTTATCAGCATCGGCGACTCGCCCGCGACATGAATATCGTGCTGGTGGATGCCACCGCCCCGATGGGCATTCCGGGTTTGCTGCCGCGCGGCACATGGCGCGAACCACCGACCGCGCTGCGCCGGGCGGATTATATTATGCTGACCCGCTGCGAACAGATCCCGCAGGAATTGGCGGAAGTTGCGGCCAACCTCCTGGCGCAATGGATATCCCCCCGCCATATCTACCAGCAATACACCCAGGTCGTGGGACTCTTTGACGCCGCCGGCAATCAGGTTAAGCCCGCGGGTCAAAGGGTTATTGCGTTAGCGGGTATTGCCAATCCCGACGGCTTCGTCAACACCCTGCAGGCCATGGGTCTGTGCGTCTCCGCCGGCTTCTGGTTTGACGATCATCACCACTATGATCCGCCGGCGGACTTTGCCGCCATCCGCCGTGGCGTGGCGGGTCGGCCTATCGCGGCCTGGGTGACCACCCATAAAGACTGGGTCAAGTTACGCGGCGCGCCCGCGCCGGCGCCGCTGTGGCATGTGCGCACTCAATGTCGACTCGAGGGCGTGCAGGCCCAGCTCTGGCGTCAAGCCCTCGCCGCGGTCGTCTCTCGTGCGAATCGTGCGTAGGAGTGTGGTTATGCCTCGCGCCGTGTTTCTCGATCGCGACAACACCATCGTCGCCACTGAGGGTTATTTGGGCGATCCCGCCGGGGTGAAGCTCATCACCGGAGCCGCCGCGGCGATGGCGTCGCTGCGCGGCCTGGGATATTTGATCATCATGGTAACCAATCAAAGCGGTGTCGCCAGGGGATTTTTCGATGAAGCCGCGGTGCAAGCCGTCAATGCTGAAATAGTGCGCCAACTGCATCAGCAGGCCGGGGCGGCCATCGACAGAATTTATTACTGCCCCTTTCATCCCGAGGCCAAACTGCCCCAATACCGCAAGGATCACGAGTGGCGCAAACCCCGTCCCGGGATGTTGCAGGCCGCCGCGAAAGATTTTTCCCTGGATTTGGCGCAGTGCTGGATGGTGGGTGATCAACCCACCGATATTACCGCCGGCGCCGCCGTGGGTTGTCGCACCATTCTCTTGCGCCATCTCGCCCCTCCAGAACCGCCGCCGGAGCTGGAAAAGGCCGGCCTCCGGCCGGATTTCGTGGCGCGCACCCTTGCCGACGCGGCGCGTATTATTCTGCGTGAGAAAAACCTTCCCGTCGCGCCGCGCTCACGGGCTAAATCCTGCGCTGTCCCCGCCCCGGTGGTGAGAGAATCTGCTTTGGCTGCCGCCCCGCCTCTGGAATCCGGAACCTCCAATTTCAAATCCGCCGCTGTCGGCGTCCCATCGGAAACCGCAAACCCAATAGCACAATCTCCGCCGCCTCCAGAATCCAAGCCGTCCGCGCCGCCTTTGGCCTCGCCCGCCGCGCGCGCCGGTCGCGATTCCAACCGGCGCACTCTGGAGGAAATACTGCTGCACCTTCGCCAACTCAATCGGCATCATCACCTGCCGGAATTTTCTTTAGCGATGCTGTTAGCCGCGATGGCCCAGATGATCGTGGTTCTATTTCTGGCTTTGGCCGCATGGGATGCCCTGGCGGCGCAAAAGATATCTCCAGTGCTTAATCCCCATAACTGGTGGTATCTAAGCACCAGCCAGCGGCTGGATGCCATCAGTTGGCTGATTGCAGCGCTCGTGCTGCAAGTCCTGGTGGTGGCGTTGCATTTGGGGCATCGCAACCCATAGCGTGCCATGATGTCGATCCGACCGCTTATTGGAATTTCCCTGGCGAATCAGGCGCCCAACCAGGACCGCCCGGTTTATGAGCTGCCCGCCACGTATGCGCAGGCCGTGGAAAAGGCGGGGGGCCTCCCCGTGCTCTTGCCCCATACCGCGGATGAGGCGTGCCAGCGGAGCTTCATCGAGCACTTGGCTGGACTGTTGATCCCTGGCGGAGAGGACGTCAATCCCGCCCTTTATCGTGCGCCCTGTCATCCTCGTACCGTCCTCATGGATTCGCGGCGGCAGGGCTTCGATATAGCCATGCTCACGCTCGCTGAAACGCGGAACCTTCCCACGTTGGGGGTGTGCTTGGGTTGCCAGTTGATGAATGTTCAACGGGGCGGCAGCCTGCATCAATTTTTGCCCGACCTGTCCCGCACGCCGTCCGTTCGTCACGCCGCCGATAAGGCCAACACCTCGGATCGCAACGCTTGGCATGAAGTGCATATTCACGACGGCACCCGGCTGGCGGATATTCTTGGCGTGCGCACTTTGCGCGTGAATTCACGCCATCGCCAGGGTATTGACCGTATCGGCCGTGGTCTTGTCCCCACCGCGTTCGCCCCCGACGGTTTGATCGAAGCTATCGAAGATCCCGCTCTCCCCTGGTGGATCGGCGTGCAATGGCACGGCGAAAGTTTGGGCGGCGAACATGATAAGCTCTTCACCGCCTTTATCGCCGCAGCCCGCGCTTACCACGGCAACCACTCATAACAATGGCGTCAATCCCCCGCCGTATATAGCCCCTCTCCCGATGGGCCTCGGAACTATCGGGGCCGGGGATGGTCTCCCCTCGGTCTGATCGGTCTGGTCCGACGGATCATTACCGATTTCCAAGACGGGCCTAATGCATCTCCCCCGCATCAATGACGACTTCCGCCCGATTCTGAATTTTTTCCACCATGCCATCACGAATCCAGAAAATCCGGTCCGACACATCCAACATCTTCAGATCGTGGGTAGCGCTGATTACGGTGGCGCCCTGCTCCCGGTTCATCCGTTTCAGCAGAGCGATGATCGCCTTGCCCGTATTCAAGTCCAGATTACCGGTTGGTTCATCCGCCAGAATGATCGCCGGATCGTTGGCGAACGCCCGGGCGATGGCCACCCGCTGCTGCTGGCCACCGGAAAGCTGCGATGGTTTGTTGTAAATGCGATGGCCCAACTCCACCCGTTCTAATATCGCTTTCGCCTTCTCCCGCGCATCCGCTTCGCTTAGGCCGGCGAAAATCATGGGCAGGGCCACATTCTCCAGCGCCGTCATCACTGTGATCAGATTGAATGTTTGAAAAATGTAGCCGATCTTGCGGCACCGTAGCCAGGCCAGCTCGAGGGCGTCGAGTTGGGCCACGTCCACTTCGTCAATAAACACCTTGCCCGACGTGGGTTTGTCCAGCCCCCCAATGGCGTTGAATAGTGTGGACTTGCCCGAGCCGCTCGGCCCCATGATGGAAATGTATTCGCCGCGGTAAATCGTGACATTAACGCCTTTCAGGGCGCGCAGCACCTGATCCCCCACACGGTATTCCTTGACCACATCGATCGTCCGAACGATTTCCTCCCGGCCGGCGGCCGGCGCGATGGACTCGAGGCTGGCGGTCCTTGGCGTTACCACGCGGTTATACCTCCACGCGCATCGCGGCTACCGGCTCCATACACGCCGCCTTCCACGCCGGATAAAGCGCCGCGAGCACGGTAATCGCAGGGCCGATGGCCAGGCACGCCGGCAGAATCCCCGCCAGCGCCCCCCACGGCGCCAACGTCCAAAATACCGCCCCGAAATGGTTCAGGGCGACCGCCATGGCCACGGCCAGGCCGAACAGCAGACCGGCCAGCGTACCGAGCACACCCAACCCCAGGCTTTCCAGCAGGAATAATTTCAAAATGAATGAATTCAGCGCCCCCAGGCACTTCATGGTGCCGATTTCGCGGAAGCGCTCCATGACGTTGATCAGCATGGCGTTGCTGATACCCACCATACATACCAGCAGCGACAAAACGACCAGCCAAATTTCGCGCGTCCTACGCACCGCTACCACGACGGGAATATGCCGCTGAATCAGAATGGCGTTGCGTACCGTTGGGTCCAGGGCGTTGGTGATCCACACGTCAACCAGAAAGGCCATGGCCATGGTGATGGTCAAGAAGGTCAACACGCTTCGCGCCAAACGCAGCTTAAGTGAACGCAGGGCGATCGCCAGCGCCTGGCGCAGTGGCAAACGCACCTGGCGACCTACCGCCCCGCGCCCTGTACCGCTGGAAATAAGTTCCGCCATTTCTGCCGCCGCGCCGTGTCCGGTCAACGTTTACCAACCACCAAAACCACCAAATTCCGCTGCCGTAACATATTTAAAAAGCTGATCACCGCGACTTGGCCTTCGCGCGGGTTCACTCGGTATTGACGTGTGAAGTCTTGAATCAGGCGCTCCACGCTGGTTTGGCCGTCACAAGCCCGCCACAGCCAGTCTCCTAATTCATCCAGTTCGTAGCGCTTCACCTCACCCCGCGCTCGCCCCGCCGCCGCGGGTCCCCGCAAAATAACCCTGCCCGCCGCGCCCGGCTCGCGCTCCACGTTCGGATTTCGCACGGGAATTCCGTCGAGCAGTTGTTCCATCGGCAAACCACGCCGCCGGCGCGCTTTCAACCACCTGAATCCCGCCAAAGGCTTGTCCCTCAATAACCTTGACCTTGTCCGCCGTTGCAGCCGCAAGAAGCCGCTCGCCCCGCTCGCCCCGCCAGCGGGCGGGCAGGTCGCCAGGGGGCGACTCGCAGACTGGCGAGCTTTGTCGAGTCGCCCTCTTCGGCGACCCGTGGGCGGGCAGGTTCCGTCGAGTCGCCTGGCGGTCTGATGGCGGCGACTTGCGGCTTAGCATTTCCCGCCCGGCCCAACCCCGACCTTCTCCCGGAATCTAAAGATGGTTTCCTTACTGCCCCTAATCTTCTCCGCGCGATTATGCCGATTGTACGGTCAGATCGTCGGGATACCAACCCTTTGGTCTTAAGGATAACGCATGAAAGCGATGGCCGCGGTTCCCGGAAAACGCGAGCCGGTCTGGGTGAATATTCCAGAGCCGGGCGCTCCGGGACCAGGTTGGATTCGCTGCCGAACCGCACGCCTCGGTGTCAGTGATTTGGACCGCCAATGGCTCGCCGCCGGTGGCCTCACGCCGCCTGCCGGAGAATCTTTCGTCATTTTGGGCCATCAAGTCCTGGCCTGGGTGGACGATGTTGGGCCGGGCGTCGACGGCTTTATGGTGGGAGACTCCGTGGTGCCCCTGCCGCGTCATACGGTCGCGACCGCCCAAGTCTTTCCGCTTCGCGCGGATGACAACTCAATGGGCCGCCGCGCCGGCCTGTTTCACCAGCATGGCTACGCCACCGAATTCTGGCTCGAGCCAGCCGCCAATCTTCAACTGGTACCGGACTACCTGCGGGACATCGCGATATTGACTGAACCTTTCGCTCTCGCCGAGACGGCCCTCAACGAGGCCCAGCAGCTCCGTGATATCCGTCTCGAACTTTATCAGGAGCGCGACGCGGCTATCGATGCTGAAACGGGCGGTCGGCTCTTGTGCCTAGGCGATACCCTGGCCAGTTTCGCCGCCGCTGGTGTGGGCCGTCTGCAGGATCTGGAGGTCTGGCTTCTCGGTCTGGAAGCGCCCCGTTCTCCGCTGGCCAAATTAGCCGGCGACCTCGGCCTGACTTATTGGAATGCCAGCCGCGTGCCGTGGTCCGAATTTCAAAAGCCAGCCCGGGGCTTCGATATCTTGATCGAAACCTCCCCTGACCTGGGCGTTTGGCGCGAAGCCATCCGCACCCTCAACCAGCGCGGCGTCATCAGTCTGGCCGCCCAGCTCACGGCCTGCGCGCCGTCAAGCCTCGATGGCCATTTTTTATGGGAAGTCATCACCCGACGTAATCTGGCGGTGGCAGGCTCAGCCAACGCCCCGCGCGATTTTAGCGCCACGGCGGAAGTACTGCGCCAGCTTAAACTGCGCTATCCCTCCGTCTGGCCCAGGCTCATCACGGCGGAATATTCCCTCCCCGACGCTTTGCAGGCCTGGCGCCCGCGCGGGTCGCGGGATCTGCAAACCGTAATCAATTTCGGCCGGGTCTAACTATTTTTCGTAACCGCTCCCGGACGGCGGCGGTTGGCGCGGCCCCAACCCGTCGCCCCGGCGGCATGCTGCATAGCCTTAAGGTCGCCAGGGGCGACTAAATTGCAGCGCGGGGTTAGCCGCGGCCCGTGAAGGGTCACCATTTTTCCCGCCCGGTTCCGCGGCATGCGCCGTCCGGGGCTGCGACACCCGCGTTAGGAACTGTTAGTCAATTAATGTTGATATCTCCACGCCGCCTCCATCGTTACCAGCCGCTCGCCCCGCCAGTGGGCGGGCGGGCTTTGTTTTGTCGAGTCGCCTAACGGTCTTTCGGCGGCCGCTCGCGGCTTAGCACAAGTCGGCCGAAGGCCATCGTGGGCGACTAAACTATTCTGCCTCCGCGTGGACCGGATCGGAATGCAGCGCCGCCCCGGGTGCCCCCGCCCACAGAATGTGGCCATACCTACGCGACCGGCAACGCCACACCCCGCTCGCTTGACCCAACTTCGGTACCCCGTCTAAGATGCAATACCGCGCCGTTAGGCCGTGGAAAGATTTCCACCCGCCTTGCGATCGTCGGCGGCGGAACGGCGTTAACCGGGGAGATTCGCGCCGGTGGGTGTTCGCGGACCCATGAAAGGTGCGCCGCAAGCCGATCGCGATATAACTACCTCTTTTTATGGTGGCGTGAACTATGCTTCGATCTTCATGGCGAATCCACCGGTCGTTCCGGCAAAGTCGATATTTGCAGGCATTGGCCAGCGGCCTGCTGCTGGCGACTGTGGCCATGTCCGCGCCGCCTCCCTCCCCCTCCCGGCCGGATGCCCCGGCTTCCACCGCCCGTGCCTTCGCCCTGCCGCCGGTGGACGCCGTTGTCCCCCCGGCTTCCCCCGCTGTGGCCTACGCCCAGCGCGTCAGTGCCCTGGTCCGCCGCCAGGATGTTGCGGCTCTGGTGCATCTGGCGGCGCCCCGGACTTCATCCGCCCGCCTCGCACGGTTGCAGGGTTGGAAAAAACGCTATGTGCGCGTCATGCTGAAAATGGCCGCGCAGCGCCGCCGCGTGTTCACCCAACAGAGCACGCAGGCGCAAACGCTTCTGCACGCCGGAAAAATTGTGCCGGCTTTTGAACATATGCGCGCCGCCTACGCCTTTGCCTTGCATCACCCGGCATTCAAACGCCTGGCCTGGGTCCGACAACTTAGCACGCAGGTGGCGCATCAGGCGGCCGTCTATGTCCGCCGCCAGCGGTGGCTCGAAGCCTTGGAACTCTACAGTCAGCTGAACGCCATGTATCGCATCTCGAGGCGCTATCACCGACCGATGCAGCGGTTGCTGCATCGATCGGTTCTGCTGGCCGAGTACACGCCGCGGCAGTTTTATCACATGCGGATGCAGGCGGAGAAACTCATGTTGGAGCCGGCTGTGCCGCCCGCCACGCGGCCGGCCGTGAAAAAGCCGGCCCCGACCACCCGCGTGGCGCCCATCGTGTTTCCCCGCTGGCAACACGCGGTCCAAGGCATCAAGCAGGACATGCTGCTGCAGACGCTGGAACTGGCGGAACACCGGTGGGTATTTCCGCTTACCTATAATCGCCTGGTGGTCGGCGGGATCCACATGCTTGAGCTTTTCCCCACTACCCCGCTGCTGGCCCGGGCCTTTTCAGGTCTGCGCAACCGTGCCGCCGATGCGCGGTTTTCCGCGGTGCTGAAGCGCCAGTTGGCGCGGGCCGAAGCCAAAACCCCTCTCGATTCCACCGCCATGATTCACCTGTGGCGCGCCATTCGCCGGGCGAATCACAGCACGGTGCGGCTGCCCAGGCCCGTGCTGGTAAAGGAGTTTACGGACGGGGCGCTGGATCAACTCGACCCCTTCACGGAAGTGTTCTGGCCCAGTGATGTGCCGAATTTTGAAAAAATGATGGAGGGAACTTTTGGTGGCGTGGGCATTGAAATAAGGCAGGACAATGGGCTGCTCCGGGTGATCAGTCCGCTGAACCGCACCCCCGCCTATTACGCTGGCATTCAGGCCGGAGATCTGATCGTCACGGTCAATGGCCGGAGCATCATGGGTATGTCCCTGGACGCGGCGATCCGGGCCATCATGGGCCCCCCGGGAACGTACGTGAATCTGGGCATTCGCCGTGGCAACAATCCTCAATTGTTATCGTTCCGCCTGCGCCGGGCCCAGATTCGCGTCGCATCGGTGGATGGGTTCAAACGTAATCCGGTCACCGGTCAGTGGCGGTTTATGATCGCTCCAACTTCCCGGATCGGTTATATCCGCGTGACGCAATTCCAACAGAATACCGCGGCGGAGTTGGCCGCGGCGTGGCGGCATCTGGCGCGGCACCGGGTCCGCGGGCTGATTATCGATCTGCGCTATAATCCCGGTGGCTTGCTGGAAACCGCGCTGCGCATGTGCAATATGTTCTTGCCCGCGGGCACTATTTTGTCCACGAAGGGCCGCACCCAGCCACGCCATGTCTGGACCGCCGATGGCAACCCGCTGGTTCCCCCGTCGATTCCGCTGGTGGTCCTGGTAAACCAGGACAGCGCCAGCGCTGCGGAAATTTTCAGCGGCTCGATGAAAGACCTGCATCGCGCGTTAATCGTCGGTCACCAGACTTTTGGCAAAGGCAGCGTGCAAAATCTGATTCCGCTGGGCGCTAATGCTCAGGCGCTCATCAAGTTGACCATGGCGCATTACTATCTGCCGGACGGCGAGTGCATTCAACGCTTGCCGCACGCGGCCACCTGGGGCGTGGAACCGAATGTGCGGGTTCCATTTTCACCGTGGCAGATGGGTTTGTTACAGCGTACCTGGGAGCAAAAGGACATTCTACCGCCGCACCGGAGCGCCTCTTCCGCCTCCCCACCTCCACCCTCCACCCGGCCCGCAACCACGAGACCCACCGGGCGGGGCCGGTTGGCGGAACGATCCTTTGATACGCAATTGGACACCGCGCTGTTGCTGCTCCGATTGCAACTGGCCCAAGCACGGGACTAAGCAGGAACGCGGAATGGATCGGTCGCAGGTCGAAGCTCCGCCTTGGTGAACCCACGCCGCTGGGCTGTTTAACGAGCGGAGCAGCCACGGCACTTCGGGCTATGTCCACCGGGGCGGATCCTCCACCCGCTGCTGGCGTGTTCCCCGCGACGTGGTTTTCCGGTAAGTTCGCCCCCGTCGCTGTTTTGCCGCCTTCCGATAAAATGGCAAGGCGCACGAAATGCGCCGCTGGCGCGTCGAACCATGAGGTAGCGATGAATATTCGCCGCACGCTGGCCAATATTTGCAGCAGTCTCCTCGCCGCCGGCGCGGGTGTGGCCACCCTCTTGGTCTCGGTTCACTACCTGGCGCCCCCCTCCGGCTGGATCGACTGGGCTGTCCAGCTTTGCGGTGCTGCCACCGTTGCGATCTTTGTATTTTTCCTCAGTTGGGGTCATTGGCAGTCGCCGTGAAATGGCGACGAATTATGGGCGCAACGGCGAAAAATCCAGAGCCGTCTTCATCTCCTCAAAGCGCTGGCGACTGCCTGGCGCTGGGGCTGGCCACCACCACCGCCATGTGGACTGTAGGCTACCTTTGCCGAATGCCGGGGGCGGCGGTTCCCGCACCCGTGATTCTGGCGCTGGTGCTGGTGCTGCCAGTGGCCGGAGGATTCCTCGCGGCGGCGCGAACCCGGCGGGGGAGGGGGGGCGGCCTCAAGGTCGGGCTGATCGCTGGAGCTTTCAACCTGCTGATTCTCGGTTCTCTGGGCTCCCACCTCACCACCGATCAGCGGATTGCCCATTATGCCCTGTTTTGGGGGCCGATTTCCATGGCTCTGTGCGGCTTATTGGCGCTGTTGGGCGCCACCGTCGGCCGGCGTTTTAACCCGGCACGACGCCAATACCTGGATGGTCCGGCAGCGCTCACGCTGACCACCACCCTGGCCACACTGGTGCTGGTGATGGCCGGGGGTATGGTCACCGGCATGAATGCCGGTTTATCCGTGCCCGATTGGCCGGATACCTTTCGCTATAACCTGTTCCTTTTCCCGCTGTCCCACATGACCGGCGATGTCTTCTTCGAGCATACCCATCGTCTTCTCGGAACGCTGGTCGGTTTGGCTGTTTTCGTCCAGGCTGTTTTTCTGTGGCGCTGCGAGCAGCGGCGGGAGGTGAAATGGTTAGCCGCCCTTACCGTGGCCATGATTGGTGTACAGGGATTATTGGGCGGCCTGCGCGTAACGGGCTATTTCACCGGCGCCCAAACCGCTGCCGCGATGGCTCCCAGCACCACACTGGCGGTCGTGCACGGTGTGTTCGGCCAGCTTTGTTTCGCCGCAGTGGCGGTGCTGGCCGCCTTTTGCTCGCGGCGCTGGCGCACCGTCGAACCACAAACCCAAAACCATGAACCACAAACCACAAGCCAGAAGCCAGAAACCAGAAACCAGAAACCAGAAACGTTTTCCGCTGGTGGGCCATCCGGCTCGGCTGCATTCGGGTTGCTGCTTAACTGGACCCTTGTAGCCACGCTCGTCCTGCAGCTGACACTCGGTAGCATTCTGCGCCACGTTGGCCACGTCCTGCTGCTACATGTCACCGTGGCCGTCTTCGTGCTGGTTTTGGCTTTTTTCGCCGGAATCCGGGCTTGGGCCCTCTATACTGGAGAACCGGTGCTGGAACGGCTGGGGATAGCGCTGTTGTTGACGGTCAGCCTGCAGGTGTTTCTCGGAATCGGCGCTGTCATCGCTATCGGCGGGCAAGGCCCTCTGCGGCATCCTGATTTCCCGCAGGCTCTGGTCACCACTATCCACCAGACCACCGGCGCTATTCTGCTGGTGTTGGCCACGCTGCTGGCCGTCTGGTCGATGCGCCTTCCGCCCAGCGCCACTGGCTGATGACTTGCGTCTCATTTAAGGCGCCCGTTCCGCCGGTAAGACCGATGTAGCCCTCCCGGGACGCCAGCAGCTTCGCCAGCGGCATAGGCAGGGAGATATTCTTGGTAAATCTTTTCCCGCTCTGGGTGGCCTGAAACCGCAGTGTCCTGGCGCCGTCATAGGAAACCATGACATGAATCATGTGGTCGGGCCGGTTGAAATTCACCGGCGCTGTGCCGCCTAACTTCACTGGCATCCGCCGTTGGGTGTTGCCGGCAGGCGCCCCATACGCCAACTCCAATTCTGATCCGCGAAAATTTTCCACACCTACTCCCAACGAATGCCGCGGCGCCATCCCACCGCTGATCAAGCCTTTGTCGCTGCCGTCGGAACCACGCAGGAGCTTCTTGCCCGCGCGGGAGTTCTGCACGACCAGGTAGAAACCGTCCGCTCCGCCGCGCCGCAGAAGATAATCGAAAGAGGCCTGCCATGGCGCCGCGAGCAGAACGCGTCGGTTCAGCCACACCGAGGTTTCTTCTCCGTTGTGGGAGTTGGTCAAAAGCAGCGACTGTTTGATGATCCGTGGAACCCTTTGAGCATAGGCCGCCATGTTCCCATTCAGCGTAAGCGGGCCGGTGGGGCGGCTGCAGGTGTATCCTTCCTTGGCCAGATATTTGACCGGACCGAAACCGGTGATGCTCGACAGCGATGGTGGAGCGTCTTTCCGCGCCGCTCCCCACAGCCGGTTCGGCTTGGCGCCCAGCCTGACCTTCCATACGCCTCCGTTGGTTATGGCACTTTCGGTAAACCACGGGCGTGACAGAGTCTTGCCATCCAGCAGCGCGGACTGAATGTATTCTGCCCCGGGCTGGCCGCGGCCGGAGTGCCGGAACGCCGCAATAGTAAAAGCCCGGCCCTTATATGGTGCTGACAGATGCAAGGTACTTCGTGAAAAGCCCGGGCTGCAGACCTCAAAATCCGCCGTACCGGGATCCACGGCGTAGAATCCCAACTGCGATAATACGTACCAGGCCGACATGGTTCCGCAATCATCATTGCCGCCTCCCGCCAGGCCGCCCGGCGTATCGGTGTAGTTTTTCCGCGCCTCCTTATTCACGATATATTGCGTTTGCCAGGGCCGCCCGGCATAGTCGTACAGAAACGGCGCCTCAATATCCGGTTCGTTCGTCGGATCATAATGATGCCCGCTGAAAAAAGCGGTCAGCTTGGCCGCAAAAGCCTTACGCCCCCCGAGCAGACGCACCAACCCCTGCACATCCTGCGGCGCCAGCCACAAATATTCCCAGCCCGTGCCTTCCACAAAGTGTGCTCCGTACGCCGCGGGATTAAAACCCGGCAGCCAGGCGCCATTGGGCAGACGTGGCTGCATGAAACCCGTGGCGGGATTAAACATCTCCCGATACTGCTCGGCCCATTCGGCCAGGAGGGCGGCGCGGGCGGGGTGCCGTAGGGTGGCCGCCAGCCCCGAGAGCGCCGCGAAGGAAATATCATATTCTTCATCGGCGGACACATTCGCATCGGCCCGGAAATACTTGGCGTGGTGCGCCAACGCATTGTGCCACATTCCCCGGAAGGCGGTTTTCATGTCAAAACCGTGCAAGCCCGCCTCCCAGATGCGCACCAGACAACTCGTTAATGGATCACCTACCATGCAGCCGCCCGGCGCATTGGCGGCCGGCCAACGATAGATAAAACCGGTTTGCTTGTACATCTCCACGATGGACTGGGCCATATCCTGCACCCGCCTCGGCTTCAGCAGTGTCAAAAGCGGTATCTCGCTGCGGTAGATGTCCCACCCCGAAAAGTTCGCATAAATATGCCTATGCCCCGCTGGCACACGGTGGATTTTGTTGTCGTAGCCGCGGTAAAGCCCATTGGCGTCGTCGAAGACCGTCGGATCCAGCAGGGTATGATAAAGGGCGGTATAGAAAACAACGCGCCTCCTCCGCGTCCCGCCTCGAATTCTTACGACACTCAGAGCGCGGTTCCAACGACGCCGGGCGGCCTGGCGAAGGTCGGAAAAGCTCCAGCCAGGCACCTCGGCTTTCAGATTTTCCGCGGCGCCTTTAATGCCCACATAGGAAATGCCGATCCGCAGCTTCACGACCCTGGCATGGGTTGGGGCGGGGTAGGTGATATAAGCGCCGATCTTATGGTTCTGATGCTTTTGGTGAATGGTTCGCCGGTGCGGGAACCGCTGGCCCGCTTTCCACATGCCGAAACTTTTCCAGGGCTGATTCGATTGCAGGACAAAATAAACACGGGCGCTGCGTGAAGCACAAAAAATGTTGCTGGTGACATAGCCGGCAAGTGTGTGGTTGTTCAGGAAATGGAGGTAGCACGGATGGCTTAGGCGGGTCATCACATGGCTGATGGGAACCAAGATGTTTGCCGGCCGGCCGGAAGGGAACGTGAATTTCGCCATACCGCAGCGCAAGGTCGCGGTTAACTGGGCGTTAATCCCCCAGGTTTTCATAAACACCCGGTAGTAGCCCGGCGATGCCTGTTCCTGCCGGTGGCTGAAGAGAAACCCATACTGCGCCGCATGGGTGTGAACGGGGCCGGTGGTGGCGGTGAAAAAAACATCGCCATAGTTCCAGCAGCCCGTACCGCTTAAATGGGTCATGCTCCAGCCGCTGATAAAATCGCCACTATAGTCGTACGCTTCCGAGCCGCCGTTGGGCAACTCCCGTAACGGCATGTCGGGGCTAAGCTGCACCATTCCAAACGGCAAGGTGGCGCCGGGAAAGGTGTCACCTCCCCGGGTGGTGCCAATGAAGGGGTTCACCAGGCCTACGGGATCGAAACGCCCCGCCGCGCGAGCCGGCGCTGATAAAGCCAGCCTGGACAGCAACAGCAACAGACCGAATAGGAAAGCCCCTGACCATTTGGTTTTAAAACAACCAGCGTAGACGAACCATCGCATCGGAATTCATCCTTTTTTTGGGCCCCTTGGCGTACGCCGATTGCCATGTTCGGCCCCGCTGCCGAGTCCTCCTCGCGCTGGCATCGGCGCTGGTGTGATTATACTCCCCCCACCTACCCGTGATACAGATCGCCGCTGGGTACGCTTCATCACTAATCCCACCCCGCTCGCCCCGCCAGCGGGCGGGCAGGTCGCCAGGGGGCGACTCGCAGACTGGCGAGCTTTGTCGAGTCGCCCTCTTCGGCGACCAGTGAGAGGGCGGGCTTGGTCAAGCCTCCTAACAGTCTCTCGGCGGAGACGGGTGCATGACAGATTTGGCGAGCCAGTGCCGTTTCCAGTGCGCCGGTTTCGCGCAGCGGGGTATGGACGGGGCAAGTGATTATCGTAGCCCGGAGGTCGCCGCAGGCGACTAAACTGCAGCAACGGGTCCCCGAGCGCTCGTAGTGCCGACGCCCTCGTCGGCTGCTCACATGGCCGATGAGGGCATCGCCCCCCCATAGCCCGGAGGTCGCCCGCGGCGGCCTCCCGGCTATGAAAACCAATCGTAGTACCACTTCCCATCCCGTCAGCGCAGGGCGTACGCCAAACTGAAATACGCCTCGCCGACGCTGGCCTGCCAAAGCAGTTGCACGGGTTGCCCCGGCCGCGGCGGACGGACCCATCCGCCACCGTACCAGCCGCAGACGTTGGCGCAGTGGTGGTCAACATAATCCATCGACCGCGTGGCCAGGGTCAGCCATTTCTTATGGTGATCGCAGCGGTAGATATTGATGAAAGCATTGATCAGCACCCAGTCAAAGGGACCGGGATTATGGATCGCGCCATGGGCCGTGACCCAGCGTTGCCGGGCCGCCGCCGCCAGCGTTCGCGCCCGGCTTAAATACACGCCCCGATGGCTGACCCGATAAAGCAGGCAATTGGCGATGATCATCGCGGCGGTATTGTAGGACCATTTGGTGCGACCGATCTTTCCATGCACGTTAATGTGATCAAAGTACAGATGGTCATGCCGATCCAGCAGATGCCCGTTTACCCAGGCATAAAGGCGGCGGGCTTCGGTCAGATAGGCGGGCCGACCGGTGGCCTTATATAATTTCAAGGCATCAATAATCGCCGGGCCGTTGGAACAGGCATTCTTCGATTTCCGGGCCTGTTCATGCCAGAAAATGCCGCCGCCCAACTGCCCGTTTTCTCCGCTCAGTATGAAGCGAAAGGTGCGCACCGCCTGCCGCAAATAGATGGGATTATGCGTGGCACGATAGGCGTTCAGGAATCCCCACGCTACCCATTCGTTGTCATCATAATAACGATCCAGCGGGGGGTTGCCCGGCAGCACATCGTATCCCCCCACGCCGTGGGCGACGCGCCAATAACTCGCCAACTGGCCGCTGAACGACTTCAGTAAAGAGGCATCCGCATGGCGGTCGCGGGCGCCATCGGCCAGCATAATCAGTGTTATCCCCTGGGCCCAGACAAATGCCGGATGCCGCCTGGCCTGCGGCCTCCGGCAGGGGTGTCGGAGCAGGCCGGATAGCCAGGGCCGTCCAGGTATGCGGTAGGCCCGGAGCGTTTGGTGTAGAACCACCTGGCCCAAGGATGCAAATCGCACCGCAGCCGCGGAGGAATTCCCGGAACCTGCCTGGCGCGGTGGCGCCGCTTGCGCCGCGCCTGGCCCGGCCAGCACCACAGCCAGCATGGTCCAACACCTAACCGCACGCACCCAACCAAGCGCAGGCATTCATCAACTCCACCAATTTTCCAATCCTAGAATAACCGCACTGGCGACGTGGTCGTAGTATCGCGTCGTAACCATTCACGGGCCACACCTGCCCCCGCGCTCACGCTTGGGGCTATGAAGCATCCACGTCCATCGTTCCTAGCCCGGAGTTCACCGCGGGCGACTAAACTGCAGCGACGGGTCTTGGGCGCCCCCGCCCACAAAATCTGCCCACACCACTGCCGACACGCAATGTAGTTTCAGTTCCACGCATTGGCGCCGCTGGCGGCGGCGGTGGATGGATTTACCACTCGCGCCGGCACCATGCACGTATCGTACGGGGGCATCTGGTTTATGATCCTGACCACCTGGCTGTACCCGCCATAATCCTTTGATAAGCCTTCCTGATTGGTATCCGTCGTTCCATTGACCATGCCGGTGGCGGTGGTGTAGGTGAAAATATTATCGCCGTTTTCACCGACATAAGGCGAAGTTTCCCAAGTTACGTGGTCATCACCGAAGCCCACATTCTGGCCATCGCCGGCATGGTTGCCGGAGTTGTAAATGTACGGCCCGTAGGTGTTGGCGGTGGGCAAGGTGGTGGTGATGCGCTGATACACGCCCATCCCTGGGCCGTCGCCAACCGATGCCGGATCACCGGCCGTGCCGCCATCAAACGGCGCCATATCGCTGACCAGCGGCACCTGGCTGTTGGCGTAGGTGGTGGTCCACCAATCCATGACTTCGGCTGTTTGGTTTGGACCGGCCAGGTTATTAGAAGAAATCCAGCCCCAGGGGCAGGCGAAAGAGTAACTTATGCCTTTGCCGTAATTCTCCATGAACCCGTCGCTGGCCTCGTTACCAACCACGTCACCAAAATCGCCCACGGCGGTTTGGACATTTCCGCTTACGTCATATTCCAAAGATGGTTCTCCGCCGATAGCGTCGGATGGACAGATGAAACTGGCCGGCGTGGTAAAACCTTCCAGCACCATTATCCACGGACCGGCCAAAGGTTGGGCCACGGCGGTGCGGTGGTAGGGGTTGCCTGTTTCGTACCACTCCTGCACCACATTCTGGGCCGTCTGGCCCACGCGGAACAGAGTGCTCGGTGAGTAGCAGTCCGGGTTCGTCGGCATGTTGACGATTCGCGCGACGTTCCTCGTCCATTCATTGGCGTAGGCCTCCGGGAACCTGCTGTTGTTACTTTGAGCATACGTCACCATGGACTCGATGATCCCCCTGACATTCGCCATACAGACCGCCCGATTAGCCAGTTCCCGCGCTTTAGCCAAGGCGGGTAACAAAATGCTAATAAGGATGGCGATTATCGAGATCACTACCAGCAGTTCGATGAGCGTAAAAGCAGTTTTCAGCCTCAGGTTCCCGGTTTTCAGTGAACGGAACATGACGGGCCCGTTTGCAACAGTCGCCCCTGTCCCGCGGGCGCCTGCCAAAGATGAAAATGGCGACAGCGCTACGTGTGTGGCGCCCATTCCGAACGGAGGCGGAGCAATTGAGTCGCCCCGGCGCGCCCCGGCGGATCGTGGTGTCGTCTTTTTGGCGACCTCGCTGGGGATGGAGTCTCCGGGAACGCCCAAGCCCACCACGTTCAGGACAGAGCCAGCGACATCTCCGGTTTTCGGACCCCGGTTTTCAGCTTTCAGTGGATCAAAATTCTGGCGCATACCCATGACTAAACTCCTGTAAAAAAAGCCTGAGCTTAACAACTATCCCGCACGCCGGGAAGTTTCTTTAAAAACACCGCCATCCAATCCCCCAATACCGCGATTTCATCGCCCGACCCCTTGCCCTTTCCTTTAGTAGGCCCACCAATTATTGGACGCGGCGACAGGATCCACCGTCCGCGCCGGCACCATACAGGTGTCAAAGGGTGGCGCCAAGGTGGTAATATGGACGGGCTGCCAAAGGTCATTCGACAAACCGACCTGGTCGGCGTCTGTCGTGCCATTAACCACGCCGGTGGCGGTGGTGTACGTGAAAATATTATCGCCG
>JAJYFE010000043.1 GCA_021785435.1 Planctomycetota bacterium
CGCGCAGCCGCCACCATTTAATCTCGATTACAGCCAGCGCGGGCTGGGGCTGATCGGTTGCGCCACGCCGGGCTGGTCTTCACCTTACTGGGGAAATGGCAGCTTGCCGGTGACGCCGAATCCCGCAGCCAAGGGCTGGGGGTTTGAGACGGTCGGCAGCGCGATCGTCGGCTACCCGGCGGAGGATGTGACTCTACCGTTCGACTTCTACACCGCCGCGAACGGCAAGAAAGGGACTGCGGATTGGTTTAAAAACGTCCGCCCGGATCTGCCATGGAGCGGCTTCATCGTCCGGCAGCAATTCGACGGCAACAATGATGCGTGTCTGCGCGACGCTTGGCGAGCGGCGAATTATGTCGGCCAGCCGCTGCTGATACCGCCCCTGCCGCCGCCAGCCCGCTCCGCCGCCCCATCGGCAATCCGGATAACGCTCACCGGTGGTGGCATGACCGGTCGGCACGAATATGTCCGCGGGGAAAAACTCGAGGTGACGGCGGTGGCCAAGGCTGTCGTGGGGGCCACCAGCATGCGGCTGGAACTAAAGCAAAAAAACGCTACGTTGTGGCATGAAGAAAAACCCTGCACACCGAACGGCGAGGCGGGCCATGGTGCCGTCTTCAGCCTGGATACCTCACCCTACGCTTACGGCGCCTATGAAGTCCAAGCCACGGCCATGCGCGCGGGGAAAGCACTGCACACGATCAGCCAACCGCTGGGTATCCGCCACATCCCGCCGAAAGATTTTAACTGGGACATGTGGTGGGGCTTCGGTAATAATCCCGTGCGCGGCGATCTGGAGTGCCGCGACATCAGCCAGGCGGGCATGGAACTTTATCTGTTTGGCGATTCGCCGCGCCAAATGCTCGCCGGCGTGGATGCCGCCACCAGATACGGCATGGGCTTCAGCCTGCGCGCCATGCCGGACCTTTCCCATGGCCGGAGCCTGACCCTGCAAAAAGATCCGCAGTTTTATCGCTTCGGAGCGGATGGAAAGCCGATGGCCAACGCCTACAGCGGCGGACGCCCCGCGCTGGGCATCAGCGATCCGGCGATTTACGCCACCGCGTTAGAACCGTTCGCCGCCACCATCAGGCAGGTTGCGGAGCACCCTGGGCTGCGGCCCTATGTGCTGACCGATGATGACTACTCGTGTTACTACGGTTTCGATTACGCCCCGCACGTTCTGGCTGATTTCAAGGCCAAAACGGGTTTGGCGGCGCCACGGAAGAAGGAACTGCCTAAAACCTGCGGCGCGGTCCCGGAGGATAATCCCTGGCTGAGCTGGTGCGCCTACACGCTTGCGGACATTTGCGGAGCCTTCAACCAGGCCCAGACCGATGCGGCGCTGCGGGTCCGCCCGGACCTTCGCATCGGGCCGATCCCCGGCGCCATGCAGATTCCGCTGGTTGTGATGTGGAACGCCGGAGAATATCCAACCTACGATTTCGGCAAGCACGGCTTCAACCTGGTATGCAGTTATTACTACAACACCTACTGGCAGCCGCCGGCAACCACCACGTTCTGGATGGAAATCGGCCATATGGACAACCGGGAACTGCCGGAATGGAATTTGGCGGACTGCCTCATGACCGCCGGTTATACCCGGAACAACTTCTTTCATTACCTGGCCGGCGGGGTCAAGGGGTTGGCGTACTTTGCGTACAGCCAAAGGAACTCCAGCACCTGGCCGGAAATGCGCCGCCTAAGCGAGGTGGTGCGGCGGATCGGCCCGATCCAAACCCGCCTGGTTGCGGCGAAGCGGGATATCGGACTGCTGGACTCTTTCACCACCGATTGTTTCCACCCCACCAGCACCCTGGTTCGCGTCTACGGTTATCTGAATTTGCTGCAGGGCCACTTCGACGTGGAAATGGTGTCGGAGCATGAAATTCTCAACGGGCGGGCCGGGCGCTATAAGGCGGTTCTGCTTTACAACGTCCAGTACCTTCCGCGAAAAGTATATGCGGCGCTGGCGGCACACGCCGCCCAGGGCGGATTGGTGCTGCTGGATACCAGTATTCCGTTTGATATTCCCGGGGCCAGGCGGCTGGCGGTGGATATCGGCGTAGGCCAGAGGACCACCTGGAGCAGGTTGGATGTTCCCGACCATCCTGCTCTGGCCAATTACGGCGTCCCCGCCCGCGTGGAGGCCGTCAAGAAGGCCCTCTCGGCCCACGTCACAGCCCAGTTTGCGTCGGAGGACGTCCGCGTGGTGGCCACGCGGTTCCAGGCGGACGGGGTTCCGTATGTCTGGTTTGTCAACGCTCTGGATGGCAAGGAATACCTATTTTGCCACGGATGTATGGGCGCCGGCGTCCCAGGGGCGAATACGCCCGCCAAGAAACAGAAGCTGTTGGATTGGGAAACGGCCCAGATGGCGAGCGGGCCGTATGTATCCAGGATCGTTCTGGATACGCTTCCCGGCGTACCCTACGACTTGGTAGGCGGCCGGAAGATTCCGGTGTCCAAGACGCCCGATGGCCGTTACAACCTGACGCTATCCATGGAACGCTTCGGGGGCATTCTCGTGGCCTTTCTGCCGGAGGAGATCACCGGTGTCACACTCGAAGCTCCAGCCGGGCCCAAGCGCGGCCAGCCGTGCGAGGCGCGGGCGACGGTACGCGGAACCAGCAAGCCCGTGCCGGGGGTTATCAGCGTGGCGTTCACGCTGAAAGACCCGCGGGGAAATGTTTCGCCGGTTTCCGGCGTGCGGGCGACACAAAACGGCCAGGCCGCCTGGGCCTGGACGCCGGCCGTTAATGACCCGGCCGGGCGTTGGACGCTCGAAGCGACGGAATTGGCCTCGGGCCATACGGCCCGGGCTACGTTGGCGCTAAACTAAATTCCAAGGACGAACCTCATCACAAGTCGGCCCGCGATGGTCCGTACACGGCCGGGCCTCCGCCAAGAAAGGAAACAGCGATGACCCGCCGCGGCAAGTCCGCAACTGCCCGGTTGTCACCTACATTCCAAGGTGCCGTTGGCGAAGTTCCGGCGCCCTCAAGCGCCGGCGATAAATCTATGCCGGAGCCGAGGAGGAAACATTTTGTATTCGTAAATGAATATATCAACGAATATGAGCTTAGGCTCGGCGGTGGCCTTTCGGCGGGCAATAAAGTTGACCCCCGGCGCCTACCGCGCGGGCGGCCCCGGCGCCGCGTCCGGTACCGCGCCGGTGGGGGGCGAGGCGGTATAGCCGCGCGGACGAGTGTCGTATTTTATTGATCAAGTGGTAGCGTAATTGTGCTAATAATCGTAGTTTGCCTTGTGTAATGCGAAATCGCTGTGTCGCAATATCGATATATATTTTTCCGTTTTCCTCTTGACTCGGACTGATTCCACCCTCATAATCAGGTAATGATCGCCCCAGCGGACGTCGGGCTTTTACCGGGTTGTGTCGATCCGGGGCCGGGCATCCGCGGGCGGAACGGTCGCTACGGCGACCCGCCTTTAAAGGAGTCCACCATGAGTACCTCCATGAGCACCTCCCCCATCGGTTCCGTAGCCAGCAGCCCGGAAGCTATCGGGATGCCGTCCCTTTGCGGCGCCGCCCTCGTGGCCCTGGCCGCCGAGCAAGTCGTGCGCGAGGAATTTGGCCCGCCGAAATGCGTGAATTACAGCGAGATCAGTTCCGATTTGCTGAAAACCGAACACCGAAGACGGAAAACCGCGTTCACGCTCATCGAGCTGCTGGTGGTGATATCGATAATAGCTATTCTCGTATCTATATTACTACCTGCGTTAGCCAAGGCCCGGGAACTGGCCAACCGGGCGGTGTGCATGGCCAACATCCGCGGGGTCATCCAGGCGATGATCACGTACGGCCAGAGCAACGGGGGCACGTTCCCCACGGTGAATTTTGGCGGCGCCAGTAACTATTACCAGAATTCGCCGGCGGGGTGGTTTGAAACTCTGCCCAACCGATACACCGCGCAGGAGGCGGTGCAGGCCTATTACCCGCAGAACGCGGGGAGCCGTTGCCCGGCCGCCGACATGTGGGTCCTGGTGCTGCAGGGATACGCCACGCCGGCCAGTTTTATTTGCCCCTCCGACCCCTTGGCCCAAGGCCCGGCGCCGGAGTTCCTTCCGGTGTCGGGAACCGTCTCTGCCATGGACAATTTCAACGCGTACTGGAGCGGCAGCCTCTCCCCCGTCGGCGAGCAGGGCGGCGGCTTGAGTTATTCCCAGGCCTTTCCCTGGCAGTGGTGGGCGCTCGTGGGCCTGGTATATCCCTCCCGACCCGGCCAGTGGTGGACGACAACCGGCGCCAGTACACAGGTTCCCCTGATCGGCGACATGGCGCCGGCGGATGGCGGCAGTTCTGACGGCTCTTCGGTTGGCGACGGCCCGGGCATGGGCACGTATCAGCGCATTACCACCACGTTGCCGACGGCCAACACCTACGGCCCGTACATCTATAATTCCGGCAATCATGCCGGCGACGGCCAGAACGTCGGCTTTGGCGACGCCCACGTGACGTGGGAAACCTCGCCTTACGTGGGCGAGAACGGTGACAATATTTTCACCTATACCACCGCCACGGGCGTGGTCAACGGCACCACGGATACCGAGCAGGTTGGGCTTTCCGGCCCGGGCCTAGGCAACGCGAATGGCGTGGTCAGCCGTCCGGCGCCGGAAATCCTTACGTTGGCCGCACCGTTCGATATTTGTATGACACCGGTACGGACCGTCAATCCCGCCCAGGCGGCCAACGCCACGGGTGGCTCTGGCGCGGTCTGGGCTTGGTAACGTCCTGGAGATTTTTGATTTTGGATTTCCGATTGGCGTTGTCGTGCGCGGGGCGGGCGGGTATTTCCAGCGCGAAGGTTTGACCCCAGTCCCTCATGCCGCTGCGACGCACCTACGGAGCATGAAAATGGTGTCAACTTTGTGCCACAATCTCCATGTTTCTTCGCGCGACGCGAAGATTTTGGCCCGCGAGGAATCCCCGGTTTCCGGCGGAGAATCCACCCCCGGCAAGGTCTCCAGGGGCGACTCTGCGACGCGGGGGCTATATATTTTGGTTGCGGCTTCGCCGCGCCGTGTACATAGCCCCCGGTCCGCACGGAGGCGGAGTAGTTTAGTCGCCCACGGCGACCTTCGGCGGACTTGCCGGCGGCGGGGCTTCCAGTCATGCCCCGGCCCTCCATTTGCAGGACAGGTAAGAAAGGGAAAATCAAATGTTGAATCGTTGGCGGATTCTTTGTGTCGCTTTGCCGGTGATGGCAAGCGGAGCGATTTTCCCAGCGGGAGGTTGGGCCGCGATGGCGCCGCAATATGCCGTGCCTCAGGTGCGACTGCCTTTCATGGCGGCGCCGTCTATGACCGGCGCGGTGCGGCGCGGCCAATGGGCGGGCGCGGACGAAATGGTCGGTTTTTGCGCCAATACCCCTCCTCCCACCCTCGCGCCACACACGGCGAAGTTCTGGGTTGGCGGCAGCCGACGAGATCTGTTTGTCGCGGTGGTCAGCGGAACCCCGCCGGGTGGCAAGCTGCTGGCGCGGGCTAATCCCATGCCGACCGGCACGAACGCTGCGACTTCACTTGACGATGCGGTGGAAATATTCGTCGATCCCTCGCCCCGCGCCGCGAACGGCGAGATCTACCAGGCGATCATCAACGCGAAGGGAGCGATCTGGCAGCAGGCTTACCAGTCACGCGGAGGAGGCGCCCCCGCATGGCACGGCCACTGGCGTATTACCAGTAAGGTGGCCGGCAACCGTTGGAGTCTGGAAATAGCGGTCCCCTGGCGCGATTTCGGGATCCATAATATCGTCGGCCGCACGGTGGGCATACAGGTCTGCCGTGATTGGAAACAGATCCCGGCGGACCAGGACCAGTGGTATTATTCCCAATGGTCGCCGCTGGGTGGCGATTTTACGAACCCCGCCACCATGCCACTGGTTACTTGGAACCCACGGGCGCCGGTGGTGCAAACGCTGCAGTTACAGGACAAGCCTGACCGCCCGGCGCACATCAAAATATCCGTTCGTAATCCGCTCGCCACGCCGCTGAAGATCCGTGCTTCGGTCGTGGTTGTGCCGCAAAACAGCCGACCGACGACGCAAACGCAGACGCTGGCCCTGGCGCCCCATGAGGTGAAAATGATCTCGCTGCGCCCGGCGGCGATGTCGGACGAGCCCATCTATACCCATATCGAGGTTGGTTCCGCTGATGGCAAGACGATCTTCTACCAGCGCGGTTTTCAGTGGAAGATCAACCGCCCCCGCCAATTGTGGGCGCTGAATAGACACGCCGCCAGGCGCATCGACACCCAGTTTGCATATTATCCCTCTTACCACGTCATGCGGGTCCGGGTGAGCCTAAGCGGCTTGGCGGATCGCTCCAAGCTGCGCGCGGTAAATCTCCAGGTGCGCGACCGCCAGACCGGCCAGATCGTCGCCGCCACCACCATGCCGCCGCACCGGTATGTGACGCGGATCGACCAGTGGAAGTTGCCGCGGCTGGATGGCAAGTATGATCTGGCGGTGAACTTGGAAGGGCTGCATACCAAGCCGCAACTGTTGCCGTTCGTGCGTTACCATTTTCCGTGGGAACATAACCAATTAGGCGAGTCGGACCTGGTGGTTCCTCCGTTTACGCCGATCCAGGTGCATGACGATGTGGTGAGCACCGTGCTGCGCCACTATACGATGAACGGCTTGGGGCTATGGAGCCAGGTGCAAGCCAAGGGAAAGAACTTATTGGCCGGCGCTATGAAAATCGTGGTTCGCGCCGGCGGCAAGCGATTCGCGGGAAAGGGAAGGATACAATTCACCTCAATCCGGCCGACGCAGGTGGTGGCCCTGGCCCACTGGTCCGCCGGGCCGCTGAAGGGCTCGACCCACAGCGTGTGGGATTACGACGGTCTGATGAAAACCACGCTGACCCTGGCGCCGACGACGGAAAAACTCGACTCGGTGGCGTTGGTGATACCGCTGGTCAACAAGGACATGCCGTTGATGACCGCGTGCACCGACGGTCTGCGTTTCAACTATGCCGGTAAGACACCGGTCGGGATGGGGCAAGTATGGAATGGCAGCCAGGCGCCGCGCAACAGCATTATCGGTTCGTACGTGCCGTATATATGGCTCGGCGGGCCCTTGCGAGGCGTGGCGGTGTTTGGGGACAACGACCGCGGCTGGGTGGATTATCAGGCTAAAACGCCCTGCCAGGAATTGGTGCGGAAGGCCGATGGCACGCTGGAATTGCGCTTAAACCTGGTGGCCAAGCCGACCCGGCTTAAGGCGCTGCATCGGATTGTGCTGGGTTTTCAGGCCACGCCGATCAAGCCGATGCCGAAAAACTGGCGGCTCTGGACATTCGGTCGGGCCGAGCCGAACGGTTACAACCAATGTTTTCTCGGAGCCTGTTATTATTGGGGAGCGCTCACGCCCTATTCCGACATTTACCCACGCGGCCAGGATTTCAATATTTACCGGCAACTCGCCGCGGCGCGGCGCACCGGAAAGATCGACTCCGCGTTTATCAAGAAGTGGTTGGCCGGCTATAAATATCCTAAGTATCAGAGCCAGGCGTATTTTCGCCTGCAGTACCGCGCATCCGTGGAGTACGCGTTCCGCGAGTTGGCGAACCGCCCCGAGGGCGTGTTGATCTATACCAATTCGCGCGGTGTTCGTTTCGACACGCCGGAGGGGCGGACCTTTCTGAACGAGTGGGATCGCAACGCCTTCCCGACCCATCAGTGGCCTTACGGCGGCGCGGTGGCCTACGATTTAGACCCGGTGAAAAGCTTCCGCGACTACGCCATGTGGTATTATCGGAAGATGCTCACCACTTTTGATGACGGGATCTATTGGGATGATATCTTTCTACAATCGGACTTCAATACCGTCTGCACCGATGCCTATCGACTGCCCGATGGCTTCGTCCAGCCGTCGGCGGGATTGTGGGACATGCGCGCCCTTATCCGCCGCACCGCTGTGCTGGATCAAGAACTCGGTAAGCCCAACACCAATATGGTGCACATGACCAACACGGCCATCGCCCCCATCCTGGCCTTTGCCCGCCAGGATCTGGACTGGGAGATGCACAATGGCGACGCCGATTACCAGGACCGTTTCAGTCGGTCTTTTATCCTCACCGAAAGCATCGGAAGGCAATTTGGTAATGTGCCGGTGGTGCTGTCGGAGAACAGCGGCACATCCAATCCGAAAAAAATGGCCTGGGTGCAACGGACGGAAGCCGGCGTCCTGCTGACTTACGAATTGAGGATATGGGACGGCTATCCGGCCTATTGGAATAACTACCAGCGCCTGGTGAACTTCGGCTATGGCACGCCGGCAGTGAAAGTGTGGAACTATTGGCGCCCCGGCTATCCGATGAAGGTCACAGGTGATAAGACCTCATCGATCATATTGAGCAAACCCGGCCAGGCCCTGATCGTGGTATGCGATTGGGGCCATGGCGGTGACATCCACCTGAAGCCCGATCGGGCTGTTTTGCATCTGCCGCGTCGGCTGACCGCCACGGACATGGAAAACAAAAACACGGTGACGGTTACCGCCGGTGGGACGATCGCGTGTCGTCTAAAAAAGCATGATTTTAGGGTGTTGCTGGTGAAGTGAGGACTATCGTGGCCAACTTTTTTCACCGGAGACGAAGGCTCGGCACCTCGGAATCCTTGGCGTCGGCATTTACCTTGGCCCGCTGGTGTGGCGGGCTGCTCATTCTGGCGACGGCCGGGGCGTGCCTTGCCACATCCGGTCGGACTATTGCCGGGGCCGCTCCCGCCCCGGTTCGCTCCGCCAGCAGGCCAGACCCCAGCAACCCTGCGCTGGCGAAGTTCGATAACGCGATCACGCTTTATGTAAGTTTCGATCATCTGCCTTTGATCGCCGATATGTCCGGCGGCGATGGCCGGCCGGCCAACATCAGCGGCCTGACCGTTCTGGAACCCGGCCTTTATGGCCGGGCCCTGCTGCTTGGCCCGCTTCTGCGCTGGCCCGGCATCAGCTACAAGGCGGCACACAATATCGATTTGTCCAAACCCGGCGCCCTGGCGGTTTGGATCAGCGCCTACCACTGGCGGCGCAACCAAAACAAAACGCCTTATCTTTTTTTCGTAGAGGTTAATGATCGCGGTCGGGTATTGGGGCTGGCGCGCATGGGGGTGTTCCAAAATCACGAGGCGGTTTACGCCTACGCCGGTGTCGGCGGCAAAGTCGTCAGTATCATCGCCGGCAACTCGCTGCGCTGGAGGACAGGCCAATGGCACCTGTTGGTGGTCAACTGGCGGTCGGAAGCACTGGCGCTGTCTCTTGACGGGCGACTCCCCGGACAAACCAGCCTCGCCCCCACCGGCTTTCCGCAGGCCCACGGCCCGCCGGGATGCTTAGTGTTGCACGGCGGCTTGTCCCCGCTCGAACCGTGCTTATTGGATGAGCTGCTGGTGTTCAATCATCCGCTGAGCGGGAGGGAAATCCAGTGGCTATGGCGACAGGGATGTCTACAGGCCCGGCGTGGTCGGCGCCAGTGATTGTCGACAGAATAAGGAGCGGACAGGCTATGACCACCACCCCTATCGAAGAGCCTGCGGAAGTCGTCTGTACGATAGAGGGCCTAAAATCCATGCCCTTGGCCTTAACGACGGGCCACGAGTTGATCCTGCGCTTCGCAGCGCCACCGGGACTCTATCAGTTTTCCGGGATTGTGGACGCCTCGCAGTTCGATTGGGAAAAGCTTTACGTCGAACTGAATGAATACCACAACACGCAGCAGCGCACCGGCCCGTGGGACTTTGCGTTGGGTACGTCTAAACCGCTGGTGCCGGCATACTGGGTCTCAGTGGATGGCCGCAGGATTGGTTTATGGTTCTTTCAACGGGTATCGCTCGAGGATTTGGAACGCCGCCGCTTCCGCGGCCGCATGGCTTTTTATTTGGACCACGCGGGCGAACACCAACTGCAATTGTCGCCCTACCAGTCGATGGCGATCCGCTGGGTCTCGGCTTGCTTGGAGCCTGATCCTGTCGATTCCCTGGCCGAACCGCCTGCCGGGTTGCTGGACGCCCCAGGCCATGTCCCTGTCGCCGCGTGGCGTGATCCGGCCTACTGGGACCAGCAGCGGCTAAAGCTGCGGGGCGCCCATGCCGCCTGCCGGCAGCCGTTGGATGACACCTTCGATTGGGTGCTTGGCGTGGCTGACACCGAACTTCAGGCGATGCACCTGCCGATGCTGATTGCCGCACACAAACTCAACGGCAGGGATGGCGCGCTGGAGAAAGCCCTGGCGGTAATCGACAAGACGGTGGTGTTGTCCGCCTGGAGTAATCCCAACCCCGAGGGTTACAGTCATAATGGGGACATAAATGCCGCTCTGCCACTGCGCTCTTTGGCATGGGCCTATCACATGCTCACCGATGAAGAAATACAAGCGGACCGCCGGCAGCGCCTGGTAGCGAAACTTCGTTACCAGGCCAGCGTCTTCTTTGACTTGGCGCTGCTGAACCGGGATTACTGGGGCGGTTCTATTATGCAGGACCATGGGCGCGTATCATTGCCCGCCTACGCCGACGCGGTGCTGCACTTACTGGGAATAATCCCTGAGACGCGGCTCTGGGCATCGTATGCGATGGCATGGGTCGAAAGGTGCCTGCGGGCCATGCCGCGCGATGGGGCCATTCCGCCCAGTTCGTACCATTCGCTAAACCTGTATCTGCCTCAACTGATGCACTACCGCCAGGTCATGTTGGCCCTGGCCAAGCAAGATATTTACGACCGGGCGCCAATGCGGTCGATCGTCGATTTTGTTTACGGCGTGCTGCGCGATAAGGCGCCGCTGTTGCTCCTGGCGTGCGATCAACAAGGCGGCGTCATGCCCTTGTATGGTCAAACATTTTTCAAACAGATCGCCGTCAAATACAATGATGGGCGGGCGGCGTATTTGGCCGGACGGGTGCGGGCGCTGGACCTGCCGACAAGGTGGCGGTTCCATTGGCTCTCCCAGGAAGATACCTTATGGGCTTTATTGGGAGATCATCCCTCGGTTCCACCGGTTCCACCACAACATAGGCAAGCTAAACTTAATTGGTATGAAGATTCAGGCGTGGTCCACCACTACAACCCCGCGGGAGACGTGACGCTGGCTCTGCGGTGTGGGCCGTGGTGCGGGTATCACGCTTGGCGGCATGCGCCGGGGCCATGCGACCGCATGACCACGACCGTGGGCGCGGGGCATTTCGTCGTGTTTCGCGGAACCACCCCGTTGCTGGCCACCCCGGATTCGGTCTACCGTTTGCACACGAAGGTGCGCAGTTGCCTGCTGGTGGATGATCGGGGCCAATTCGGCGATGTCGGCTATCCCATGTCTATCCCGTCGTGGCGCTACCGGGGTGAAGAGATCCAGAGCGTGCGCTGGGACCCGCAAACGAACGAGGGGGCGATACGCATGGATTTGAAGCCTGCCTATCCCGACGAATTGGGCATGGCGCTATATACCCGTGAGTTGCTGCTACTCGCGGATGGCCGTATCATTTGCCGTGATCGTGTGGTCCTTGATCGTCCCCATCGTCTCTCCTGGCTTTTTCACGGGCGACGGGATATCGGCGTGACGTTGGAAAAAGGCCTGCGCTGCCGCTTCGGCCAGAATCCATGCTTGACGATGGAGCCTCAATCCGTTGGTGTGGAGCTCCAGGCCAAGGTTTGTCCCACGTCGGTCGTCTACGGCTATTCCAGCGAATTCAACGCCTTCGACCACGTACGTTATGATTCGACGGAGCCTATCGCCGCGGCGACAGTGGATTTCGTGATGCACTGCTGAAGGATCGGAGTTACCATGATCAGACGCGAGGTGGTTGGTTCGGCGATAAATGGCGCGGCGGCACCCTAAGTGGGAACGCAGAATGAATCATTGGATCGCCAGCGGCGCTCCGTGGCCCCCTCCAGCCGCAGGTCGAAGATCCGCCCCGGTGGACACAGCCGCCGTGCCGTGGCTGGTCCGCTGGTTCGACGGCACATCGGAGTGTGCCTGCTACTGATTCATTCTGCGTTCCTACTTAGGTACCGTGGCCGCTGAGCGTAACCGTTCCCGGCTTAGAGAAATAACCATCGAGCTTTCGGGACCGGTGGGCAAAGCTGACCAGGAGTGTTCTATTGTCTGTGCTTAGAATTCATCCGTGTAACTCCAAGGTATTTGAATTTCGTGGGCAGCCATTGGTGCTGTTATGCGCCACGGAGCATTACGGGGCGGTCATAAACCGGCCCTTTGATTTCGCGAAATACCTGGCGGATGCCCATGCCCACAAACAGACGTTGACGCGTTTGTTTACACTATTTCGTGAATTGCAGGGCGATCGCAACCCCTATTCGACCTGCAAGCCTGAAACGCCCGACTACATCGCGCCATTTAAGCGTGTCGGTCCGGAGCGGGCGTTGGATGGGGGTCTCAAGTATGATCTTTCGCAATGGAATCCGGAATTTTTTGACCGACTGCACCGTTTTCTATCCCAGGCATCGGAATATGGCATCGTGGTCGAAGTGGTGCTGCTCAGCAACACATACGCCGACAATATTTGGAGCCTGAACCCCCTGCACCCGCGGAACAACCTCCAAGGTTTGGAGCCGGTGGACTTTCCGGATTACACCTCGCTGCGGCATGAAGCGCTGTGGAGGTGGCAGGCCGCGCATATCCAGAGGATCGTCACGGAATGTAACCGCTACGACAATATCTTTTTTGAGGTCTGCAATGAACCGGGTGGATGCTTTCCAGGAAAACCCCAGGCGCCGACGACGACCGAAGTGGACAAATGGCAACAAGAAATAATAGCGCTTATTCGCCGGACCGAAGAAAATATGCCCAACCAGCATTTAATTGCGGGCCAGGAAGCTTTTACCTGGGGTCCGGAATTTAATCAGACCAGCGACAAAACTTTTCGTGAATTGCCGATGGATATTGTGAATATGCACCCACTGCCCAATACGGCCTATGGGGGCATTCGCTATGACATGGGCAATTTTATGGCCAAGGAACTCAAGCTGCGCGCTCTGCGTAACTTCGCCTTGGCCACCCGGCAGGAACCTAAGCCCTTGAATTATGATGAAGATAATGCCGCTTCACAGTACAAGGATTCGGAGGGTTGGACGATTCACCGTAAGCGGGCGTGGACGGCGCTGCTCTGCGGCGCGCACTACGACATGATCGATTTCTCAATCCTGCCCTATTTGGAAAGCGGCACCCCGGCGTCACAGGCGCATATTCGGTCGTGGATGGGGTATCTTTCGACATTTATTCATTCTGTGGATTTGGTGCGTGCCCGCCCGCTTGTGGGCTGGGTGCGTGGTCTGCCGGAGCAGGTCGTAGAATCCGTCCTGGCGGTGCCGGGCGAGGACTACTGCATCTATCTTGCGGACGCAAGGGAACTCGACGCTGGCGTCGGCACGGCGCTCCGGGTGGGGGTATCGCTCGACCTCCCCGCCGGTTCGTTTGAGCTCGCCGGGTTTTCGCCGGTAACCGGGCTCTGCTCGCCGGCGCTACCGGTGGACGGCGGAAACAACGTGAAAATCCGCGTACCGGCTTTTACGCACGACACACTGGTGCGGATTCGCAAGACCGGGGGTACGTCGTGAATCCACACGTCGTCAATCTTTTTTGCCACAAGCTCGCGGCGGACGAGCCGGTCCGCGGGTTGTGGATGACGCTGGAAAGCCCGAGCCTTACGGGGATGGCCGTGGGGCTGGACCTGGACCGGGTCCTCATCAATGCGGAACTCGCCCGCATACGGCCGCTTATCGAAAGGGCGGTTATGTTCCCCATACCGACCATAGCATCCCTCCCGATGCGCCTTACCAACAATTAATGGAGATAATCTGATGCCCCGGATTACTTTGGAGACAATCACCGATCGGCTTACCTTTGACGCCGCCTCCGGACGGCTCGTCTCCTTGGTGGCGAAGATCGCACCGGATGTTGAACTCATCGCCTCGTCGCCGGATCACCCGGCTTTTGTCCTTCAAATCCTGACCCCGGGTCGAGAGTACCGGCGGATTGATTCGCGCAGCGCCCGGCGGCTGGCGGTGAAACGCGAAGCAACGCGCGACCTCGAAAAGCTTATTTTCGCTTTCACCGGTGTCGGTGGCATGGATATGGACGTGGATTTGACTGTCCGGGCGTCCAGCCGTGAAGGTTTAAGTCGCTGGTCCGCCACACTTCGTAACCGCGCCGACGTTCAGGTTGTGGATGTGCAGTTTCCCTTTGTTGTGGTGCCGGCGGACGCTAACGGCGCGGTGCTGGTACCCGCTGGTTCCGGTGAACTCCACGAGGGCCGAAGGCTTGACAGTCTGCCTGGCGACGAGCCGAGCCAATGGCAACTTATCCCGGAGAATGGTGGTTGTTCCCACTATCCCGGCGGGGTGTTCGCGCAATTCCTTTCCTGGCACAACAACCGTGCCGGCATTTACCTGGCCTGCGAGGATACGCAGGGCAATGTGAAGCTGATCAAACCCTTGCGCCATCCCCCCGGTATCCGGCTGGGAATCGCCCACGTGGGGGATTGGCCGGCCGAGGGTGTTCGGACTCTGGAGTACGACGTTGTCTTAAGCACGCTGGCCGGCGATTGGTACGACGCCGCGGAAATATACCGGCGCTGGAGTCTGCGCCAGAAATGGGCGAGGCCCCTTACGCGGCGCACCGATGTGCCGGCCTGGCTGCTGGACTCGCCTCCGCATATCACCATCCGGCTGCAGGGGTATGTCGACGACGGTCCCACCCCGGCCATCGCGGAGTTTCTGCCCTACGAAAAATGTGTTCCCCTGCTCGAGAAGATCGCCGCCCGGGTGGAAGCGCCGCTGACTGCGGTGCTCATGTCCTGGGAGCGCGGCGGCCCTTGGGTGTATCCGGATTGTTTTCCCCCCATAGGAGGTGATGAATCGATAGGCCGGTTCACCGCCCTGGCCCGCGCGCGGGGTTGGCATGTGGGTTCCTTCTGTAACGGCACGCGCTGGGTGATGAGTCATTCCGGTAACGGTTACGATGGCCGGAAATATTTTGAAGAACACCAGGGAGCCGAAAGTGTGTGCCGTCGTCATGACGGCGGCCTTTGGGCGGACGATTGGGACTGGCGGGCCAGCTACCTTGGTTGCGTGGCGCAACCACTGACCCGCCGGGTCGCCGTGGATTTCGTTAAGCGTCTCATCGGATGGGGTCTCGAATCCATTCAGTTCTTTGATCAGAACTTCAACGCCGCGACGTTTCCCTGTTTTGCCGCCGACCATGGCCATCCGTCCATTCCAGGCAAATGGATGGCGGAGGCGATGTGGACGATGATGACCGCCTTCCATCAGGCCGCCATCGAAGCGGGCGAAACTGGCGCCATCCAGTCCACGGAAAACGCTTGCAATGAGTACTGCCTGCCCCTCTTCCAGCAGAGCGACGTGCGGGTCAGCCCGCCAGGCAGTGGCCGGGCCGGTTTCGTCCCGGTTTACCACTATTTATTCCATGAGTGCACCATCATGCATGGAATGATGAGTACGGGGGCCGAGCCGCATGCCCTTCCCATCCGCAACGCCTGGAACGGTGTTCTCGGTGAAATCCCCGGCGCCGTGATGATCGGTGACGGCACGCTTCTGAATCGGGAGACTTTCAACTGGGCCGAGTGGGAGCCGAAGGTTGGAAGTAACGAGGATGCGTTGGAGATGATCCGTACCGTCACCGCGATGCGCCGGGGACCGGGGCGGAATTTTCTGGTCTATGGCCGCATGCAACGACCCGCCAAGGTGATGGGAGTGGATATCGTGCGATGGCAGTGGCAGAGTCGCCAACTGGAGGTACCGGCCGTGGCGCACGCGTGCTGGCAAGCCCCGAACGGCCAGCATGGGGTCGTGCTGGCGAACTGGACGGCCGAGAACCGTTTCGTCCGTCTCTCCGATCCGCGGCTCGGAGCGCAGGCCACGGTCCACACGTGCGCACGGTCAATGGCGGCCACACCCGCCACAATGGGCGAGGGCACGTTGGATCTGGTGCTGCCGCCGCTCAGCTGCGTGCTGGTCGCCGGCGAGGTTCCCACAACCGCGGCTTCCATTGCCCTATTCCAGGAATAATCTATGCGCCGCAACGGCCTCAATGGCCAAAGTATTTTAAGGCGCAATCGATTCGGCGGGACCACGAGAACAGGGCGATCGGCGGCCCAATGCCGCCTGTGGAAATGGGTTGGCGCGTTGCGTGGGGAGCGATATTTCTGATGACACATCGCGAATGTTTGCGGAAAGTCCTGGCGGGCGAAGTCACCGACTGGGTGCCGAACTATGAACTGGGCTGTTGGGGCCAAACGGTCGAACGCTGGCTCAACGAGGGTATGCCTGCCGACCAATCGCGCGTCGGCGAAATGGATATGTTTGAGGGAGAGAGTTTATTTCACCTTGATCGCCGTGCGTTCGCGCGGCTGAATATCGGAATGATCCCCGAGTTCGGCTATACCGTGTTGGAGGAAGACGAAGAGTACCTTATCGCCCGACACGGAAACGGCGTCGTTACCAAAGCGTTGAAGGCCGGCACGGTTCGCGGCACGCGCCGCTCCATGGACGCCTACCTCGCGCACCCGGTTACGGATCGCGCGAGCTGGAAGGATATAAGGAAGCGCTATGAACCGTCCGCGCCGGTGCGCTATCCATTCTGGTGGGACGAGCAGGTGCGGCTCTGGAAGCAACGGGATTACCCCGTGGTGTTGCTTGGCAATGGGACCTTCGGTCTATATTCGCAGTTGCGGTCATGGGTCGGAACCGAAAATATTTCCGTGTTGTTCTATGATGATCCCGCCCTGGTTGAGGAAATGGTCGAGTTCAACACCGAGTTTTTGCTGCGGCTGGTGGAGCGGGCGCTTGCTGACGTGGAATTCGATTACTTTAGTTTCTTCGAGGACTGCGCCGGCAAGGGCGGCCCGCTTTACGGGCCGGGCATTTTTCGGAGGTTTTTCCTAAACTCCTACCGCCGCATCGTCGATCGTCTTCGCCAAGCGGGAATCAAGAGCTTCTGGATCGATTCCGATGGCGGCTGCGAGGTGCTTATTCCGCTGTGGATGGAGGCCGGAATTAACTGCTTTTGGCCGCTGGAACAGGCGTCGGGCATGAACCCGGTCCGTCTGAAGAAAAATTTCGGCAAGGATATCATCCTATGCGGCGGGCTCGACAAGATGGAATTGGCAAAAGGGCGCAAGGCCATTGAGAAGGAGCTCTACGCCAAGATTCCGCCGCTCCTGAAAGCCGGCGGCTACATTCCGCATTTTGACCACACCATCCCACCGGAAATATCTTATGCTGACATGCTGTACTACATGGAATTGAAACGCAAACTGATTGGCCAGGGGTGAAAATGAATGAACTGGAGCGTTTTTACGCCTGCATGAATTACGGTCGGGTTGATCATGCCCCATTTTGGGACTGGGGGCCTTGGCCGGAAACGGTGGAGCGCTGGAAGGGCGAAGGCTTTCGTCCCGGCCTGGATGGTCCCGCCGCGGATTGTGACCACCGCGCTGTCCAGGGACACTGGTTTTTTCCCCATCCACCCTTTGCAAGCCAGATCGTGGAAGAAGATAGGACCACCATTCTGCGTATCAATGAGGAAGGCATCCTGATGCGCGAGCGCAAAGACAATCCCGCCAGCTCGATGCCCCAGTTTGTGAAATTCCCGGTGGACAACCGGCGGGAATTCCGAGCCTTTTGGCGACAGCGGATGCAGCCGGACTTATCGCAACGGATCGGCCCGAACTGGAAACAGGAGCTGCGAACCCTGCGACGTTCGGATGGCCCTTTTATTGTCATAGCGGATCGCTGGGGCGGATTTTTTGGGCCGTTGCGGAATCTGCTCGGCGTGGAACGATTGTGCGAACTATTTTATGACGATCCCGCTTGGCTGGAGGAAATGATGGATGCCGACGCCGATTTCATCGTCGCCATCATGACCCAGATTCTCGACGTGGTGAAGCTGGATGTCTTTGGATTCTGGGAGGATATGGCCTACAAAACCGCGCCGCTGGTTTCGCCGGCCATGGTCCGCAGGTACATGCTGCCGCGCTACCGGCGCGTGGTGGACATGCTTATCAGCCGCAGGGTACCGTTCATCGCCCTGGACAGCGACGGCCAGATTGATCCGTTGATCCCGGTGTGGCTCGATGCGGGGATTAACACGTTGTATCCCTTTGAAGTCCAAGCCGGCATGGATGTGCTGGCGGTGCGCAAGAAATATGGCAAACATCTGCGACTCTGGGGTGGAGTGGATAAACGCGCTTTGGCGCACGGCCCCGCGGCCATCAATGCGGAACTCGCCCGCTTACGGCCGCTTATCGAAGAGGGCGGCTATATTCCCCATGCCGACCATAGCATCCCTCCCAATGTGTCTTACCAGGACTATTGTTATTACCTGCAGCAACTTAGGAAAACCTGTGGAGCGATAGTATTATGAAAATCACCGACCGGAACTGCATCATGGAGTGGAGTTATGCGTCGGGTAAGTCGTATTCCGACCCTTTCAACGATATCGAACTGGACCTCATCATCACGGCCCCCGACGGCCAGGAGGCACGCGTGCCCGCATTTTGGGCCGGAGAACAGACGTGGCGCGTGCGCTACGCCTCATCTAAAATCGGCCGACATCATTTCCGCTCGGTTTGCTCCGATGAAGCCAACACCGCTCTGCACGGGCTGGAAGGCGTGGCGGAGGTGCGGCCGTACGAAGGGGATAATCCCTTATTCCAACATGGTCCCGTGCGCGTCGCGAAAGGTGGTCGGTATCTGGAACACAACGATGGAACGCCTTTTTTCTGGTTAGGCGACACCTGGTGGATGGGGTTTTGTAAACGGCTGGGGTTTCCCGGCGATTTTCAAACGCTATGCGCCGATCGCGTCGCCAAGGGGTTCACCGTGATCCAGATTGTCGCCGGCCTGTATCCCGACATGCCGGCGTTTGATGAACGGGGCGCCAACGAGGCGGGTTTTCCCTGGGAAAAGGATTACGCCCGCATCAACCCCGCTTATTTCGACAGGGCGGATCGGCGCGTAGCCCATCTCGCCGACGCCGGACTAATGGCGTGTATCGTCGGTTGCTGGGGTTATTTCCTGCCCCGGATGGGCGTAGCGAAAATGAAACAGCATTGGCGGTATCTGGTGGCGCGCTACGGCGCTTATCCCGTCGTTTGGTGTCTGGCGGGCGAGGGGACCATGCCGTATTACCTTTCCCAGGATAAGGATGCGGACGCACGCAGCCAAAAACAAGGCTGGACCGAATTGGCGTCGTATGTCCGCCGGATTGATCCGTTTGGTCACCCGATCACCATCCATCCTACCGATTGCTCGCGCCATCAGGTTAACGATCCGTCCCTGCTCGATATCGAGATGCTGCAGACCGGACACGGTGATCGCACCAGCATTCCCAACACGGTCAATTCCGTAGTCGCGGCCCATGCGTGCGCGCCCGCTAAACCAGTGATCAATGCGGAAGTTTGCTACGAGGGCATTGGCGAGGCGTGTCGCCAGGAGGTGCAACGGTTCATGTTTTGGGCGTGCGTGCTGTCTGGCGCCTGCGGGCACACTTATGGCGCCAACGGCATATGGCAGGTCAACACGCGCGAAAGGGCGTACGGGCCATCGCCACATGGGATGTCGTGGGGCAACACGCCCTGGGAGGTGGCTTATCAACTGCCCGGATCGGAGCAGGTGGGATTGGCCAAGCGGCTACTGGAGCGCTATCCCTGGTGGCGTTTCGAACCGCACCCCGAATGGGTTGAACCGCATTGGAGTAAAGAGAATTATTACGCTCCTTACGCCGGCGGCATCCCGGACGAGGTTCGCATCATTTTTCTGCCCAGCTTCACCAGCGCTCTGACCGTCAAAGCGCTCGGAGGTGCGGTCCGTTGGCGGGCTTTCCTGTTCGATCCGACCAATGGGGGCGAACTCGGTCTGGGTGTCTTCACGCCGGACCAGGCGGGGCGGTGGTCGCTGCCGTCACGGCTACCGATTTATCAGGATTGGGTAATGGTGATGGAGAAGGCTTAATCCGCGAAACTCGCGGATCTAGTTTAGATTCTGAAGGCGTAACTTCTCCGCACGACGCGGAGAAGTTCCAAGGCTCACGGTCGCCGGGGCGACTAAACCGCGGCGCGAAGGCGCGAAGTTCAAAAACGTTTCTTCATCCCTTCGCGGCTTCGCGTGAGGTTCCTTGTGGCTCCGGCTACGCCGGGTTAGGTCGTGTTGACATTCAGCCTGCGTGCGGAGGGCCGAAAACGGCCCAGTTTGCTCCTCCGGCAAGGCCGGTGGGGCCAGGCCCGGCCCGGCCGCGGCCATGGCGCTGGGTCACGGCGCCGGGACGGCGCCTACTACAACGCCCCGGGGCGGACACGCGTAGCAGGTCGAAGATCCGCCCCGGTGGACACGGTCCTAAGTGCCGTGGCGGCTGAATGTCAACACGACCTAGCCACCGCAGGAATGAGCCACCCTGACGAAGCGGGAGGAATCCGATGGATATCCGAATCCAGAATGAGTTTTGGAACATCTGTTTTGCCGGGGACCATCCCCTTGTCACCTCGTTGGCTTTTGACGCGTCCGGCCAGTCTCGCTGGTGTGCGAATCTTCTTAAGGCCGGCTCCCCAGTCTCACTTGGAAGTCCAATCGCGGGCATCCATGGAGCACAAAGCGGCTATTTCGACGCCAGCAAACAACTGCATGTGAGTTCGTCATGTTCGTCGTTCCGAATAAGCCGGCCGACGGATTGCGAGTTGCTTGTGCGGGATATTTCCTATGGGAGCGTGCACGAACAATGGCGGTTACGCGTGGTTGGTGCCAGACTGGTGTGGAAGATCGAGCAGCGGTGGATTTCCGGTACCGGAGTGCTGGATGGATTTTTCCCGGGTCTTTTCTTCACGGCACACGCCAAGTGGGGTGAGGCCACGGTCTTTCAACTTTGGGACCGGGCTGCTTCCCAGGATGATTTTTATGGAATTAGCGCCCACCTTGCCACGGAGGGATCGTGTTCCGTTTCCAGAAGAACCAGGACGGAGGTTGGCGGATGGAGCATCGCTAAACTCTTGTCACATGCCCGTCCCAATGGCGACTTGCGTGTATCCGTCAACAAATATCTGAAGAAAGGCGAGCTCCTCAATTACATGTCTTTCCTGGCGCAAGGCCTGTCGTGTGAACCGGAGGCCAGCCTCACCATCCGCGGGGGGGAATCCATCCAGGCCGAAATGACATTGGAGCCGGTCCCGCCGGATACGGGTTTGGCGCTTGATATTGACCTCCGAGGCGATCTTCAAAACGTAAACGCCGTCAACCGCCGCTTGTTCGACACCCACGTGAATTGCGCCATTATGGCCGACACCCGGAGCTGGCGGTTTGGGAACGAGCCATCCGGGTACGTGGCGCTACTTTGTCAGTACATGTATTCAGAGATGGTGAAATACGGCGTCATGCGCGGCCAACTGGGCCAGGATTGTGTGAATGCGCGGCAGGTCTTGACCGAAGAAGTCGAACAAATGGCGGCGAATCTGCTCAGTCGTGGCACGATCGGAAGCGGTTATATGAGCGCCAACGCCTTGGATTTACTCCCATCATTTCTGCTTGCCATGCGCGATTCACTTGTCACGCACGGTGACCGCGCCATCGGCGAACAGCTTTTCCCCGCGGCATGGCTGGCCACACGCCAGCTTATCGACCAGCTTGCGCAGGGCCACGGAATGATCTTCGCCCCCGAAGAAAGAGCCCATGATTACTGGGATTGGATCGCACGAAACGGTCGTCTAACCTCGGTCAATGTGCTCGTTTATATGGGGCTTCTAGCCTTTGGCGAGATGGCGAAGTGGCTGGGGAGGGGTCCCGAATATGACGCGGTCAAAACGCATGCCCAGACGATCAAAAACATATTTAACGAACAGTTCTGGAGCGAGGAACGCGGCTTCTATGCCGACTGGATCGACTCCAGGGGAAACGCGAAATTTTTTCTGTATGCCGGCCCTCAACTCCAGGCGATAGTGGCAGGGATGGCGCCGCCCGGTCGCGCACGAAAAGTGGTCGAATCGATTCAACGCCGTCGCCGCGAGCTTGGCCAGCCATGGAGCGCGTGTTTCTCCTTGCAGACTAATTTGTTCGATGCGGAAGAGTACTCCACAATGTTCCGCAAGTTCAAAAGCGATCAAACGCGGTTTGGGCGGACTATGAACGGGGGCTGTCTTCTGTCTTGGAACTATTATTGGATTGGCGCCTTGGTCACGGTCGGGATGATCGACGAAGCGATTCGTAGCTGGTCAAGAGTGGTCGGTCGGTTTGCCGCGACATCGCTTGTCGAGGGGTCTAACTTTTGGGATTATTCCGGCCAGCCCTCGCGCACTACTTTTCCACAGGATGAATTGGCGGCGTATGAGCCGTTCTTGAGTGACCAGGGCTTGGTTTCCGTCGCGCTTCCCCGCTGGCTGCTGGGGATCGAACTGAAACTGGACGGAATTTCCGTGGCGCCGGTACTTCCACCTTCTGAGTATCCTATCACGCTGAATCTATTCCATCTTGGCAAGGAAGTGGCCGTCGAAATTCCAGGATTAACCCCAACGCGGCGGGGCTGCGACTAAAATGAACTTGGCACGCCAGGAAAATCCGTCCCAATGCCCATCGGACCGATCCGTTTCACCGTCCGATCGCCATCCATCTGAAGGGTTTTAGTCAGACATGAATCCACACGCCATCAACCTCTTTCGCCACAAACTCGCGGCGGATGCGCCGGTCGGCGGTCTATGGGTGACTTTAGAAAGCCCCAGCATCACGGAAATGGCGGTGGGGCTGGGTTTGGACTGGGTGGTCATTGACGCCGAGCACGGTCACCTGGACTGGCAGGAAATCGCGGCGCATATTCGGGCGGCGGTGCGGAGCGAAACGATCGTTCTGGTGCGGATTGCCGGTCTCGACGCCATGCTTACCAAACGCGCCCTGGACATCGGAGCGGATGGCGTGATCGTGCCGTGGATCGAAACGGCCGAACAGGCCCGCGCTGCCGCGCGTTTCGCCATGTACCCGCCGGAAGGCGTGCGCGGGATCGGTGCCGAGCGCGCCACCTGCTGGGGCGAGTGTATGGCCGAACATACCGCCGAGGCGAACGAACACGTTTTGGTGGTTCCGCTTATTGAAACCGTTACCGCCGGCCGGAATATCCGCGCCATTGCCGCCGTGGACGGCCTGAATGTGTTCTTTTTCGGGCCGCATGACTATTCTTCGACCGCCGGATTTCGGGGCCGATGGGAAGGTCCCGGTGTCGCGGATGAGTTGCTGCGCATTCGTGATGTGATCCGCGGCGCCGGGAAACATTGCGGAATTATGACACGCGGGGCGGATGATTTGCGGCGGCGCCGCGAACAAGGTTTTCGCATGCTTGGCCTGGCCTCCGATACGGGTCTGATTTTGCGTGGTTTGCATCAGGCGCTGGCCGGCATCGGCCAAGATCGGCGTATGAATACCGGCTTCAGCGCGGCACAGACATCCGTGGCCCCACCTCTGCGTCGGCCACCCGAGGTCATGCGCCCTGACCGCCGGGAAGTCATCACTCCCTGCGGCGCGGGAAATCGGATGTCGCTGGCCTCCGGCGTGATTCTGGAAGCCCAAGTGGGGCGGCATAACCAGGCGCGAAACCTGATGACGGGCATAGTAACGTTCGCGCCCGGCGCCAGCTTGCCCTATCACCGGCATCCATGCGGCGAGTCCATTACCGTGCTATTCGGTGAATTATTGGTCGAGGTGGAAGGCCGGCGCTACCATCTGCGGGAGATGGACAACATCGTCACGCCGGCGGGCCTGGCCCACGCGGCCGTCAATGCTTCGCCGGAAACGCCGGCGAAAGCCCACGTTGCCCTGGCCAGTGCCGCCCCGGAGCGGAGCGACGTTCAGCGCGACTTTGCCGGCGCCTTGATGCCGGACGATTGCAGCGGCGTGCCGGGTGCTGAACGCGTGAATCGCTTCAAAACGGCGCAGCGGTTTGAAGCCGGCCCCAATGCGGTATTCATCGACTTTTTCAACGAAGATCTTGTTCCCGGTATCAAGATGAGCGGCGGGCACGGTCTGTTCCAGCCCGGTGGCCGTTTGCCGGCGCACGTGCACGATTTTGATGAATCAATCTGCATTGTTGCCGGCGTAGCCACTTGCGTCGTGGAAGGTCGGCATTACTCCATGCGCGAATGTGCCACCGCTCTGCAGCCGCGGGGGCGGGTGCACTATTTCAAGAACGAATCGGAGGCCCCCATGGTGATGTTGTGGGTGTATGCCGGACCGAAGCCCGAGCGGATTGTAGTCGATGAACGCTGCGCCACCGTGGAAGGGGATCCATGGAAGCCCAGGGGGTGGAGACAATGAACACGACCTTTGAAGTCGGACTGACCCGCGATTTTCTAACCACCGACGGCCAACTTGTATACAAGGATATCGGGCTGGGTGTCCTCGCCACCGCTGGCGGCGTGCGCTATCGCTTTCTGGATCGGCATGAGCCGACCATGACGCCGGAGCTGCTTGCGGACCTCGACGCGGTAATTTCTCTGACGCCGAATTACACCACGGCGTCCTTCGAGGGCCTTCATCGCCTTACCGCGATTGTGCGTTTCGGCGTGGGCTACGATATGGTGGATGTGGCGGCCTGCACGCAGGCCAACGTGCTGCTGTGCATCACGGCGGGAGCGGTGAACCATTCCGTCGCGGAAGCGACTATCACCTGGATGCTGGCGCTAAGCCATCGGGTGTTTGAGAAAGACCGCCTGGTGCGCCAGGGCCACTGGAGTGAGCGGGCGCATTATATGGGCGGTGAGTTGCGCGGACGGACCGTGGGTGTGGTCGGCCTTGGCGGGATTGGCGGACGGCTGATCGAATTGCTGCGCGGGTTCGGCATGAACCGCCCTCTGGCGTTCGACCCGTATGTCAAACCGGGGCTGGCTCGTGAACTGGGCGTGGAATTGGTTCCGTTGGAAACATTGATGCGGCAATCCGATTTCATCTCCGTCAACTGTCCGCTGACCGCGCAAACCCGGAACTTGATCGGTCGTGAGCAGCTTGCGTTGATGAAACCAACCGCTTTTCTCATTAACACCGCCCGTGGCGGCATTGTCGATGAGCAGGCGCTGGTGGAAGTGTTGCGGAACAGGCAAATTGCAGGCGCCGCGACGGATGTCTACGCCGCCGAGCCTGCCGGAAGGGAACACCCATTCGCGGGGCTGGACAATATTATCCTTGCACCGCATTGCATCGCTTGGACCGACGAGCTGTTCGCTGAAATTGGAGCCATGGCAGGCCGGTCGGTGTTAGAACTTGCCGCGGGGCGCGTTCCATCCGCCGGCGTGGTCAATCCCGAAGTGCTCCAGCGCCCCGGTTTTCGGGCGAAAGTGCAGCGTTATGCCTCTCTTGGCGCACCGACGAACAAATCAAGTGTTCATAGCCCCAAGGTCGCCGCAGGCGACTAAACTACAGCGCGGGGTTAGGACATACGACGTCACCCCGGCTTCGTCGCGCAGTTTAGTCGCCCCCGACGACCTCCGGGCTGTGCAGGGCGAAGGGACTCATTCAAGACAAAGGTAACATCATGACAATCGGTAAATTTGCGGATCAAGTCGTCTGGATCAGCGGCGCAACCTCCGGCATCGGTGCGGCCGCGGCGCGGTTGTTCGCCGCGGAGGGAGCCAAAGTGGCGGTGGTTGGGCGTACAGCCGCGGCGGGCCGGCGCATCGTGGATGAAATCCGGCACGAAGGCGGCCAGGCGTTGTTTACGCCTTGCGACGTGAGCCAGCCTGCGGCGGTACAGGATTCCATCGACTGGACGGTGCGGGAATTCGGCGCTTTGCATGTGCTGGTGAATAATGCTGGGATGGTGCAGGTGAAAATGCTGCACGAGTGCTCGGATGAGGATTGGGATTACGTGATGGCGGTTAACGTCAAGTCCATGTTCTGGGCGTTCAAAGCCGCCCTGCCCCACCTGCGCCGGCAGCCGCGCAGCCACGTGGTGAACGTCGGTTCCATCAGCAGCTTCGTCGGGCAGGGCGCCACGCCCGTGTACACGACCTCCAAGCACGCGATTCTGGGCCTGACTCGTTCCATCGCGCTGGATTACGCTGCCGACGGCATCCGTTGCAACTGTGTGTGTCCCGGCATTACCGACACGCCGTTACTTCGCGAACACCTCAACCAGCAACCCGACCCCGAAAACGCGCTGGCGACCCGCCTGCGCCGCGTACCGCTGGGGATCGCCTTGACGCCGCACGACGTGGCCAAGGCCATCCTGTTCTTTTCCGGTGGCGAATCGTCCGGGATTACGGGGACGTCCTTGGTGATTGATTGCGGTTATCTGACCGCCGCGGAATGGGACACAGAGGCTTTTAAGCAGTTGCGGGGCGCGCCTTCCCCAGGGCGCCCAGCCGTTTATGAGCCAAAGGCAATGACGATGCCGCGCGGCTCAAGGGAGGTGGTGCGATGAAACTTCAACTGGCGTGTGCGGATTTCACGTTTCCGCTGCTCGAACATGATAAGGTGCTCAAGCTGATTTCGCTGTTGGAAGTGCAGGGAGTCGATATTGGCCTGTTTGAAGGGCGTAGCCATTTATGGCCGTCACGGGAGTTTGCCGATATTCCGCATCGCGCTGGCGAACTGCGCCGCAAAACCGCGGACGCCGGTCTAACGATTGCCGATGTCTTCCTCCAGGCTGCGCCGGGTTTTCAAGCCTACCCCATCAACCATCCGGAAATCTCGCGCCGCCAACAGGCGCGCGAGTTGTTTCTCAAAACCTTGGATTACGCCGCTGCCGCCGGGGCGCGCCACGTGACCTGTCTGCCGGGCGTTCGCTTCGCTGGGGAGGCACGCGACCGCTGGCTGGGGCGGGCCGCCGAAGAGCTTGCCTGGCGGATCGAGATGGCCCGCCGGCGGGATTTGAGTTTCAGCACCGAAGTGCATTTAGGCTCGCTGGCCGAAACCCCCGACGAGGCGTTGGACCTGCTGGCGCGTGTCCCCGGCCTGACGCTCACGCTGGATTACACCCACTTCATCCGCAATGGCATCCCCGACAGCGCTGTTCATGCCCTGCTTCCCTACGCCCGCCATTTTCATATTCGCGGCGCCTGCCCCGGCCGCATTCAGGCCTCTTTTCAGCGCAACACCATCGACTACCGTGCGATCTGTCAGCGCCTCAGGAAAAGCGCCTATGCCGGCTGGCTGGGCCTTGAATTCATTTGGGTCGAATGGGAAAACTCCAACGAATGTGACAATGTTTCGGAGACCATTCAGTTCCGCGATTTCATCCGCAAAGCTTGGGATGAAGCGTGACGGTCAAATCAACGCCAGGAACTGCTCGACAGTCATTCCGGCATCGCGCATCAAGCCGCGCAGAAGTCCGCGGTCAAGCTCGCGATGATGGGGATGGAAAGATTGACTGGAACACCAGGTTTCACAAGAATCATGTGGCTTCCGCGCTGACGAGCGAAGTGCCAACCCGCCCGCTCGAAGGCGCGACGGACATCACGTCCGCTGAGCACCGGAAGTTGCGGCATGCCGGGACCCCCACCCAGTCAAACGGTGACGAGCTCAACATCACGCGGGGCAAGCGGCTGTTCCGCTTTGTCCGGTTCGGCTTCCAACCATGCGGCGATGGCTTCACGGATGTTGGCCAGCGCCGCGGCCCGCGTCGGCCCCTGCGACCAGCAGCCGCGCAGCGCCGGCACATGCGCTACGAAGCCGGAATCCTCGCCAGCCTCGATAACCACCTTGAGCGTCATAGCAGTACTCCAGCCCGCCAAGCGTCCCACCACATAGTGAGAACGCAGAATGAGCGCGGTGATCGAAACAAGGCACCCGGCCGGCCGCAGTAGCAGGTCGAAGATCCGCCCCGATGGACACAGTCTCCGTGCCGTGGCTCTTCTGCTGGTTCGACGGCACATCGGAGTATACCTACTACTGATTCATTCCGCGTTCCTACCATGAATACTACATCGAAACAGGCTGGGGCAACGAAAACGTCGCGCGCGGGACGGCGGTATAAGCGTTTTAGGGTTTTACAATCCCATCAGCCGATAAATCTCGTTCATGTCCAGATGCTGGCGCACGATAGCAGCCACGCGATTCAATTCCGGCTCCAGGTTATAGCGCGCCGCGGTCGAACCGAGTGGCGCCAGACCGCGATGGCGGCGCAGCTGATCCAGGAACCAGCGACGGAATTCATCGGCGTCGAAAATGCCATGCAAATAGGTTCCCCAGACACGGTGATCCACGTCCGCCGCGCCGAGGGCGTCGCCCTGGTGGCTTATCAGAAACGGGTCGCGCCACGAAGGGGAACCACGCGCGGTTAAGCCATGATGAATTTCATATCCAACCACCTCACATCCGGAAGGAAGATGTGTGGCGCGGGTTTGACGGAGCGTTTTATCAGGTGCGAATACGGTGTGGATCGGCAGGAGATTAAGACCAGCTACGGTCCGGCCCCCCGGCTCGCGCGCGATGCCGGCAGTGGCATGGTCGGCTGCTGCATTATCGGCGGTCTCCACGCCATGCGGATCGGAGATAGTCGCACCCAGCATCTGAAAACCGCCGCAAATGCCGACAATTTCCGTTCGCCCCTGCAGGGCCACCAAGGCCGCCGCCAGGCCGCCCTGGCGCAGACAGGCTAAATCCGCTATCGTATTTTTACTGCCGGGAAGAATCAGTGCATCCGGCACGCCCAAGTCTTCCGGTGCGCGCACCAGGCGCAGGCATACGTCTGGTTCGAGCCGCAGGGCGTCCAGGTCGGTGAAGTTGGAAAGGTGCGGCAGGTCGATAACGGCGAGATCGAGCTGGCCTTCCGCATCCGGTGCAACCGCCCGGTTGCGTTGTCGCCAGAGATGGGAATCTTCTTCCGGCAGGTTAAGATTTTCAATGAACGGCACCACGCCCAGTACGCGGCGGCCGGTGTGGGCGTAGGTATAATCAAGGGCTGGCGCCAGCAAGGCCGCGTCGCCGCGGAATTTGTTAACGACAAAGCCGGCCACCAGCGATCGTTCCAGTTCGCCGAGCACTTCCATGGTGCCCACGAATGAGGCAAAAACGCCGCCGCGATCAATATCACCTACCAGCAGCACCGGCGCCTGGGCGTGGCGGGCCATGCGCATATTAACAATATCATGCGCTTGGAGATTGACCTCACCGGGGCTGCCGGCGCCTTCGATGAGCACCGCGTCGAACTCGGCGGCCAGCGAGTCGAAACAGGCGGCGACGGTGTCAAAGATGGTTGGCTTGAACTGAAAATATTCCTGCACGCTCATATGACCGATGGGGCGGCCGCGGAGAATCACCTGGGCGCCAACGTGGGAATGGGGCTTGAGCAAAATGGGATTCATGCGCACCTCTGGTTCCAGGCGACAGGCCTGGGCCTGCACCACCTGGGCTCGCCCCATTTCACCGCCGTCGCGGGTGACGAATGAATTCAACGACATATTCTGCGCCTTAAAGGGCGCTACGCGCACGCCATCCTGCAGCAGAATTCGGCCCAAGGCTGCGGTAAGCAGACTCTTGCCGGCGCTGGAACCCGTCCCCTGGAGCATAAGCACCGGCTTGTGCCGAGCCGCGGGTTTTCGATTTTCGACTTTGGATGGGCTGCCTTGAAAATGGGGGGCGGGCTTGGGGTCGCCGGTGGCGGCCGAGACGCCTGCGTTACCACCATTATTGCCTTCTGCGAGTTGAAGGCTCGCTTCTAAAGAATGCCCGGTGCGACATAAGGGGCTGCCTTGAAAATGGGAAATGGAGGCGTCTACCGGAACGCCATTTCCGGCGGAGGTCTCCAAGGCGACTCCTCGACCGGAGGCTGGGTAGGGGGGGGGACGATTATTTTCGATTGTGGATTTTGGGTTGGCCAGGATCTCGGCAAGCGCCGCAACCAAGCGGGCATTTTCGTGGGGTGGTCGCACCGCCACCCGGAAGAATCGTTCCGCGAACGCGGCGTCTTCCGGCCAGGTGCGGATGGCGATAGCTCGTTCCCGCAGCAGCCGCCGGGCCAGGGTTGCGGCGGTCAGCGGTGCGCCGCCAGCCGCGGAAAGAATCTCCACGAATAGAAAATTAGCTGCACCGGGATGGACGTGAAACACACCCAGACGTTGCAATTGATGGCTCAACTGCTCACGCCACTGCGCTGCCAGCGTCTGGGATTGTGCTACAAACTTCACGTCGTGCATGGCGGACACCCCCACGGCTTGGGCCAGCGTATTGACCGTCCAGGGGGGTAACCAGCGGCGTAGATTTTCCGCCAGTGGAGCCGTGGCAAAAGCGCAGCCGAGCCGTAGCCCCGGGATGGCGAACATTTTGGTCAGCGATTTCACGACGATGAGGTTGGCGTACCGGGCTTCGGCCAAGGAGCGGTAATTGGGTACAAAATCGGCGAACGATTCATCCACGATGAACCAGGTCGCCGAAAATTCAGTGATAACCCGCTCCAGGTCCGCAGCGGACAATAGCCGGCCCGTCGGATTATTGGGTTGACCGAGAAAAACCACCTCGCCGCCGCGCAATGTTCCACGAAGTTCGCTCCAGTTCAGGTTGAACTGATTTTCCGCGCCCAGCACCAATGGCTTCAGGCTCCATCCGGCCAGCTCGGCGATATCGCGGTAGTCGCGGTACGAAGGAATGGGAATAACCGCCCGCGTGGCGGGAATAGCACGGGGCAGAACATGCAGAATTTCGGTTGAGCCGTTGCCGACCACAAGGTGTTCCCGTGGCAACCCGTGCCGTGCGGCGATGGCTTCCACCAGTGCCGTCGCTTCCTGATCCGGATAATACGCTAGCTCCGAAACATGGCGGCTGATAACCCGGCGTAACCATTCCGGTGGACCAACGGGATTGATATTGGCGCTGAAATCCAGTAATTCGTCCGGCGCACAGCCGGCTTGCTCGGCCAGCTGGCGCCGTTGGCCGCCGTGGGCGGGCATCATAAGGCACCCCGGGCGTGGATCCCCAGCCATGTGATCATGGTGAACACCGGCATCAGCTCCGTAAGCTCACAAGCGGCGCCATATACATCTCCGGTCGCCCCACCAATTTTATGAAAGCTCCACGCCGCCAGCAGGAGCGCCGCGGCCAGCGAGACGCCGGCGATAGCCAACCCTTCCATTTGCAATAGGCCGTAAGCGGCGGCGGCCAGAACCAGTACCGCCCAGCCGGCCTGCAGCGCCGTACGCCGTTCGGCAAACGGTTTTCCGAGCCCGCCCTCGGGACGGGCGTAAGGCAGCAGGCTTAGCACGAGCAACATGCCGCAACGCCCGGCGATCGGCGTAAGGGCGGCGACGCGCCAGAACGTCGGCGCCGGCAGGTTGGCGAAACATACTATTTTCATCGCCAGCGTAAGCACGATGGCGATCACGCCCATCGCGCCGATCCGACTGTCCTTCATGATTTCCAATATCCGTTGGCGGGAGCGGCTGCTGAAAAAACCATCGGCCATATCGGACAGGCCATCCAGATGCATGCCGCCCGAAGCGCCCACCAGCCCCGCCACCAGCAGCACGCTGGCCACCGGTCCCGGCACAAGCCGCACCAGCCCCCACGCGGCCGCACCGGCCGCAACCCCCAGCAGCAGCCCGACGAGCGGAAACATTGCCGGGGTGCCGCTCAGCGTGGCGGCATCACCGCACCAGGCCTCCGGCACAGGCAGGATGGTTAAAAACCGCAGGGCTGCGGCGAACCGTTTCATGGGTTGGCCTCGGACACCGCGGCTTCAGCGAAAGTGGCCACCTGCGTGAGCACGGCGACCGCGGCATCCACCAGCGGCATGGCCAGGGCGCTGCCAGTGCCTTCGCCCAGGCGCAAGCCCAGGTCCAGCAGGGGCTTTTTGCCGAGATGTTCGAGCATCACGCGATGCCCCGGCTCCGCGCCGCAGTGGCTGGCGATCATATAATCGGTACATTGGGGGCAGAGGGCCTGGGCGAGTAAAGCGCCGGCTGTGGAAATCAAGCCATCCACCAGGACTGGTTTGCGATTGGCCGCGGCGCCGAGAATCAACCCGGCAAGGCCGCCGATTTCAAAGCCGCCGACTTTCGCCAACACATCGAGGCCGTCCCGTCGGTCCGGCTGATTGATGCGCAGGGCCTGCTGGATGACCTGA
>JAJYFE010000044.1 GCA_021785435.1 Planctomycetota bacterium
CGAGTCGCCCGCGGCGACCCGGTGAATGGCGGCGGCCGAAGTACCCGAAACATAAGTGGTGGCAGGTGTGGCCGCGCCGCGGAACGCCACCACCGCGCAAGGCGCGGTGGCCGTGGAACCGGCCTGGGCGGCAGCGCCAGAGGCCCGCACTGGGGCGAAAAGGGATGAAAAATCAGTGGGGGCACGCGGGGTTTTCCGCCTGGGAGACAGACGCGAACTCCTCGGCTCCGAAGTGACTCTGGTTGGCGCCGGATGCGGCCTTCGGAAGGGTATTGCCGTGTCCGTGGCGCGATCTAATCAACAGGCCCCGCGCTGGGACTTGAAGCGTGCCTGCCGCGGATCTGGCCGCCGCCCGGCCCGGCGGCTATGATGGTAAGCGCCGCCCAGGAAAATCATTATGCCCGCGCCGGCCGGACTGGTTCAGCAATTCGACCAATATCTGCATCGACATCCCTTGCTGCCGCCAGGATGCCGCATCCTGGTGGCCTGTTCCGGCGGCGCCGACAGCGTGGCGTTGCTACGGTTGCTTCAGAGCGTCAACCAATCGTGTCATTGGAGATGGCGCCTTGGGGTCGGACATGTCAACCACGCCTTGCGCGGCAGCCGCAGCGACTCCGATGAACGTTTCGTGAGACGGCTGGCCGAGCGACTGGGCCTGCCCGTGCAGGTGCGCCGGCTGACCTGGCCCGGCCGCGGCGGCCGCGGGCGGCGGGTAAGTGAACAAGCGGCACGCATGGCCCGCCTGGCGGCGCTGCGGGCCATGGCGCGACAGGGGCGTTACGGGTGCGTAGCCCTGGCTCATCAAGCCGATGATCAGGCGGAAACGGTGATCCTGCGGCTACTGCGTGGAGCGGGACCGCGCGGTCTGGGCGGGATGGCGCCGCGTCGCCACATGCGGGGCATGGTTTGGGTGCGCCCGTTGCTGCCGTGGCGGCGTGCGGTCTTGCGATGTTGGCTGACCGACCTTGGGCAGCCCTGGCGCGAGGACCTGACCAATACAGATCGGCGGTTTCTCCGCAACCGAGTGCGCCACGAACTGCTGCCGCTGCTGAGGCATTATCAGCCCAACCTGCCCGCGGTGCTGGGCCGGGTGGCGCTGAATCAGCGAAGTGTGTATCGGGTGCTGGCCCGGCAGGCCGCGCTATTGTGGCGCCAGGCGCGGCCGCGCCGCCGGGATGGCTGTCTGCGGCTGGCGCGGGAACCCCTGGCCCACGCCGCGCGCGCCGTGACGATGCTGGCGCTGCGCCGGGCGCTGCGCTGGGGCGGCAGCGGCGGCGACCGGATTAACCACCCCAGCCTGGACCAACTCGTGACCCGGCTGCGGGATCGGCGGTGGCGCGGCGTGATGCAATTCGCCGGTCCGGTTACGGTGCACGTGCACGGCCAGGATGTGACGGTGCGCAGCGGGGTGTAGGGTTCAGCTTTCAGGCATGAAACTTGGTCATCGCTTCACGAAAATCCTTTCCTTTCGCAGGCCGTTTAGCAGGCGTGCGCGCCGGTTTGGCCAAGGCGCTGGATACGGTGAACACGAATCGGCCGCTGCGCCGCTGGATCCTGACGCTGATTATCCTTGCCGCGGTGCTGTTGCGGGCTTTAGTGGCCTGGCTGCACCCGTTGATGTTGCCGGATTCCTTTGATTACGAAACGCTGGCCCGCCAGATTTTGCGGGGCGGACCGTATGAGGTCACCGGGATGCTGGCCAAACGCATGCCGGGATATCCGGTGTTTCTGGCCGGCATATACGCGCTCTTTGGCGTACGGCCTCTGGCGGCGCTGCTGGCGCAGGCCGGGCTCGGCGGCATACTCGTTGGCGTGGTGTACGCCATGGGCCGGCGCCTGTCGCCGGCGGTCGGTGTGGTGGCGGCGGCGTTGGTGGCGGTGGATCCTCTGCTGATCGGCTTTGCGGCGGCGTTGTTGAGCGAAACGGTCTTCACCGTCGTATTCACGCTGGCGCTGTGGCTGCTGCTGGAATTGCTGCAATCCCCGGGACACCTTAGGCGGTGGATGCTGGTGGGCGTGAGCTTTCTGGCCGGCGTTTATATTCGCGCTGAAGTCGTGTTGTGCCTGGTTCCCCTGGCAGCCTGGGTGGCCGCGACCGGCGTACGGCCGGGAATCAGGATACGGGGATCTACCAGCGCCAGGGGGGATGGGCACAGCGCCCCAGCGCCGTCCACGGGCCGGGCCCAGAATGAAAAGACACGACGCGAAGACACGAAGGACGATCGGAAAAAGCCCGGGACAACCTCTGGCTCGGGTAATAGCGAGTGGACGGTTGGCGGCGCCGAAATGCGCCGTTGCGGCGAAGGAACATCGCCAGGCGGCCAGCGGAACGGGAAGACCCAAAACGGTGAACGTCGGCCGGCGGCGCGGCCCTGGCTGGGCGCCGGGGTGGCGCTGTTGATCGTGGGCGCCGGGCTGATGCCGTGGTGGATCCGCAACTATCAGCTTTTCGGCCAGGATTTCTTCCGCTTCACGACCTTGCAGGGGATCAGCCTGTATGAGGCCGTGTATTCCGGCGCCACGGGTGGTCCGCGTCAAACCCACATTGCCCTACCCGCCGCCTGGCGGGGCTTCAATGAAAGCCAGCGGGATCTGGCCTGGACCCGCCGGGCCTGGCGGGCCATCCGACGTCACCCCGGCCGCATGCTGTGGCTGGCGGCGGTCAAGATCGCCCGCACCTGGTCGCCTTGGCTGCACGCCCGTGGGTTCGCCCGCCCGGCGGTGAACGTGCCGTTGACTATCTGGTATATATTGATATATATCTTATGCATCGTCGGATTGGTCCAGGGTGGCGTGCCGTGGCGTTTCGCTGGCGTCGGGCTGCTGAGCCTCCTATACTTTACGATGATGCATGCGCTGTTCCTGGGCAGCGTACGGTATCGCGTGCCGGTCATGCCGCTGGTGTTGCTGGGAGCCGCGGTGGGGGCCTGCCGGCTGGCCGGCCACCCACGGTTCGGGGCAGCCGCCGGGACGCAAGCGCCGATTCGCGCTGGTCCCCCGCACCCGGGCAGGTGAAAAACATCCATGCTTCGCTATCCCCGCGCCAATCCCGCCAAGTGGTGGACCAGGCGTTCGAGCCGTTGGACGACCCACTCGCCACGGACCACGTCCATCAGCCCGGGGCGCCGCTGGCTGACGCTGACAGCGTTGCTGGTGCTGGCGGCGTTGGTCGGTGCGGCGTGGTATCTGACCAATCCACGACGCCTCAGCGGCATGGCGTCGCTGCTGCTGTCGCATCTGCTCAACCACCGGGTGACCGTGGCCAGCGGCCGGCTGTCGCTGGCGGGCGCGTTACGCCTTTCCGGCGTGCGCCTGGGCGCGGCCCAACCCGGCGTGCCGCCGCTGTTCTATGCCCGCGAGGTGGACTTGCGCTTCGACTGGCTGGCGCTGCTGAGCGGCCACTTGCGGGTGCAGCGGCTGATGGCCCTGCATCCGACGATTCACCTCATTGAAAATCGCGCCACCCACGCCTGGAACTATCAGAGCATCTTTCGCGCCGCGCCGGCGGCCGCCGCGCGAAGCCGTTCGCCCGGCGCACCCGGGATCCGTGCGCCGTCGGCGCTGGCCGCCTTCGGCGCCCTCCGGCGCCTGCCGGTGATCAAACTGCACGCGATGCGGGTTTGTTGGGGGCGTATCCAACACGGAATTTATGAGCAAACCGCGCGGAGCGTTCTCAACGCACGCCTGACGCCGCGCCCCCACCGCCACGGCCTCTATCGCCTGTGGCTGGAGCAACGCAGCGCCGGCGGAGGCGTGACCATGGTGCTGACCGGCCGATGGAATTTGCCGCAACATCGCTTCACCGCCCGTATCACCACCCTTCGCCTCACGCGGCGGCTGCGTCGCACCCTGCCCTGGGCTGTTCAAAAATGGTGGCGCCGACTGGACCTGCAAGGGGGCTTGCGGAACGTGGTCGTGAGCCTAAGCCCCCAGGCGGGCATAGCCGTCACGGGCGACCTGGCGGGCGTATCCCTGCAACTACCTTGGGCCCAGGCCAGCGGATCTGCCCAGGGCATGGCGGTCGACGGCCTGAGCGGCCACGCCGCTCTGCGCGGCTCCCGGCTATGGATCCGGCACCTGACCGGGCGTATATTGGGCTACCGTTTCGTGATTCCAGCGGCACACTTCGACGCGCTGGGGCGCAGCGGCCCGTTTGGCTTGACCATCCAGCTGCCGCACTGGATCATCCCCGCAACCTACCCAGCAGTGGTCCGGTCCAACCCCGCGTTCCAGATCGCCCGCGCCATCCTGTACCGCCTGCGGCCCAGCGGATTACTGGATCTGACGGTGCGCATCCGTCGCACCGTGGAAGGCGCTGCGCCCACCGTGGAAGGGGAAATTTTATGCCGGAATCTGCGGGCGCGTTACGTGCGCTTTCCCTATCCGCTGCGCCGTCTGCAGGGCGTGATCCGTTTTACCCGGCATCGGATCTTTTTCGAACACGTCGCCGGGTTGGCGGAGACTTATCCCGTGTCACTCGACGGAGAGGTGTCGATCAATCAGGACAATGGTCCGATCGATTTGCGAATCAGCAGCGACCGGGCCTATTTCGACCGGCGCTTGGAAGCGTGCCTACCCCGGGCCATCCAGCCCATTTGGAAACGGCTGAATCCGCGCGGCTGGGGGCGGTTTATCTGCCAGGTGCGGCGCCCCGCCGGCAGCACGACGGATCCCCAAATAACGTTGCACATCTTCCCCACCGACGTCCGGGCCCGCTATATCGACTTTCCCTATCCGCTGCGCCATGTTCATGGGGAGCTGTATTTCACGGAACATCAGACCCGCGTGATCCGCCTGACCGGATGGGCGGGCCGGCACCACGTCGGGCGGGTCATTCTTACCGGCCAGGTCGACTATAGCCCCGGGCATCTGCGCCATCTGCAGCCCCACCTGCACGTGCTGGCCACGCGGATTCCACTGACCCGGCGCTTGCTGGATTGCCTGCCCTCTCCTTACGCCCGTTGGCTCGGCACGCTGCGCCCGGAGGGTGGAAACGTGGGCCTGGACGCGGAAATCGCGCCGCCGGAGAAGCCCCACGGTGACGCCAGGGGGCGCGGCGGGTGGAGGCAAGCGGACCAATGGGGGGCGCGGCTGGTGGGCGTGGTGACGCTAAGTAACGGCGTGCTGCAGACGCCGGCACTGCCTTGGCCGCTGCGCCAGGTGCGGCTTAAAGCGCAGGTCCAAGGCCCGCGCCGTCTGACGCTGCAAGCGAGCGGCCAGACAGGCGCCAACGGCCAGGGCGCCTTCACGGCTACGGCTTCGATGGCCGCCTCCGCCAGGCACAGCGCCTTGATTCAGGCCGCGGCGCGATGGCGCCATATACTGGTGACGCCGGATCCCGGGCCACCGGGAGTGTTACCGGCCGCCTGGTGGAAAATCTGGATGCAAACCCGCCCGACCGGCCCGATCAGCGGCTCCGGGGCCATCACCCTGGCGTTGCTGCGGCGTTCGGGCGGCCCCGGTGCGAATGTTCGCGTGAAGCAATTTCAAGCCGTTTTCCAACCGCGGGGGCTTTCGATCGCCCCGGCGTTTCTGCCGGCGCCGCTGACGGACATTCGGGGGGTTATGACCATAGACTCGGGCGGTTGGAATATTTCCACCTTGGTGGGCCAGGCGGATGGCGCCCAATGGAAACTCCACGGGCATTACCGCAACGCCGCGAAAATGATTCATCTGGCTGGTTCCGTGTCCGCCCAGGCTATCGACCCGAAATGGCTGGCGGCGCTGCCAGGGCCGTGGAAAGGATCTCTGGGGTCGTCGCCGCCGCAAGGCGCGTGGAGTTTGAACGTGCCGATTTTGCAGCGCAGCCTGCGGCGGGCCAACTCACCGTGGCACTTCAGCGGCGTCCTGCAAATGCGCAACCTTCACCTGGCGGGGGCGCTGGCCGCGCACGTGCCAGCGGCCCAGGTGGCGCTGGCCGGAGATTGGGCCGCGGGCCATGCGATTCCGCAGGCTCAGGGGCGCTTTACCATCAGCCGTTTGACTCTGGCCAGTCACAGCATTGAGAACTTAACGGGCGACTTTTCCTGTGATGCGGCCACGCAAACCATTCTCGTGCCGGCCCTGGCCGGCCGCATTGCGGGAGGAAGGCTGGTGGGAAGCGTGGTGCTCAATGCCAATAAACGGGCGAATTACCAGGCCGAGTTTAAACTTACGGGCGCGCAGCTGGCCGGCCTGCTAGCGGGGCGGAACACGCGGCCGACCGTGGCCGTTGCCGCCACCCAACCAGGCTCTGGCCGGGGACTGGTCAGCGCCAACCTGACCCTGCACGGTCGGCTGGATCAACCGCAAAGCCGCACCGGCCACGGAGAACTCGTGGTCCGCCATGCGAATATGTATAACCTTCCGCTGGCCATGGGGCTGCTGCAGATAGCCACCCTGCGGCTGCCCGTCAGCCGGGCTTTTCAACACGCTCAGATTGATTATCGCGTGCATTACAACACGGTGCGGTTTACGACGATCCGCCTGCAAAGCCGGGGGATCAATGTGATCGGACAAGGAACCCTGAATCTGGCGACACAACGGTTGAGCCTGCGGATGCTTACCGCATCGCCCACGGGTTCGCAAGTGCCGCTGCTAGGTCTGCTATTCGGTTTGGCCCGGTCCCAACTGCTGCAGTTGTACGTCGGTGGAACCTTGCAACGGCCCGTGATCCACGCCATTCCGCTGGAGTTGTGGATCTGGCCGTTTGAATAGAGGAAACACCGTGTCTTTACCGTCGTGCCCCCGCGTTCAACACAAGATTGGTCCAACGGTTATAGCGGCGCAGGAACATCCGCTCCCGCAACCAGCGCTGCTGGAGCATTTGGTTGATCCGCACGGGATCCGCGGGAACACCATTTAGATGCAGGCGGTATACGTGTTGCCGGCCATGTCGCAACACCGTAAGTTGAATGCGGGCGCCGACCGACCGACTTTGGATCAGGCTGCGGAAGTCGAGGGCGGTAAAAGCCGCCGGAAAAGGACGTCCATTCACCGCGACAATCAAGTCCCCAGGGGCCAGATATCTGGCGGCGGCAAAGCCTGGTAAAACTTCCTGGACCACGACCGCGGCCCGTGGGTGGGACAGCTTTATACGTGGCGACATCAGGCGTATGGAGAAAGCGATGCCTAGAAATGGCTGCGGCCCCGCGTCCCGATTGAATTGTCCGGCCATATAGAGTTGGCAAGCCAGGGTGGTCAGACGTTGAATTAACTCCGGATCTTGGGTCTGCCGAAGGCGCTGCAAGAGCACCGGCAGAATCCGCGGATCGCAGCGCATGAGGCGGCGAAAGGCGTCGCGACGAATGCGCCAATGGTCATTGGTCAGTTCGGCGAGACGCCTGCTCAACCACCGGGCCCGTGCGGAGCGCGGCGTTGGCATCCGACCGGAGCTCGTTTTCGTTCGGGGTGCAGCGTGCGCGGCCGGCTTGGCCGCAGTCAGTGCGCCAGCCGGGCGGGCGGAAGGCCCAGCGGGTACGGATTGGTGGAAGGCGGCAAACGCAGGATGCCATATCACGCCGGCGAAGGCCCAGACGATGGTCCACGCCACCACCGGCCAACGGGAACGACTGGCTACGCGAACCAACATTCAGGCCCTTCCACGCCGAACCACATCGAATGATAGGGCAGCGGCTCAGACCACAGCAGCCCAATGGCTAATGGCGCAGCGGCCCAGGAGATCCCGATCTCTTGCCCCGGTGACGCGACGCGGCAGGAAAACGCAGATAGGCCGCCAGATGGCGCAGCGTGACGGGGCCGAAGCCGGGGATAGCGCCCAGGTCGTTCAGCCGGCGAAACACGATTTCGCGCGGATGCCCCTGGCGCCATCGTTGCCGATAGGCCAGAAGTTGGGCCACACGGCTCGGCCCCAAACCGGGAAGGCGGATCAGCGAAGCCCAACCGGCGGTATTGGGGTCCACGGTGCGCGGCGTCAGGCGCGCTGAGGTTTGGCGAAGGCGGATCCCGCTCGACCAACGCATGGGGCGGCGATAAAGCTGGATGCCCAGAAAGATCAACAGCAGCATGAGCAGCACCCCCAGACCGATCTGATGCGTGCGGGTCCAACCCCACGATGAATCAGCGCCGCCGGCGGTCGGGGTATCCGTTTTCGGGATGCGGTTAGAAGGCATGGTTGGATTTCCGCCTGAGGAACTCCTGCGGCGAAAGACAGCCGGATGGACCGATCATTGCCGCCCAGTTTCTACTAGGGCCGATTCCCAGCCTCCGCCGTGGCGCCGGCACCGGGTTTGGCGTGGCCACCGGTCCGGGAAGAGTTCTGATGAACGGTTGCCACCGCGCGGCGCATGGCCTGCCAGGTTTGAAAGGCCGCCTTGGGATTCAGATCCGCCCCGAGTAAACCCGCGGCGGGGATGCCGGCCCCCGGCCGATCCACCAGGTCAGACCAGCACACCGCCTCCACAAACGGCTTGCTCAAGGCGATGTTTGTGACGGTTTCCAGCCAACGAGCCTGGAGGGAATCGCTCCACGGCTTATGCCAGACGCCCCCGCGGCCGTTTTCCGGCGGCGTGTTGGGCACCGCCAGCCGCGTGATAATCACCGGTTTGCCGAATGGTGCGAAATGATCGAGCATGGCGCTGATCTGAAACAGATCCCGCTGCCAGCATCCGTCATGGGGGGCGCCAAAACACAATTGCAGTCCAAACACATCGAACGGAACACCGCTTTGCACCGCCATTTCCGCGTAAACCAGGGGGGGGATACTACGGGAGTTGGCGGCGTAATATTCGCCCCACGGCTGCGTAATTTCAATCATGGTGCGAATGGTGGGCTGCTTCTTCTTGACCAGCGTTACCGCCATGCGGGTTAAATCCATCAACTGATCATAAGTGAAAACGAAATGGGCGTTGGCGTGCAGCCCGCTTAACACATTCCACAAAGCCACCTGACCGCCGAAATGCGTCAGAAGGCGTTCGATGTGTTCATACAGCAAACCACGGACGGTTTCATAATCGTTCTCCCAGATATACAGCCAGCCCGGCAGCACCGTTTCGTGAAACTGGACGAGCGGACCGGCGACCACGGGGATTTTGGCCCGGAGCAACAGGTTGATCCAGTCGTCCAGCAACGTGAAATCACGGGTTTGCTGCTGCGGCTCAATGAGCTTCCACGGCATGGGCAGACATACAAAGTCGCCGCTGCCAAGGACTTTGCGACGATAGGGTTCGCCGGTTTGTTGCAGTTCCGCCCAGCAGCCGAAGACATTTTTGGGGATGCTGCGCGTATTGATGCGGCGTTGCAGGAGCAATTCGGCATGCAGTACGGCGGTCTGTTCGGACAATGGCAAAGTCGCCGCCAAACACCGATCGGCCAGACGGGACGCCGCAGCCGGGTCATCCAGATTTTCAATGGCCGCAATCAGCAGGTCCCGGCCCTCATTGAACTTATCGCTGATCTTCTGCGCGGCGCTGATGTCCAGCAGGCCCCATTCCTCGCGCTTCTGCAACAACCGCATCATGCGGCCGCGGGCCAGCTCGACATTCAGCACGTACGGCTCGGGGCGTTCCGGGAGCCGAACGGTTTCGAGGAGCACGGCTCCAAAATCGCTTACCGGCCACATCAACGCCAGGGCGCAGGGACCAGCGGGGCGTTTGCGGCAACTCAACTCACCCGGGGCGAACGTGAATTCGCTCCGCACCGGAACGTTGTCGGCCCCGAGGAGGTAAAGCGTATCTAAGTCCAGACTTGGCGCCGTCTGGCCGTCATGAAAAACTTGAAAACGCAACATGCACATCCCCATTGGTCTACCGGTTTGCGGCGCTGGCCTCAATTTCGCTCAAATACGCCAGTGTGCGTTCCAGTTGCCCCTGCAGATGTCGAATTCGCAGCAGACTCTTGACCCGTGTCAGCAGTTCCAGCTTATGGACGGGTTTGGTCAAAAAATCATCCGTGCCGCTTTCCACGCCGCGCTCAATATCCCCCAGTTCGTGCAGGGCCGTGACCATCAAAATTGGAATAGCGCGGGTTTTCGGATCCGCTTTCAAACGGCGGCACACTTCAAAACCGCTCAGACGCGGCATCATGATGTCCAGAATAATCAAATCGGGCTTGAAGCTGGCAACCTTTGCCAGAGCGTCCACGCCGTCGACCGCGACTTGCGTCACGCAATTCATCGTTTCCAGGTACGCCTGGACGAGTTCCACATTCTGCGGATTGTCATCTACCACCAGGATGGCGCTGCGCGGCAGGTGGGTGTCATGGCTGCTCAGGGAAGCAACGGGCATCAAAGGCTCCGCAAGGACCACGCATCAACGGCCACAGGTATTATAGTAGTTCGCGGCGCAGGTGTCGTGAGTTGGATTTTTTTGGGGGTTAAGGGCGGGGGGACGGCGAATCGGGGATCGGGCCTGGCTTTTTACATCTGGCCCCGGGCCTCATCCATTCCGCCTTGATTTCTCGTGCTTACTGGGGCCCAGTCCGCTGCTCCTGGCCTTTATCCTTGAAAATAGGTGGCCTGCTGGATCGCCTGCACCACGCGCCGAGCGTCAGGCACCACGTGCTCTTGCAACGGTTTGCTGTAAGGCATGGGCACATCCAGGCTCGCCACGCGCACCACGGCATGATCCAGATCGTCGAAACACTTTTCCTGCACCAGCGCTGCGATCTCCGCCCCCACGGAGCACGTCGGATAGCCTTCCTCCACCGTCACACAATAACCTGTCCGGCGCACCGATTGAATGATGCGGGACAGATCCAGCGGCCGCAACGTGCGTAAATCCACCACTTCCACCTCCAGGCCATTTTCCCGATGCAATTGTTCCGCCGCCTCCAGGGCGATGACACAGCTCTGGCCCCACGCCACCACGGTGCAATCGCCGCCAGGGCGCTTGATATCGGCTTGGCCGAAAGGCAGCAGATATTCCTGCTCCGGCACTTCCTGGCGCAGGGTGTACATCGACTCGCTCTCCAGGAAGACGACGGGGTCATCATCCCGAATGGCCGTCTTAAGCAGCCCCTTGGCGTCGTACGGACAGGACGGCGCGACCACCTTAAGCCCCGGCACGTGGGTGCACAGCGCGTCGACGCTCCAGGCATGGGTCGCGGCTAACTGCCGGCCCGGTCCGGAAATACCGCGGAACACGATGGGCAGCTTGAACTGCCCGCCGGACATGTAACGGATCTTCGGTGCATTGTTCAGCAGTTGATCCAACGCGACCAGAGAGAAGGAAAAGGTCATGAACTCCACGATCGGCCGCAGGCCCACCAGCGCCGCGCCCAGGCCCAGCCCGGCGAAACCGCACTCGGAGATCGGCATGTCCACGACGCGCTGCGGGCCGAATTTGGCCAGCATGCCACGCGATACTTTGTACGCGCCGTCGTACTCGGCCACTTCCTCGCCGATCAAAAACACCTCCGGGTCGCGCTGCATCTCTTCGCACATCGCCTGGTTGAGCGCCTCGCGGAATTGAATCAACGGCATGACCCGGTTCCTTTACAGCTGGTAGGGGCCAAAGGGATTGGCATAAACATCTTTCCACACGTCGTCCGGCTGTGGCCAGGGCTCCTGCTCCGCCTGGTGGTGCGCCGCCTCCACCGCCGCGTGCACTTCTTGCCGCAGGGCTTCGATCTTTCTCTCATCCAGCGCGCCGCGGGCCTTGAGCTGCTCCTCCAGCCGCCCAATGGGATCATGTTCCTGGTAGCGGGCCAGTTCCTCTTTAGTCCGGTACTTCTGCGGATCCGACATGCTGTGGCCGCGGTAGCGGTACGTCTTCGCCTCCAGGAAGATGGCGCCATTGCCGCCGCGACAGTACTCGGCCGCCGCCCGGGTCATCCGATACACGGCCAGGCAATCCATCCCGTCGACATCTTTGCCGTCGATGCCGTACGCATCGCCCGTGCGCAGCTTCAAGTCAGGTACCGCGCTGGCCCGGTCCACATGGGTCCCCATCCCGTATTGATTGTTCTCGGCCACGAAAATAATCGGAAGCTTAAACAGACCGGCCAGATTCAACGCCTCATGAAAGGCCCCCTGGTTCATCGCGCCGTCGCCGAAAAAGCAGGCCACCACGCGGTCTTCGGCGCGGTATTTCACCGCCCAGGCCATTCCCACCGCCAGGGGAATATGCGCTCCGACAATGGCGTGACCGCCGAAGAAGTTTTTGCCGCGGTCAAAAAAGTGCATCGACCCACCCTTGCCGTGCGAACAACCCGTGGCCCGGCCGTACAACTCCGCGAACAGTGCGGTCAGGCCTGTGCCCCGGGCGATGGCGTGACCGTGGTCGCGATAGGCCGTAATCACGTAATCGCTGGGCCGCAACGCCGCCAGCGAACCGACCGCCACGGCTTCCTGCCCCATGTATAAGTGGCAGAACCCCCCCACTTTTTGCTGCTGGTAGGATTGCGAACAGCGCAACTCAAACTGCCGGATGACCAGCATCTGCCGATACCAGTCCACCATCTGGGTGACGGCCGGCTCCAGCTTCTGATTTTTTTCAGCCACAGTGGACACGATTCAATCCTCGGGTTGCCGCCATCAAGCATCCTCTCCTTTTTGATTTATTCTAGCGCTTTTTGCGAACTTCGCCAATAAAGGGTGTGGCCAGGTTTTCTTGGCCCATGCCGGTCCTCAGCGATAGTCCCATATTCCCAACCGTCTTAGGTGGCATTTATGCCGTCCGTCGGCACGCCCTTGCCACAAAATCCGGCCACACCCCCATTTCTGGCCACACTCCCAATTCAGGACCATCCCACGCCGCGCCTGGCGCGGGGACGAGCGGGCGCTGCGGACTTGACCACGTTGCGGCGTTAGGGCAGGCCGCTTAGACCAAACCGCCGGGCGATGGCAAGCAGGTCCGCCGGCAGGGGTAGCTTGAATTGCCGCCATTGCCGCGCGGTGGGGTGCTGAAACCCCAGCCGGCTGCAATGCAGGCAAAGTCGCCGCGCCTGGGGCGATCCGCCAGGTTTGGCCTCCGGGACATCGTATAAATCGTCGCCCAGCACGGGATGGCCCAGGAACATCATATGGGCGCGAATTTGATGCAAGCGGCCTGTTTTAATCGACACCGCCACCAGCGAAACGTCCGGTCCGGCGCCAATGACCCGATACGCCGAAATCGCTTCCTGACCGGAGCGCGACACGATCACCTTTTTTACGCCCACCATAATTTCCTTCAGGCGGGCCTGGATCACTCCCTGCGGCGGCATCGGCCGGCCGCGCACCAGAGCCAGATATTCCTTTTCCACCCGCCGTTGCTCAAACTGGGCGCGGAGAAAATCATAGGCCCGCGGCCGCAGGGCCACGACCAGCAGGCCGCTGGTGGATTTATCCAGGCGATGCAGCAATCCCCAGTCGCGGCTGGCGCCCAGGTTCTGGAGCCGCTTTCCATAGCGGCTGAACAAGCCGTTGAGCAACGTGTCCGTGGCGTGCCCCTTACCCGGCTGCGTCACCACACCGGCGGGTTTATCCACCACGATCAGATCGGAATCTTCGTAGATAACGCCAAACGGCACATCAGAATTGGGCCGAATCGCCAGGCGAGCTGCCATCAAAAGGCCCTCGGCAACCACACACGCATCGCGCCGGGCTGGCGGTTGTCCCAAAGATGATAGGGGACCGCCCGGAAGTGTGTGGATCGAACCTTCGAGGGCCGCCCCAGCGGCGCGTACAAAGCCGCGTGGCGCTGGCTGTAAGCGGAGCCTTCCAGAACCACCGTACCGCCGAGGCGTCTGGCGTCGGTGCGGGCGCGGATTTTAGCGCGGTCGGAGAGGCGCAGGGTGTGGATATCAACGTCATGATCGGCTTGCTCCAGACAATAGACCAGCGGGCCGCGCTGCAGGGCAACGCAGTTGGCGGCATCGGCTACGCGCGGATCGGCCACCATGCGTTCGACCGGCATAGGCAGATCCAGCCGGACCTGATCGCCATCGCTCCACGTCCGCTCCAGGTGCAGATACCCCTGGTGCGCCGCCGGCCGGGTTTGCCGCCCGTTGATGGCCAGGCCATAGTCGCCGCGACACCAGTCGGGGAGGCGCAGACAAAGGACGAAGTGGGCGGGGCGGGCAGTCCGAATCGTAAAGTCCACGGTGCCAGCGTAGGGATAGCGTGTTTCCTGCGTAAACTGGACACGCTGGCCGTCGAGTTCCAGCCGAGCTGATCCTCCAATAAACAGATGCACATAGAGCGCCCCGGGGGCAACCGAATAAATATATCCCCCCAACCCGGCGAGAAGCCGCGCCAGGTTGGGCGGGCAGCAGGCGCACCCATACCATGGCTGTCGATGATGGCGGCCCAGCGAGGCCAGGGGATTGACATAAAAATATTCCCGCCCGTCGCAACTGACACCCGCCAGCACGCCATTGTACAACGCGCGTTCGAGGACATCCGCGTATTGGCTGATTGGTTCCAGGCGGATCATGCGATGCGCCAGCAGCACCAATCCGATGGCGGCGCAAGTTTCAGCGTACGCGGTTAAATTGGGCAATTCATAATTTTCGCCAAATGCCTCGCCCTCGTGTCGGGCGCCGATCCCGCCGGTGACATACATTTTGCAGGTGGTGACGTTTGCCCAGAGACGCTGGCACGCGGCGTGCAGCGCCACGTCACCGGTCTCAGCGGCCACGTCGGCCATCCCGGCATAAAGGTACATGGCCCGCACGGCATGGCCGACGGCTTCTTTTTGGCGTCGCACCGGAATATGCGCCTGGTAGTAGGCGGGGGCGAAGGACGGCGCCGTGGTCTCGCCGCGGGTCTTGGCCTCGGCGATGAAAAAATTGGGCGTTTGCCCGCGCTGATCAAGGAAAAATTTAGCCAAATGCAGGTAGCGAGCCTCCCGGGTGGCGCGATACAGCTTCACCAGCGCCAGCTCAATCTCCTCATGTCCGGGATAGCCGCGGCGTTGATCGGGGCCGGGACCAAAGGTTGAGTCGATGTAGTCGGCATAGCGCCGCACCACATTCAGTAGCGTGCTGTCGCCTGTGGCCTGAAAATGCGCCACTCCGGCCTCAATCAAATGCCCAGCGCAGTAAAGTTCATGGTTGTCGCGCAGATTGGTGAAACGCTTCCCCGGCTCAACGACGGTGAAATGCGCGTTGAGATAGCCGTCTTTGCCCTGGGCGCCGGCGAGCAGGGCGATCACCTGGTCCACCAAGCCCTGCAATTTCGCGTCGGTATGGGTGGCCAGGCTAAGGCAGGCCGCTTCCAGCCATTTGGCCGTATCCGATTCCCAAAAGATGTGCGGCGGATTGGGATCGCCCGGTTTCCACGCCAGTCGCAGCGCCTCCAGGTGCCCCGTGCGCTCCAGCATGCGGTACTGGTGAAATAGCGCGATCCGGCGATTGACCCGCAAGCGTGGCGCCCAGAAATGATCCCGAATTTCAACCGCGGTGGGCGCCACCGGAATAAGCTGACCCGCCTTCTGTCGCATCGAAATCTCCCGCTATTTTGACCTGGCCGACCCAAGGCCCGTATAATTTACAGCGGTTGTGGGGTTGAGGATAGCCCAAGCGAGCCTCTGGACGCTCTGGACGCCAGGAGTCGTGATGTTGCCATCAACTGTCGTGTCTGTGCCGGCCGTGCTCGCGGTCGGTTCCATGTATCAGCAATGGGCTCTGCTGGGACTGCTGTTTCTGATCGCCCTGGCGTTCGGCGTTGGCAACGTGGTGATGTCGCATATGCTCGGGCCGGCGCGGCATGGCCAGGTCAAGGAGTCAACGTACGAATCCGGCGTGGATCCGCGGGGCGGTACGAAAGAGCGTTTCAACGTCCGCTTCTATCTGGTGGCGATGATTTTTGTGGTCTTCGACGTGGAAGTGCTGTTCCTGATTCCGTGGTTAAGCGCCTTTAACCACGCCGGCCATCCGGGGCTGAAGTTGGGGCAATCGGGGCAACTCGGGCCGCCGGGGCCGGGCGCCTTGTTTGTCAGTGTGCTCATATTTGCGGGCATTCTGCTGCTGGCGTATGGGTACGCTTGGGCCAAAGGCGTGTTTAAATGGGATTAAAGATGCCTGTCGAACCCACTGCACTGACGGATAATTTTCTGACACTGAACCTCAAGAAGGCGGTGAACTGGTGCCGCCGTTCCAGTATCTGGCCGTTGCCGTTCGCCACGGCGTGCTGCGGCATTGAGCTAATGGCCACCGCCAGCAGCCGGTATGATCTGGCTCGTTTCGGCGCCGAGGTTATGCGTTTTTCACCACGGCAGGCGGACCTGCTGATTGTCGCGGGCCGGTTAAGCATAAAAATGATGCCCGTGCTGCACCGCATTTATATGCAGATGGCCGAGCCGAAGTGGGTCATCAGCATGGGCGCCTGCGCCTGCACCGGCGGCGTATTTGATAATTACGCAACCATTCAGGGCATTGATCAGTTCATGCCCGTGGACGTGTATGTGCCGGGTTGTCCGCCGCGCCCGGAAACGCTGATGGAAGGCATCATGGCCATCCAGCGGATTATTGATCAACAGGGTCTGCCGCCAGCGCAACGCCAACCGCTGAAAATCGCCGTTGAACCCACGTTCAAACCCGCGCCTCAGCCGCAGGTGGAGCTCGGCGCCAACTTGGCCGCGGCTTTAAGCTAATCGACCTGCGGGTTGCGCGGAATCTCCGGTTTCCGGCGGAAAATCCACCCCCGGCAAGGTCTCCAAAGGCGACTCCTCGACCCGCGCTGGGCGCCCTGCGGTGAAACCGTTTAGCTAAGCCGATCACCCAACGCCGCGCCCCCTGCCGCATCCCGCTGCGTGCGACCAAGCGTACGTCCGTACTTGCGCACGACGCGGCGGTGCGCCCGCGGTCGGTTATCGTGGGGCGATGCGGGCACTGCGCCCCGACCGCACGGCGCCGGGATGGAAGTACCGCTTGGATTCCCCCGAGCGCCGGATTGGAAGCACCGCGCTTCAACGCGGTGAATGGAGCCGCACTGGACTCCTTGGCGCGACCAGGTGGCGGTAGCGTGCAGGAGCCTGCGTGCTGTCAGGGACTTCCATTTTCCCGCACCGGAAGGAAAAAAAGGGTCAACCGCGCTTAACCTCTGCGCGCGGCATCCAGCCGCACACCTGCCCTGAAAGCTGCCAGCCCGGTCCCTTTTCATAGCCCGAAGGTCGCCGTGGGGCTATGCCCCTCCGCCCCCGTTTTCATCTCTGACGACCAGCGGCCAGGTAAGTGCGGACATGCACCCCGTGGATCGCCGCCTTTGCAAATCATAGGCCCGGCCTGTATTTTGACATAGTTGTGTCAAATAGCAGGAAAGGTTCAAGATGGCGCGAAGCAAACGAAACTATCGATTACGTTGGGCCAGCAAGGCGGCTAATAAAGGCCGTAAGCCCAGCCGCGGACGCATTAAAGGATGGAGCGTCAAACATTACGGGGCGTAACGCATGTTTACGCGGTGCTGGTGCAAAATCAGGCAGACTGCCCCAGTCCGGGCGGTTTGAGTCCACGGCACCCTTAACCACTTGAGCCAGCGGCGGTCGTGTTGCACCGCCGCCCGCGCTTCGCCGCAGGCGATGACATAATGCAAATCCAGCCTATGCAGCCAGCGCGCCAAGCCGGGGCGCAAATTGCCCCCACCGGTTAGAACCGCCGCGGCGATCGAATGCGGCAGGTTGAGATGGTCCAGCACGGAGCGAACACCCTCCGTACGGCTGAGAATTAAGACTGTTTCCTGTCCAAAATGCAGCAGCATGATGCAGCTACGATGGGAGCGCGGCACGCTTTGCCCCGCGGGCGGCCAAAGCAACGTCAGGCGGACCTGATCGCTGCTGCGGAGTTGCTCGCCTGCGGCGAGAGGCGTGAAAGTCAGGCCGGAGGCGGCAGCCGCGCTGAAAAAACGCCGCAGCGCCGGGCGCGATCGGGCAGCTTGCAGGTCCGGCCAGTCGCAAAAGCCGGCCAGCCCACCGCGGGACACGGCCAAGGCCGGCAGGGCGCTGGCGTGGGCTGAATCAATCTGACCGGCCACCACGGCGTCAATGTGCCGCAGACCGTCATGGCCTAACAATTGGTTGATCGACCCCGTCAGCCGCGCCGGCGAGCCGAGCGTGCCGGCATCAATCAATACCACCCGGCCGGTGGGTGTTTCCAGCACCAGAGCATTACCGCTGGCGGCATCCATTACCCACAGTCGTGTCGCCCCATGCGGTTGGGTGCAGGCATACCAGCCGCTCAGGGCGACCAGCCACGCCAGGAACGCCACCGTCACATCGGCGCGGCTTAAACGAAAACGGCGGCGGAACACCCAAACCAGCACCACCAGGAAAAAAACAGCCACCAGCACCGGCGGCGGAGAGCGAACGACAATGCTGCTTAGCGGCAGATGCGCCAGCGATTGCACCGACCAGGCCAGCCAGTTGACCACCGGCGCTCCAACCGCGGCCATGGCATGCCCCCAGGCGGGGGCTGCTATTACCGCGGTCAATTCCACCAATCCCACCACCAGCGCTGCCACCACCAGCGGAAACAGAAGCGTCCCCGTCAGAACGCCCCAGGGATTGATCTGATGATAATGCTCAGCCACCAGCGGCCAGGCCAAAAAGGAACCGATAAGATTGGCTGTAACGGTCGCCAGAATGGCTTGCTCGAGACGCAAAGACAGCCACGCCCACCACCGGTTCCGGATGCGGGCCAGGTCCCCCCGGTATTCCAGCCACGGTCGCAGCAAGCCGGCGTGCACGCGCGTCCCCAGGGCCAGCAGCGCCAGGGTAATGATAAAACTCAGCTGAAAGGGAGCCGCAAATAGCGCCGCGGGCGTCACCACCAGCACCGCCGCCGCGGTGATCGCCAGAATGTTCAATATTCGTGGGGGCCGGCCGCGCAGCAGCATCAGCAGAACCAGTTCCGTCGCGATGGCGGCGCGCACCACCGGTGGACCACAGGGCGTCCATAACATGTAGATGAAAATAAGAGCCATGGTCGCCAGCGCCCGCACCGCCGGGCGACGGAGAAACAGGCCCAGCATCAACCAGATCACCGCCGCGATGATCACCACGTGCAAGCCCGAAAGGGCCAGCAGATGGGCCGCTCCGGTACGGGAAAAGGCCCGGGCCAGACGCTGGATCGCCGGGCTGCGATAGCCCAGCAGCAACGCCACCAGGGTGTGGCCGGCGCGGCGTTCATACGGGGGCTGGATGCGGATCAGCCGCCGCCCAAGGCGCGCCCGCCAGGCGTCCAGCCAGCCGCTTAAAGGAAACCACTGCTGCTGCGTGTTGATAACCCGCACCTGCTGGACATACGCCGCCTGAATCTGGGCCAGAACATGCCAGTCCGCCAGATAACCGCGATAATCGAAGCCACCCGGATTGCTCGCCGCGGCGGGTCGTGAAAGCCAGCCGGTAATCTGCACCTGCTGATTATTCCGCACCGGCAGATCGCCATTGACCCGCACCGCCAGAACACCCGTCACCCGCCGCCAACGCCCGTGGACCCGGCTCCGCAGGGCCTGGGCAAAAAACGTGGTGCTGGGGCCGACGGCGCTAAACAGCGGACCGGTTTTCCGGGCCCGGTGAAACCGCACCGCCGAGATGATCCGGACACGGGCTTCCACCAACGCCCGTCCCGGATAGCCGCGGGGAACGCCTAACGTCAGATTATCCGGGGCGACCCGCCGCTGATCGACCTGCCAGAGTAATGCCCCCGCAAAAAAGATGGCGGCGGCCAGAAACACCTGAGCTGGAATGTTGCCGCGGGACCGGCTGAGCAGGCCCGCCAGCCAGCCCAACCAGCCCATCGCCGCCAGCACCAGTAGAGGCGTTGCCCGCCAAGGCCAGCACGGTCCCAGCGCTATGCCGACAATCAACAGTATCACCGCAGGCAGAACTGGTTCCGTCGCTGCGCTCGGTCCAAAGCGTGTCCCGATCTTTTCCGTCACGTCCCACCGCAAGGTTTCGCCGGAGCGCCGGTAACCCCGTTTGGTCCGTGGTCAGTCGATTTCGCCGTCGCGCAGATCCATCGGCAGTGGCGCCGGCCGGGTCAGCGCGGTGGGCGTTTTGACGTACGCCGCGGCGCGTGCGGCATCCAGGAATCCTTCCATCACGTCCAGCACATGGTACGCCAGATCCCCGCTGGCGCGGTGCGGCCGATGGTGGGCGATGGCACTTATCATGTCGGCGCAGCCCAGGCCACGGGAATTGTCCTGGTATCCAAACGCCAGCGGAACCGTGCTCCATTCGGACGCCCCGGCCCGGCGAACTTGCACCGGTCCACCGAAGGTATTCGGATCGGGAACCAGCAACGTACCCGTCGTGCCGTAGATCTCGATCCGCGGCAGATTCGCCGCCCACACGTCAAAGCTGGTGATAATTGTGCCGATCGCCCCGCTGGCGAAATCCAAGACGCCGGCGATATGGGTCGGCGTGTGGACCTTGATCATCGTACCGAATTTCGCCTGGCTGGTGATGCGCCGCTCCGTAAAGGCGGCGCCGGCGGATCCGCAGACCCGGTGGATCGGACCCACCAAATTCACCAGCGCCGTCAAATAATAAGGTCCCATATCGAACATCGGCCCGCCGCCGGGTTGGTAGAAAAAGTCCGGGTCCGGATGCCAGCTCTCGCAGCCATGGCTGGTCATAAAGGCGGTGGCCGCAATGGGGTGACCGATCCAGCCATCGTCGATGAGTTTACGGCAGGTCTGAAGACCGCCCCCCAGAAATGTGTCGGGCGCCGAGCCGACGCGCACGCCCTTGGCCTGGGCCGCCTCCAGAATCCGGCGACCTGCCTGGCGCGTGGTGGCCAGAGGTTTTTCGCCATAGACATGCTTGCCGTGCTCAATGGCGGCCAGCGTGATTTCCGCGTGCGCTTTCGGAACCGTCAGATTGATCACCATCTCGATTTCGGGATTTCGCAGCAACTCCGCCGTGCTGCAGGCGATGGGTATTTCAAATTCCGCCGCTTTGGCCTTGGCCCGTGCCACGTCAAGATCGGCACACGCCAGCACCCGCCAATTGGCAAACCGTTTACCCGCCTTGCAGTAGATGCCGCTGATATTGCCACAGCCAATGATTCCGACATTCATCTTGGACATGATTGGATCTCCATGATTTCATAGGGGGTATTTTAGCCCCCTCCCTCAAAAATGCGTACCACGTTGTTCAGCCCGGCGGCCCGTACGCCGACCGAGCCGCGACCGTCAGGGAGTGGTCCAGCCCCGTACACCGGTTGTTTAGCCCGGCGGCCCGCACGCCGGTTGGTTGTCACAACGGGTGTCCATTGCCTCCAATGAGCACCACCCCACCGATAATCAGGGCGATGCCCAGCCAGCGCGGCGGGCTGATCCGTTCACGCAACAGCAGCGCCGAGCAGACGGCCACCGTCACGAAGCAGGTGCTCCCCATCGGAAAGGCCACCACCAGGGGCAAGACCCGCAGCGCCCACGTCCAAAAAACCGCCTCCAAGACAAAGGCGGATATCGCCACCCAAATCCACGAGTTGCTTGCGATGCGCCGCAGGATGGCCCCCAGGCCCCGCGGCATGCCGTGCGTGCCGATTTTCATGGTTACCTGGCCGACGGTTTCCAGACCTACCGCCACTAAGACCGCGACAATGCCACCCATGAACAGCGCGTTGCCGGCGGAAATCAGGGCCACAGCCACTGCCACCGCCCCGAGCACGACCAGAATTCCCGCGCCTGCGGCGGCAGCGGCAAGTAATTTCCTCCGCCGGCTTCGGGGCGGGGGCGACGCGCCTATAAGTTGGACCGCGCCGAGTTGCCCGTGGCCAGCGGAACTTGGCCGAATCACCAGGGTGTCGTCGGATAGTGACCTGCAAGGCGCCGGAACAGCGCCGCCCGCGCCGGTGTCGGGCAGCACCGGCGCCGCGGCCTCGGCCGGGGCGCTGCCTCCAACGAGTCCCACTCCCAGGAGCACCAACAGGATCCCGGCTATCGTACCCGGATGGACAGATTCCCCAAACAGCCAGGCCGAGCTGGCCGCGACCGTGACATAGCTAAGGGCGGTGATAGGCTGGACAAAACTCAGCTCGGCCAGCGCCAGCACCATCATCCAGTTGAAAAGCTGCCAGACATGCAGCAGCAGGCTCAGCAAAAATAAGGGCTGCACCAAGGTCAGCGGCAGGGTGCGCCACAAGCCCGCGTGCACTGGTACCGACGCTTTCCAGCACAACTGCACCGCGGTATCCAGGGCGATGGCCAGCAACAACCCCCACCAGAGCAGCACGCGCCGACGCTCGATCAGCCCGGCGCTCACGCGTGGACTTCCGCGCAGGCCCTCTGGCTCCAGGTCGCGGCGGACGCACCAGGACGGCTCAACGCGGCCAGCAACGGTTTAAACTCCGCGGCAATGACCCCATGCGCGAACGCATTGGGGTGCGCTCCATCCGCCGTCGCCACGTTCTCCAGCGGATAACGGGCCAAGGCCTGGCCGTAAGCCACGAACGGACATGCCGCGGCGCGGGCCACCGCGGCGGCCGCCTGCTGGTATCGGGCCAGGCTGGCATCGGAGGTCGCCTGTCCACCGTGGGCCGCGATCATGGCGGTTACGTCCTTGCCGCTCAACTGGGACAAATAGGGGCCACGCAGCGCCAGACAGTGATTGGGCATGTCGGTGAGGATTGGCGTGGCGCCGGCGGCCCGGACCCGCGCCACGATCTGCTGCAGATTCACCGTGAATTGTTCCACCGCCACCCGGTGGCGCATGATGCGTCCGGCGCTGATGACAAACCGTTTCCAATACAGGTCCGCGTCGTTGCCGCCGAGCATCACCAGCACCAGATTCGGGTGATATCGCTCCAGCAGCGGCTCGAGCCGCGGCAGTGCGTCGGCGGTGGTGCGATGAATATCCGCGTCGATGTGAATAACCAGTTGGGGCAGTTCCCGTCGCAGAATATCGACGTACGACGTTTCCACGTGCGCGGTAATTCGATCCCCGCCCAATTGCGCCACCCCCAGCGTAATGCTGTCACCGAGGATCAGCAACCGGCTGGGCGCAACCGCACCGCCGGAGCGAAAATGGCCCCCCGGGCCGGTCCGATCGGCGCCGCCATGGTAAGAGTTGTTGACATTCTTAATCATGTCCCATCAACCGTGGCGCTATGCCGCAGATCCAGCAGGCGTTGGAGCTTCCGGCCGCGCCGCAGAGTGCCCGGGGCGTGAACCTGAAGCCGCATCTGGAATATACCCAAAGCCAGGTTTTTCATCAGGTCCGGGTATTGCTCCGACGCCTGCGCTGCAATTTCCTGGTACAAGGGCGACATCTCCCGCGGCGGGCATTCCACATGAATCTCCATTATCTCCCGCAGCGCTTCCAGGCGAAAGACCACCTGCCAGTCATGCGTCAAGCCCGCCACGCGCCCCAAAATATTCTCAAACATCAGGGGATACAAATTCCCGCCGCTGGCCACAACCATTTCATCGCGCCGGCCGCGCAAACGGCTCATCCGGCGGCCCGCCAGTCCGCACGCGCAGCGGCCAGGCAGCCACCGGCTTACATCGCGCGAGCGATAGCGGATCAGCGGCATTAACCGCCGGGTCAGTGTGGTATACACCAGCTCGCCATAGCCTTCCGCATCCGGTTCGACAATTTCCGGATAAAAGTCGAGATCATCGACATGATAACCGTCGTTGGCCGCGCACGGCTGGTAGCCGAGCGTGCCGCCCAATTCCACGGAACCGTAACACATGCGCACTGCCACCCCTGGCCAAACCCGGGCCATCCAGGCGAACGCATCCCGCGGCATTTCCTCCGCTCCCCCGATCAGCATTTTCAGGGGCACGGCGCCATGCTGCTCGGCCAGTTCCGTCAAACGGATTAGCCAGGTCGGTTCGCCCATCACCACATTGAATCGGTACGACCGCAGGCGGCGATAGACCTCCGTCGGGTCTACTTTGCCGAAGGCCATGCTGAACACGCCCGCCGCCATCAGGGCATTGTGGGTCAGGAGTCCCGGAATCCACATGGAAAAATCAAAAGCGTTGGCAACCCGGTCCCCCCGATTCACGCCCATCGTGTATAGACCCGCCGCCATCATCCGTCCCATCTGCTCCAGTTCGCGCCAACTGTAATAAACCTGTTTGTTGCGACCACTGGTTCCAGAGGACTCAAAGACAATCGCCGGTTCGCCGGAAAGAAAGCTGGCCGGATCCGTCGCCAGATCTTCCGGCGTGGTATAGAAATCGCCGAGGTCGGTCGGTGTTCTCACCTGCGCCGGATCAATGCCGCGCCGGCGGAAAGCGTCGCGGTAAAAACGGCAGTGCGTTGCCGCCCAGCGGACCGTCTGCCGAAAACGCCACCGACGAAAGAAATCAAGAAGTGTCTCCGGTACTGCCTGATGCAGTTTGGCCAGCATTTCCGGTCCCGGTCGTGGCAGACAAAACTCAATCAGTTTCGACGGCATAACACGCAATCACCAATATATTCCATTATAACAATAATCCAGTTGTGGAATGTGGCGTCACCCAATGGCGTGGGCTGCGCTTTCGATCGCCTCAACCGTTACCGCGATATCGTCGCTGGTATGGCTGGCGCTGATGAACCAGCACGCGGTTGGCGAATCATTCACATGCACACCCGTTTGTAATAAGGCGTGGCGAAAGGCCGCGTAGCGTTTTACATCCACATCCCACAGATCTCGATAATGCCGCAGCGGGCGTCCATCGCGGCTGAAAACCACTTGAAACATGGCGCCGTTTCCCTGTACCGCGCAGGGAATTCCGCGGTCATGCATCGCGCGACGTAGCGCTTCCATGCACATGCGTCCATGCTGGTGGATGGTCTCCAATACCCCCGGCCGTTCCAACTGCCGCAAGGTGCACAGCGCTGCCGCGGCGCATAAAGGATTGCCGTTATAGGTTCCCCCGTGCTTGACGCGGTTGGCGGCGACGAGTTGCATGATCGCCTGCTTTCCGCCAAAAGCGCTGATGGCAAACCCGCCGCCTAACGCCTTGCTGAATATCGCCAGATCCGGGATCAACCCGAACGCCTCGGCAGCTCCTCCGCGGGCCAGGCGAAAACCCGTGACAATCTCATCGAAAATCAAGATTATTCCGCGGCGGGTGCATTCGTCGCGCAGCCAGGCCAAATAACCCGGCTCGGGCGCCAGGCAGGCGTTGTTGGCGACCACCGGCTCCAGAATAATGGCCGCTAATTCCCCGCCATGCTGCTGCAAGATACACGCCAGCCGCGGACGGTCATTAAACGGTGCGATCAGGACGTCTTGGATCACGCCGCTGGGAATACCACGCGAATGGGGTTGGCTGATCGGGGCGTCCAGAGGGCCGGCTTCGGCCGCCGTGGGCCGGTTGCTGACCGCCAGGGCGTCAACCCAGCCATGATAATGTCCCTCAAACTTGAGCACCCGCGTCTTGCCGGTATAGCCGCGGGCCGCCCGGATCGCTCCGCAAATCGCCTCCGATCCGGAATTGGCGAACCGCACCAGTTCGACGCCCGGAACCATGCGGCATATCTGCTCGGCCAACTCCACTTCCACGGTATTGCATGTGCCGAACATAGTGCCGCGCTGCAGTTGGGCGTTGACCGCGGCTAAGAGTTCCGGATGGGCATGCCCCAGAATCGCGGCGCCGTAACTGAGCAGATAATCGATAAATTCGTGCTCGTCGGCATCCCAAATGTGGCTGCCCCGGCCGCGGGTTATATACAGCGGATACGGCCACGGGCCGGTGACCGTGGCGCGCGCGGAACTACTGATGCCGCCGGCCAATACTTTTCGGGCCCGGGCAAACCAGCGCTGGGATTCTTCGGCCGGTGCGTTGCCCGCCGCCAGACCCAGACTGGAAGCCGCTGCGGCCATGGTTTTCATCAGTCCGATTCCTTGGGCTGGGTCCAATCCCAGGCCAGCAGTGCCAGTTGCCGGGCGGTTTCACGCACGCTGGCCAGTTCCACAAATTCATCCACCGCGTGCGCCTGCGTCAAATGGCCCGGCCCCCAGATCACGGTGGGCGTGGAGTCTAAGCGCCAACGCAGCGCGGCTTCGCAGCCGGAGTTAAAAGCGCTCCAGCCCGCCCATGCCGCGCCCGCCTCGGACGCCGTGACAATCCGCTCCGCGCTCTGGCAGAGCGGATGGTTCGGCATGGTAATGTGCCCCCTATATTCCTCTACAAACTCTACCCGTATGTCGTCAGAACGCAAATTAACCTTACCACCATGCCCGGCCAGCGCCTGCGCAAACCGTTCCTTCCAGACGTCCAAATCGTCCCGCGGCAGCAACTCAAAATAGCCCTCAGCGCTGGCCGCATCACAGATCATTCCCTGGCCGGTTCCACCTTCCACCCGATCCACCGTAATGGGGCGCTGCAGTGGATACGCCGCAAAAAAGGGGTCCGGCTCCATCCACTGAAATTCCGCTTCCATCCGCCCCAACGCGTCCAGAACAACGCGCAGCGCGGCAAGGGCGTCCCGCCCCAGCCATTTAACGGTGCCGTGAATCGCCTGCCCCGAAAGACTGATGCGAAACCGCAAACCACCGCGCGAGGCGCAGCGGGGCAGCCCATCGGTCGGCTCTAAAATAACCGCGGCCGCGGCATGATAGCCCCGGACCACGCTGGTCCAGGTGCCCAGACCAACGCAATTTTCTTCGCCCGGGACCAACTCCAGCCAGACGTCCGCCGGCAAGCCGTCCGGTGCCACCTCTCGCAACACCAGCAACGCCAACAGGCCGCTGGCCAAGGGCCCTTTGGCGTCGCAAGCCCCGCGCCCATAGATGCGGCCATCGACCATGGTCCCCGACCACGGCCCGCCGAAGCGCCAGCGCTCCGGATGCGGCGCTGCCACCACGTCGCTGTGCGCGTTAAAAATCAGACTGCGTCCGCCGCCGCGGCCGGGCAGGCGAATGACCAGCGTGGGCCGTCCCTGCAAAGGTAGGGACGCGCTGCTGGCGCCTATAATGTCGGCTGGCGGTTTCTGCGTCGTTTCAAAAACGTCGGTCTGGAACTTGTGATCCCTGGCCCAATCGGCCACGAAGCCGACGAGTTCCGCTTCATTTCCACTGACACTGGCGATGCGAATCATCCGGGTCAGGGTGGCCGTCAGCCCCGGCCAATGGACCTCCATCGCCTCAGTCCAGTGGGCTGATTGCTCTTTAGCTCGCGGTAAAATCAGTTCGGACATCGCCATACCTTTCCCGCGCGGAGTCGTGAAGGAGCTCGAAAACACCCTCCTTTTGCCCGACTATTTCCAGTTGGGCGAACGCCGCCACCCGCAGGCCCGTCTGAACATTCGGATAATCGGGAAAAAAACGCGCGTCTTCCGCCACTTTTCCCATAGCCTTCCACCGCACAGATAATTTACGCAACTCTGCGGCGCTCTTGATTGGATTGCCCTTACCCTACCCGCAAATCCGTCGCCAAATCGATCCCTGCCGCGCTGATATCAATAACACTCAACGAGCCGACCCCCGATAACAATGGCCTTCTGCATGGGCATCGTCCGACAGAAAACTAATTTAAATTATAGCCCATGCGGAGCCGGCAGTCGCACACGCGTCGATGGGGAGTTCCAAGTTTCCATGGGCTGGGGCAGCCGCCAGCACCGCGCCGCCGGTTGGCCACCACGCGCAGCTTAGCTGATCGAAAGGGCCACTCGAGCGAATGGGGACACCGCCGGTTGGTCCCGGTGAACGTCACCCTTTAGTATGGTGTTATATCGCCGCCGCCGCATTGGACCAGGCCCGCAGCAGCACCGCCACCACATCCGCCAGGGACATAAAGGGAATGCAGGTGAAGCGCTCTGCGGTCAGGGCGCGCGCCAAAGCGCCCTTGGCGAAAACGTGATCAGCTTTGCGAGCCGGGCACAAATCACTGCGTCCATCGCCGATATAGATGCTCTGTCTTGATGGATCCCGTAATTGGGCCATGCTGAAGCACTTGCAGTGCGCGGCGCTGGAATCACATTGCCGCCGGCGATAGGGGCACACCAGCCGCAGACGATCACCACGGTGAACGATGCGGTTGGCCCGGATGGGGGGAATCTCCAGCCCGTGCTCGGTCAGAATAATGCGGATGAACGACTCTATGCCGTCGCTGAGAATGGTGGTGGGGATCCGGTGCTCGGCCAACAGTTCCAACAGCTCTCCCGTGGCGGGATCCACGTCACAGCCGGCCAGAAATTTGGTCAACTCGGCGGGCGAAATTCGCACCATCGCGAATTCCTGCCGCAGGCATTCCCGCGAGCCGATCAGACCGGCCTGCCAGCGCTCTTCCACCAACTTCCAGGATTCACTGACCGCATAAGTGGCGATTAACTCGTCGAGCACATCCCGCCGGGAGATGGTGCCGTCAAAGTCGAGCCACACTTGCGCGGCATCCGGAGCCGGCAACAAACCCTGTCGCAACGCTGCCTCCTTTTTCTAACCGTGGTTCCCGCCACCCGAGCTAAAATATGAATATAACCGAAAACTAACCGGGTGGGTAGGCCGCTACCGACCACCACCCCCGGTGGTCCGGGGTGCGGAAATCCCACTTGCCAGCCGTGGCTGACGCGCCGATAATGAAGTTAGCGTGGGGTGAGGCGTTTGCCCCAGAGTCAAGCCGGTTTTACGTTGTGAAAGGACTAGCGCCATGGCGGATACAGGTGTTTCCACGGAATCCTTTGCCGCGGAGAAGAAACAGGAATTCCAAGGCAAAAAACTGCGGATGGCCATCATCGGTTGCGGCGGCATCAGCGAAACCCAGATCCGCGCCTTGGGAGCCATCCCGGAGGTGGAACTGGTGGCGGGGGCGGACCTCAAGCCCGATCGGCTGGAGGTCATGAAAAGCAGGTACGGCCTGAAGGCGCTTTACCGCGACTATCACCGCATGCTCAAGGAAGTGCGGCCTGACGCCGTAACCGTCTGCACACCCAACGGCGTCCATGCCCCGGCGACGATCGCCGCGTTGCAGGCGGGCGCGCACGTGATCACCGAAAAACCAATGGCCATGAATCCGCGCCAGTGCCAGGCCATGATTGACGCGGCAAAAAAGGCCAGGCGCAAATTGTGCGTCGGGTTCCAATACCGTTACCACCCCGCCACGCAGATGCTGCGCCGCGCCCGCGATGCCGGGATGTTCGGGCGCATCATGTTCGTGAAATGCCTGGCCTTGCGGCGGCGCGGCATTCCCAACTGGGGCGTGTTCGGACAGAAACGGCTCCAGGGCGGTGGACCGATGATTGACATCGGTGTGCACGTTCTTGAAATGGCCCACTATGTCATGGGCTCGCCGAAGCCCATCGCGGCGACCGGCAAGGTCTGGACCTACCTGGGCAATCAGCCCAGTTCCGTCGTAAGCGCCTGGCCCAACTGGGACTGGAAAACCTACACCGTCGAGGATCTGGCCGTCGGCCACATCCGCTTCGATACCGGCGCCGTGCTCCAGATTGAGTCATCCTTTGCGGCCCATATCGAACGCGACCAGTGGAATTTCACGCTGGTCGGCGAGAAGGGCGGTTGCACCTGGGATCCGCCCACGATTTTCACCGATCAGGCCGGCACGATGACCAACACCACCGCCGCCTTTTTACCCAAAGGTGATTTCGCCGTCCTGTTCGAAATGAAGCTGCGCAATTTTGTTGACGCCTGCCTGTACCATAAGCCGTTGGAAGCCCCCGGCGAAGCCGGTATCGCCGTGCAGAAGATTATCGACGGCGTGTACCGTGCCTCGCAGGCCAACCGCGAGGTTACCATCAACTAAGTTGCAGCGCCGGTTGGTGAGCCCGGCGGCCCGTACGCCGACCGGGCCGCGACCGTCAGGGGGGGGCCAACCCCGTACGCCGACCGGGCCGCGACCGTCAGGGAGCGGTCCAACTCCGTACGCCGACCGGGCCGTGACCCTCAGGGAGCGGTCCAACCCCGTACGTCGACCGAGCCGCGACCGTCAGGGAACGGTCCAACCCCGTACGCCGGTCGGGCCGCGACCGTCAGGGAGCGGTCCAACTCCGTACGCCGGTCGGTTACCCCGCCGGTGCGGTTCGGCGGCGGCTGAAATATCCGGAGGCCACCGTGGGCAAGTATGGACTGGTTCGCCAGGAGCAGGCCCTGCGGAAAAGTGAAACGCAGGTCCGCGCCATTCTCGAAACCGCCGTTGACGCCATCATCACCATCAACGAACGGGGGCGGATCGAGTCGTTTAATCCCGCCGCGGAAAAGATGTTCGGTTACGCCGCCCGCGAGGCCATCGGCCGCCCGGTTGCCATCCTGATGCCGCCGCCCTATCGACGCGACCATCAACGCTATGTGCGCCGCTACCTGGAAACCGGCCAGGCCCGCATCATCGGCATCGGCCGGGAAGTCGTCGGCCAGCGCCGCAATGGTACAACTTTCCCCATATATCTGTCGGTCGGTGAACATAAAATCGGTAACCAGCGGTTCTTCACCGGCATCCTCCGGGACCTGACCGAACGCAAACGCATGGAGGCGGAGATCCTTTCCATCAGCGAGCGCGAACAACAGCGCCTCGGCCAGGACCTCCACGACGGCTTAGGCCAGCTGCTCACGGGCGCCGCCCTGCAAACCAAGGCGCTGGCGGCGCAAGTGCTCACGGTGGCCCCGGCGCTCAAGCCCCAACTCGAACGGGTGACGGATTTGATCAACGATTGTATTGTCCGCAGCCGGGAGATGGCCCACGGCCTGCAGCCGATCAGCGACAGCGCGGAATTTCCGACGGCCCTGCAGGAACTGGGATTTCAGACGGAAAAACTGTTTTCCATCGATTGTCCCGTGCGCGTCGATGCCCTGCCGCCGCAAACCCCGCTGTCCACCGCCATTCATCTGTACCGCATCGTCCAGGAAGCGATCCACAATGCCGTGCGCCATGGGGGAGCCCGGCGCATTCACATCAGCTTCAAAGCCATGGGACGGAGTCTGAAGCTGTCGGTGCGCGACGACGGCAGCGGCTTTCCCCAGGTCCGGGGCCGCGGCATGGGACTGCGGATCATGGACTATCGGGCCCGCGTCATTGGAGCTAAACTGGATATCCGCAGCACCCGCGGTCAGGGCACGACCGTATTATGTTCGCTGGATTTGCCGGTAAAGTCCCGGTGGGAGGAAACCCATGGTTAATCTTAGGGAACGCCCCAATCGGGCGGCCAAGTTTAAACGTCGTATCTTGATCGTCGACGATCATCCGATCGCACGACAGGGACTGCGTTTGCTGATCGAAAGCGCGGTGGACCTGACGGTCTGTGGCGAAGCCGCCGACGCCGATGCCGCCATGGACGCGGTCGTCACGCTGAAACCGGACCTGGCGATCGTGGACCTGTCCTTGCACGGCAAGCCGGGCCTGGAGTTGATTAAGGATATAAAGGCACGGCAGGAAGATCTGCCGATGCTGGTGTTGTCCATGCACGACGAACGCTTGTATGCGGAACGCGCGCTGCGGGCGGGCGCCCGCGGCTATATCATGAAAGAAGAGGCCACGGAGAAGATCATTCAAGCCATCCGGCGCATTCTGGCTGGGGAAATATATGTCAGTGATACCATCGCGGCGCGGGTGCTGCGGCAACTGGCCCACGGCGGCAACCAGCCGCTGAAATCTTCCCTGGACCTGCTCAGCGACCGGGAACTGGAGGTGTTTCAATTGATCGGCCAGGGCAAACCCATGCGCGAAATCGCCCGCATCCTGCACCTTAGCACTAAGACCATCGAAGCCCATCGGGAACATGTCAAAGAGAAGCTGAACATGGCCAGCAGCAACGAACTGCTGCGTTTTGCCATCCAGACGGTCATGGACGAAGCCTAGAGCGTGTTATGAACTTTTGACGGGAGTACATTATGATAGGTGCATGGCAAGGAAGCTCTACCCCAGTGACGTTACGGATGACGAATGGTTGTTCGTATTACCCTATCTGACACTGACGCGCGAGGACGCGCCGCAGCGTGAATATGATCTACGGGAGATTTTCAATGCTCTGCGATGGATCCTTCGAGCCGGATCGCCTTGGCGATACCTGCCGGGTGACTTTCCGCCCTGGCCGATGGTGTACCAGCAATGCCAGCGTTGGCTGGCCGCAGGAGTGTTCGAGGCCTTGGTGCATGATCTGCGGGAGCTGCTCCGGATGGCGCA
>JAJYFE010000045.1 GCA_021785435.1 Planctomycetota bacterium
CCTGCGTTTGGCCCATCAACCCCGTCAAGGCGCGCAGATGGCGCAAAGCGGTCCGAGCGGTACGGCGCCACATCGGAATGTTCAAATACACGGATATATCATTGGCGTCGATCGCCCGGCGATAGGCCGGCGGCAGAGCCGCCCCCAGCGGCCGGGTCTGGGCCAGAAATTCCCGCAGAACCGGCCGTTGTGGCGCCAGCAGCAGATAACCCGCGCGATCCGCCAGATACATGGTCCGTCCGTTGGGCGTGGTTCCGGCGGCAATGCCATGCCTCGGTTTTCCAGCCTCGAAGCCCTGGTGCAGAGCGCCGAAATTAAGCGCCGGCAGGACTCCCACCACCGCCTTGGTGGCGGCCGGCGCCCGGCCCGCCGGCGGCGCCATAAACACCAGCGCCGCCGAGCCGTTCTCATTCAAACCGCCGGTAATCCCCAGGGCCGCCTGCATGTTCTGCAGGGGGTCGCTGCCGCCGGGCACATTTAGCCGCTTCTCGAGACCGCGTATTTTCCCATCAATCCCCCGCAGATGGTGGAACACCACCACCGCCCGGCAGTTCACCGGGATGACACTGACAATAGGGGTCGGCGTGGCTATCCCCGCATAGGTGAAAATAGCTGCGGCGACCAAACCGGTGCTTCCCAGGCGTTGCCACATGAGATGATGCTCCTTTCCGATCCCCGATATTCGGTGAATACGGCCTTGGCGACAAGGTATTCTACCGTCAAACGCCTCGGCCGCCAACTTTGCGAAGGAGCCCCGGCGGTCGCCTCGGAGACTGGCTGGTCCACAGCCAACACGCCACCGCCGCATCACTCTGCCGTGCCCGGCCGCAACCGTGGGACTGGGCGAGGAGAGGGGAAAATCCGGGCCTGCCTATTATTTCCGGGGGGCCGGGGGCGTAACGCAGACATCTTGCCTGCCCCCTGGAAGCACGAGGGCAGACCAGACGCCTGCGTTACGTGGGCGGCCAGCCCGATTACCCTCACAAGAAAAATAGCCAGACCTAAAAATCCGCCGTTTTTCGGCGGCAGTGGATTTTCCGGCTGGCGCTGCCAATAATTCAGCAGGATTTCTTCCACTGCGGGAAAAAACGTGATCGGGTCGAACGTAGAACGGCAGATGACGCAAGCAGCTTTCCGACGCCACCGGCGCGAGGCACTCCTGCTCGCGGTGGCCGCCCTCATCGCGCTGGTAGCCGCGGTGCGACCGGCTCGGGCCACGTTCAAAGTAGCGCTGATTTGCTCTGGTTCCTTCACCGACGGCGGGTGGAATCAACAGGGCCGCGCCGCGATTGTCCGCGTAGGCCGACAACTACACCTGCACGTTTCAGCGGTCGAACATGTTTCACCGGTCCGAGCCGTCAACGTCATGCGCGATTACCTGATGGAACATTACAACCTCGTGATCGGCCATGGCTACGAATTTCTTATGCCGGCCGCAGAAATCGCCGCCGAGGGCGGTTCCACCAAGTTCGCGGTCTGCGGTGCAGATCAGGCCCAACCCCACATTGCCACACTGGCTTTTGATCTGGCTGGGCCATCGTATCAGCTCGGAGTGCTGGCGGCGCTGCTGACCAAGAGCGGAAAGCTGGGGTTTATCGGCGGCCAGGCCATTCCATCCGTAGTGGCGTGCTATCGTGGTTTCGTGGCCGGCGCCCGCAGCATCAATCCCCGCATTACTGTGGCCCAGGCCTATACCAGTTGGGATCAGCCGGCCTTGTCCCGCAGCCAGGCGGAGGCGTTCATTCAGCAAGGCATCGACGTGATTTATCAGAATGTGGACGCGGCCAGCCGCGGCGTATTTGAGGCGGTGCGCCGAGCGGATGAAAGTCGCGCGGGACAACAGTCGCCGGTATACGTGTTCGGTTCAAACCGCAACCAGAACAACAACACCACCTGCGGGGCTTTCACCCCGGCCAGCGCAGTGATTCATATGGGACTGGCCTTCCGGCGGTTGGTGCGTGCAGTGCAGCGGGGAAACTTTAAGCCGGGCGTTGTACCCGAAAACATGGCGGACGGCGTGTGCGTGGCGGTGCTCAATCCGCGCCTGGAGGGCACCGTGATTACCGCCGCCATGCAGCGGGCCGTCGCTCACGCCGCGGAGCGCCTGCGGAATGGTAAAATACGGCTGCGGTAAATTTCGTTTATTAAAGGAGATAAATTATGGCTTTCACGTTGACACTCGGCAGCCAGGCGCCGGATTTTAATTTGCCCGGCACGGATTCGCGGCACTATCGGCTGGCGGACTTTAAGGACGCCAAGGTGCTGGTGATCGCCTTCACCTGCAATCATTGCCCATATGTCCTGGGCTCCGAGGATCGCATCATCCGCTTTCACCGCGATTATGCCCCGAAGGGCGTGGCCTTGGTGGCCATCAACTCCAATGAGACCGATCAACATCCACTGGACAGCTTCGAGAACATGCAGGTCCGGGCGAAGCAAAAGGGTTTTAAGTTTCCCTATCTGCGCGACGAAACTCAGGAAGTGGCCCGGGCCTACGGCGCTCTGCGCACGCCGCACTTCTACGTGTTCGATGCGCAGCGCCGCCTGCAATATACGGGCCGTATGGATGATAATCCGCGCCAGCCGGGCCACGAAACCACTCACGAGCTGGTCGATGCGGTCGAAGCCGTCCTGGTGGGACGCCGGCCCCAGGTTCCGCTGACCAATCCCATCGGCTGCAATGTCAAATGGCGGGGCCAGGAAAATCACTGGATGCCGCCCGAAGCGTGTGATCTGGTGTAGCAGTTGCTGGAATGGTTCGACATATCCAAACGCTTCGGCGCGGTGACGGCGCTGCAAGGCGTTTCTTTCTCCATCGCGCCAGGCAGCGTCGGCGGCATTCTGGGCGAAAATGGCGCCGGAAAATCCACCTTGATGAACATCCTGTTCGGCCTGCTTCATCCGGATGCGGGGAGCCTTCGAGTGGATGGCCGGGTCGTGCTGGTCCGCTCGCCGCGGGCGGCGCGGCGGTTGGGACTGGGGATGGTACATCAGAACTTTAAGCTGGTCGACACGTTGAGCGTCCTTGAAAATATCGCCCTGGCAGTTGGCCGCGGACCGGGCCTGATACCACGCCGCCGTTTGAGGCGACAAGTCCAGCACTGGACGGACCAGCTCGGCTGGAGGTTGGACCTCGCCGAACCGGTGGGACGGTTGACCGTCGGACAACAGCAGCGGGTGGAAATTATCAAGGCCCTCTGCGCCGGCGGCCGTTGGCTGATTCTGGATGAGCCTACCGCCGTACTGACACCCCAGGAGACGGAAAATCTGTTGGATTCGCTGCGTGCCCTCGCCCGCCAAGGCATGGGGGTTATTTTCATCAGCCACAAGTTGGCCGAGGTCCGTCAAATCTGCGCCCAAGTCCTCATTCTGCGCCACGGTCGTACCGTATACGCCGGCGCCACGGCAGGACTTTCCGTGCAGGCTATGGCGCAAAAGATGATCGGGCGTTCCCTGGAACCACTCACCCGCGCCGCGTCAGGCGCCGGCCCTTCGCCGCAGCCGCGCCTGGAGCTGCGGGCGGTTTGCGCGGGCGGCGGGCGACGTGGCGGAGAAACGTTGCAGCGCGTAAACCTGAGCCTCCAGGCCGGGGAAATCCACGGCATCGCCGGGGTGGCTGGTCACGGCCAGGATTTACTGGTGCGCTGTCTCCTGGGTGCTCTGCGCCCCACCAGTGGTGAGGTGTGGTTGGATCCTGCTTTGGGCCACTGGCGCCACCGGGTTTGGCCAGGGGCGTGCATTCCCGAAGATCGGCGTCGGGAAGGCCTCATTGAAACGTTGTCCGTGCAGAGTAATCTGATGCTGAAAGATTATCGCCGGCGGCCATTCTCCGTGCTAGGTGTTTGCCGGTTCGCCCGCTGGCGCCAGCGGGCGACGGAATTGGTGGAGCGCTTTGATATTCGCTGCCGCGATCTGAGCGCCCCGGTGGGTACGCTTTCCGGCGGCAATCAGCAGAAGGTGGTTTTGGCCCGGGAACTGGCCGATACGCCACCATTGATTCTGGCGGTCAATCCAACCCGGGGGCTGGATGTCGGCGCGACACAATTTGTCCTGCGCCAACTGTTGGCGGCGCGGTACGCCGGGGCCGCCATTTTGCTGATTCACAGCGATCTCGACGAACTATTATCGATTAGCGACCGGGTGTCGGTGTTGTACCAGGGCCGGCTTCAAGCAACGGCGTGGCCGGCTGCCTCGCGCGATGATATCGGACGCCTGATGTTGGGAGTTTAGCTGTTATGGCCGCACCTCAAGCGTGGTTTCTAGCCCGGCGCACCGGCCGCGGATTCGATTGGATCGTGACTTTGGCCCAAGCTGTTGCGGCCTGTGCGCTGGTCCTGGCGCTGGTGCTCACCGGACTGGCTGTCGTCGGCTATTCGCCGGTGGCAATCGTGACACGGTGGGCCTGCGGTGCGGCCGGAGGAGTTTACCCGCTGACCAGCAGCATGGTAGAGGCCTGCCCGCTGCTGTTGACAGGATTGGCCGCGGGTCTGACTTTCCGCGCCGGAGTCTTAAACATTGGCGCTCAAGGTCAGTTCCTGGTCGGAGCGGTAACCGCCGTCGGTCTGACCACGCGCTGGCTGCCCGCGGCCGCGCCGCTGGTCGCCATTCCACTGGCGATCGCTGCGGGAGCCCTGGCCGGCGGGCTATGGGCCTTGCTGGCCAGCGTGCTGGAACGATACCGCGCTGTTCCGGTGGTGCTATCCACCATTCTTCTGAATTTTGTGGCGCTGTATCTGATCCGGGCGTTATTGCACGGACCGCTCCAAGCCGCCGGGACCGCGGCGCCGCAAAGCCCACTGATCCCGGCGCGCGATTGGCTGGGAGTCCTGATTCCATTGTCAAGTTTCCACTGGGGCGTTCCAGCCGCTTTTCTGGTGGCGGTGGGCTTCTGGTGGTTCAATACCCACACGACATGGGGGTTTGAAACGTTCGCGGGCGGGCTGAATCCTGCTGCGGCGAACCTGGCGGGCATTCCAGTGCGCGCCAGACAATTTCTCATCATGTTCCTCGGGGGCGGTTGCGCCGGACTCGCCGGAGTGTTCCAGGTGCTCGGAGTAACCCACTTCATGACGGCCTCGTTTGGCGACTACGGCTACGCTGGTATTGCGGTGGCGTTGCTGGGCCGCCTGAATCCGCTGGGGATTGCGCTGGCGGCCATATTCTTTGGCCTGTTGGATGTCGGCTCCCAGCGGGTGCAGGAAAGCACGCTGGCTTTGCCGCAGGGCGTAGCGGATGTGGTCAAGGCGCTGGTGATTCTTTTCATGCTGCTGTTGGGTGCTTACCTGGCGCGGCGCCATCTGCAGGTAACTTCCCTGCCGGAGGCTGCCCCACCGGCCTCGGCGGGCGCCGCAGGGCCACCTGGCAGCGGAAACTGACCGGGCGAATTTGAGCTTCGATTTTTGAGATTGACGGCACGCCACCATGAGTCTGGGGCACGAATCACTGGCCGAATTCCTGTGCTGGCAGACGCTCAGCGCGGCGACCCCTTTAATGCTGGCCGGTATTGGTGAGCTGGTCGGCGAATTGACCGGGGTGATTGATATCGGCATCGAGGGGTTGATGCTGATCGGGTGCATCGTGGCTTACACGGCCGCCGCGGCAACTGGTCAGGCGTGGATGGGGTTGGGGGCGGCGGCCGCGGCGGGCATGGCCTCGGCCGCTTTATTTGCCGGGGTGGTTCTTTGGGGCCGGGCGGATCAAATTGTCGCCGGGGCGGCTCTGAATCTTCTGGCCCTGGGGCTTAGTGCGACGCTGTGGAGCCTCTACCAAAACCACTGCGCGAATCTTGGGCTTTCCACCCATCTTCCGCGGGGGGCGGGTTATGATTTGGTCGCGGTGCCGGGATTGAGCCATCTGCCTTTTATTGGACCGGTGCTCTTCGATCAATATACGCTCTTTTACGCCACCCTACTGCTGGCGGTAGGCATCTGGTGGGTTCTGCGCTTTACGCGACTCGGCTTGATGATACGGGCGTTGGGGGAATCGCCGGAAACCTGCGTGGCTTGTGGCATTCCGGTGCGGTTGGGACGCTTTCTAGCGGCGCTCTTCGCCGGCGGTTGTGCCGGCGCCGCGGGGGCGTTTTTGAGCATCATGCGGACCAAGGCCTTCGCGTTCGACATGACCGGCGGCCAGGGCTTTATGGTGCTGGCCCTCGTGATTTTTGGCCGGTGGGCGATCGGTCCGCTGGTGTTGGGGTGTCTTTTCTTCGGCGCCCTCAACAGCCTGCAGCAAATTCTGCAAACCACCCGTTACACGCTGGCGGATCCGTGGATGCACGCTTTGCGAAGCGTCCCTTTCGAATTTTTTCAGATGCTGCCGTATGTAGCCGCCCTGGCGGCATTGGCGCTCCTTTCCCGCCGCCACCCGGGGCCGCGGGCTTTAGGTCAGCCCTGGCCCCAGGAAGTTGCATAAAGGGCATGACGGATTTGGCGGCACACCTTGGGGGCGTGCCCGCTTGGCGCTGCGGGACCCGTTCCGTTCGCGGCGGCGGGTGGGGCTCCGCCGGCTGCACGCCCCCCCTCGCGCCCGGATCTGGGATACACCGCGGGTTCGATTCGCGCCATGGCACCCTATAGCTGGCGATGTCCCCATCGCCGCCGCGACATGCCCACTCGTCGGTACCGCACGGGACCGCCGGAAGTGTCATGCACCCAGTTGCATAGCAGCTGGTTCAACGGAATTGGCATCTGCTGACAAAACGTCTATGATGGAAGGGGATTGGAATCATCCCATTGCTAACCATTGCCCGCGGGAAGTGTCTGAATATGATTAGCCGCCGGAACAGCAACGAGCAGCTCGCTTGGCCGTCGCCGGCTAGGTCGGAGGAGCCAACGCCGCCGGAAACCGCGCTCGTGCTGGCGGCGCGGGAGGGTTCAACCGAGGCGTTCGACCGCCTGGTTCGCATGCACGAGCGGCAATGCGCTGCGGTGGCCCTGCGGCTGCTGGGTAATTCACACGATGTGGCGGAATTGGTGCAGGATGCTCTGGTGCAGGCCTTCGAACACCTGCATCAACTGAAAGACCCCGCCCGTTTCAGCATTTGGCTGCTGCGCATCGTGACGCATCAGGCGCTGAACCGGCGGCGTCGCTTGCAGCGCCGCCGTGTGGTCTCGCTGGAACGATGGCGGGGCGCCAGGGCTTCGGGTGACGGCGGGCCGGACTTGACTGCGGCCGAACCCACCCCCGACCGGGTTGCGGAGGCGGTGGAACTCGGCACAGCGATCCAGAAGGCTTTGGACCGTCTGCCGGAAAAACCACGGGCCGCCTTGGTGTTGTTTGCCTTGGAACGAATGCCGCAGAAAGAGATCGCCGAAATCCTCGAATGCTCGGTGGAGGCGGTAAAGTGGTATGTGTTCAGTTCGCGCCGGCGTTTGCGCGAAGATTTGGCGGAATACTTTAAATAACGGAACTGCGACCATGGATCGCGATAATCTCGATTTTCTAATCAGTCAATATCACGATGGCGAACTTGATCCGCTCCAGCGCCAGGCGGTTGCGGCGCAACTGGCCCAGGACGAAGCCAGCCGGCGACTGTTGCACGATCACCAGCGGGTCCAGGAGGCTCTGGACGAGTGGGCCAACCGCCTTCCTCTGGTGGACTGGAATTGCTTTCATCAGGAGCTGCAACAGCGACTGCGGCTTTGCCGGCGGACCGGTACGATCCGCCGGCGGGTGGTGCGCTTCGCCGCGGCGGGTTTGGCGATAGCGGGTTTATTGGGCCTGTTGCGGTTCAGTCCCCATGGCGGCGGGCCAGCTGCGGATGAAAATTTCACGCTGCCCGCGTATCACCAGTTGGCCGATTCTGAAGCGGTGGTGCGCCTCGTCCGCGGAGCGTCGGGCGCACCCGGCGCCCAGGCGGTGGTGACGCTGGCGGCGGATCGTGACGGGGCGCCGGCGGCCGCGGCGCGCGGGCCCGCCGCGCGTGGCTGGGCCCGGGTGGTGTTGTGTCGTTCGGTCGTCACTTTTGTCCCGGCGGCCCGGCCCGCGCGTAAACCTGCGACCGCGGCTTTTGCCGTGCCGCTGTGGCCCTCCGCGGATCAACCCACCCGCGGATCGGTGACCGCTATGGCGAATGTTTCGTTTCCCGCCCCCACCGGCGCCGCAGTCCGGCGCTGATACGGCTATTGAAATTCTCCGCATAATCCCCTATACCGAATTCCTGGCGCCAACCTCCGGTCTGGACCAGGGGCAAGCTTGCGTTGCCTTAGCCGATGGCGCAGGCTGCGCTGGTGGCGGCGCCTTCCGGTTGGCGCGAGGCTGCGCTTCCGTTCGCTGATCGAGCGCCGGCCGTTGTGCCGGCGTGCGGGCAGGGGGATGCCGTGTGAACACTGTATGTGAATACAGTGCCGCGCTGTCCCTTTTTTCCGCGGCCCAGGAGTTATTCCCCGGACCCGGGCGGGTGCAACGGCGGATGGTGGTCAAGAGGTTAGGAGACATCGGGTGCCTTGGGCGGCTCTGCTTTGGATTGCCAAGATCGCGATCGCGTCGCTGTTGGGTGGGGTTATCGGCGCGATCAGCGGATTGGGCGGGGGCATTGTCATTGTACCGGTGCTGACGCTGTTTATGCACATACCCATCAAAGATGCCATCGGAGCCAGTATTGTTTCGGTGATCGCGGTTTCCAGCGGCGCCGGATCGGTGTATGTGCGAGATCATGTGACCAATGTCCGCGTCGCGATGTTTCTGGAGCTTGCCACCGCCAGCGGCGCCATTCTGGGGGCGGCGGTGCTGGCCAATTTTCTTAACGCGGATATGTTGAAAATTCTTTTCGGAGTGACGTTGTTGATCTCCCTGCTTCCCATTATCGCCCGCATGGGCGAGGAACTGCCCCAAGGCGTGAAAAGCGACCGACTGGCCCGACGACTCAAGATGCAGGGATCCTATTTCGATCAAAAACTGGGGCGCACCATTCATTACCAGGCGGCACGGGTGCCGCCCGCCATGGGGATCATGTTTGTCGCCGGACTGATGGCGGGAATTTTGGGCATTGGCGCCGGCGTATTGAAGGTTCTGGCCCAGGAGATGGCCATGCGGCTGCCCGTAAAGGTATCCACCGCCACAAGCAACTTCATGATCGGGGTCACCGCCGCCGCCGCCGCCGGTGTGTATTTGCGCCGTGGATTAGTCCTGCCCTATCTGGTGGTGCCCGTAGCCGCTTCGGTCTTGGTAGGAGCTTTGTGGGGCACCAAATTGATGGAGCGAATGTCCAATGTCCTGGTCCGAAAGGTGTTCGCCGTGGCCTTGGGGGTTATCGGTTTGCAGATGCTGCTGGGCGGATTGCATGTACGTATTTAACCATGTTGATTATTGGAGTTTACGATGATCCCCTCCCCGCCCCCGCCTTTCGACCACGCCACCCCCGGCGCGCTGGCTCCCGCCCCGGGGCCGACGCCGGCCCCCGACCGTCCGCGAAAGAGCGACTCCCTCCTTCAGGACGCGTCGGCCTGGGTGCTGCGTACCGGCGTCGTGCTCAGCGTGGCGGTAATGTTCGCGGGCTTGCTCCTAAGTTTCCTGCATCACCCGCCCACGGTAGCCCATATGCAGGACGCCCGATTCAGCGATCATCTCGCGGCCATCTGGCGCGGCATCCTCCAGGGGCGCGGGGAGGATATCATCGACTTGGGCCTCTTCCTGCTGGTGCTCACCCCCATTATGCGTGTAGCCACCTCCGTGGTTTTGTTTGCTCTGGCCGAGCGTGACTGGTTTTATACGCTGACCACGCTGGCCGTGCTGGCGCTGACGCTGCTGGCGCTGCTGTTCGTGCATTGACCCGGCTGGTCATACGCCGACCGAACCGGGCCGCTGGGAGACTGGAGCGGTTTCGCCGGCGGGGATCGCCGCAGCCGCCCGACGGGTTGCCACCCCCGGTTCACGCTGGGCCTCCAGCATCAGATAATCATCGGCGCCGACGCGCACGATCACGATCAGCGCCTCCACCGGTGAGCGCTCTTGCGCGATGTGAATCTGGATAGCCGCGTTGATGGCCCCCATATGCATCATATCCAAAGTGATGGGGCACCGGTGTCCCTGGGCTTCATGGCGCAGGGCTGTGCGCAGTTGCCGCACCACCAGCCGGTACAACTCTTCGCGGTCATGCACCCGGGACGGCTGGCGAGCCGACGGCGCCGCGAGATCCAGCGCCCGCTGCGCATCGGCAGCCTTGAGCACCGGCAGAATATCCACCGCCCGCTGCAGATCCCGGTGGAAACGCGTGACGCATTCGGCGAATTTGTCCGCGATCAACTGCGCTTCCGCCCGGCTCATCTGCCGCCCGCATGACGGACAAGTCAGAGGCCGATCCAACAAGGCTTTGAGTGTTCCGATGAAGCCGCTTTCCACCTCCAGCGCGCCCAGACATTGTACGCACCGAGGAAAATGCTTTTCCATACGGTCCCCCGTTTCCTATTTTTCCGCTCTCCCCCGAACTGAAACCACCTCCCCGACTGCCACCGACGGGAAGAATCGAACTGTTATTCACGAAATGCCCTGCGCCCGACTCATGCTGTCCGGCGCAAGGTTCCATGGATAGTATACCCACTTCCACCGTGAGTGCAAATCTAATTCAAGCCTCACTTGATTCCAGCCTCTGGACCTTCCAGATCGCCGTTTTCGACGCGTTGCCGCCCCCGCGCCCTGTCTGTGGCTCGGGCGAAGGCGAAGATGAAGATAAAGGATTAGGGCTTGCCTCACGCCAAGCCGCTTATTTAGACGGCACACCAGGAGCGTCTGCCGGGTAAAAGCTTAAAAAAGTTGCACTGGGGCCCAGTCGGACCGTCCTTGCAGCTGATTCCGGGCAGGCGCACACGTCCCGCGGACTGTATTCAAGCCAGGTCTTCGACTTGCGGACGACGAACATAAGACCCCGTGCCGTATTGAACCTGAAATTTCCAACTTCGCCGCGGAGATCGATCGCGTCTGGTACGCTGTTTGCGATACAGCGATACGACAGGTTGGTTGGGCTCTCTTGGCAGGAGGTCGATATGCGGAAGCTCCCTACACGGCATCGAATAGGTACGGTCCTGGCTCTGGCGGCCGGATTAGGGGTTTGTGCTGTGACGCTGGCGGACGGCGCCGGGGCGCCATCCCCCACGGACACGCTGGATTCCCTGGCCAGCTTGTCATTGGACTCCGCGGCAACCCAGACCGCCCCGCCGGAAGATACGCATCCGCTGCTGATGTATCTGTTGGACCAGCTGCCTGCCGGAAGTTCCACCGTCGGCCAAAATCTCCAGGGCCTTGGGATAAATTTATACGGCTATATTGAGACGGGCTACACCTCGGACTTGAGCGGCCGCCCCGCCGGGGGCGTCATTCCCACCCGGGTATTTGACACCGAGTATGGCAATCATCTGCAGATGGACCAGCTTGATTTGACCCTCGCCCGGGGGATTAATTTTTCCGATCCGAATTACATCCAGCGCGGTTGGGATATCGGCGGCAAGGTTGAATGGCTCTACGGCTATGATCCGGCAACGGCTGACAATATCCACGCCAACGGCCTGAATTTCTATCACAGCTACGCCACCCAAAGCAGCGCGGTAACCAGCGCTATTCAGACCCCGCTCTATCAGTTTGATCTGGAACAGGCGTATCTGACTTTCGCCCTGCATTTGGGCGGCGCGGGCGACCTGAAATTTAAAGTCGGCACCTTTGTCACCCTGATGGGCGAAGAAACCATCAATCCCACCACCAATTATTTTTACTCCCATTCGCTGGCCTTCGGTATGGGAATTCCTTTCACGCAAACCGGCGTCCTGGCGGAGTATGTACCCAACAGCCAATGGACGTTTTACGCCGGCATTACCCGCGGCTGGAACCAGGCCCTTCAAGACAACAACAGCGCCGTCGATTTTCTGGGTGCGGCCAGCTATACGCCCAACGCTCATTGGACGTATACGGTGAATGCCTCCGTCGGACCGCAGGATACCGGAACGAATAATCCCTATCGGACGGTTATTGAGCCGTTAATCACGTGGGTTCCACCAGCCCTCGGAAACAACCTTACCCTCGTTTCCGACACCACCATTGGCTATGACGGGGCCGGTAACGCCAGCAGCGGCGGCTCTGCGGGCTGGTTCAGCGAGGCCCTATATCAAAGTTACACGGTCAACAGCTATGTGACGGTCAGCGCCCGGGAGGAATACTATTACGACGGCGCTGGATTCACCATGGATGCGTTTGTCTTCGACCCGCCGCCGGCGGGCGTAACGGTTCAGTATGGCGAATTGACTATTGGCGCGAAGATTACGCCGTTTCCCCACGGAAACTTAAGCAAGAATTTTTTTATCCGCCCGGAGCTGCGCGAGGACTTGGCCGACCACGGCGTGCTGACCAATGGCAAACATTACCAGACCACGGTGGGTATTGACGCGATCTATACGTTTTAGGCTCTGGCCGGTCGCCCATGTCCTGCGGACACCTACCGCATATGAAAATGTAGAGCCGATGCCTTCAAATGTAGAGCCGATGCCCTCGTCGGCTGCCGGGCTAAGCTCGACTTTTGCCGATTTCGGAGGAACCGGAAAGCAAGATTTCACGGGCCTCTTAAGATAGCGTGGAGTGTTTGCACACTCACAGAAACTACGGGGTGTGCAAACACTGGCGCTGAAATCGCGATTTCCGAAGGATTTGACCGCTTACGCTCTCGAAAAATGGTAAAATCGAGCTTACCCTGTGCCGGTTGGTGGCAGCTCGGCCGCTTCGGCCCGTTTGCGCCGCCAATATTCACCCCACAGCCCCAGGCAGGTGATAATCAGTACCAAGGCCGGCAAACCGAAAGGATCCGCAATAAACTGCCGGGCCAACGCAGCCCGCCAGGCGACCGGTCCGACACGCCACAGCAGCCCGAATCCACCGGCCGCGAGCAGAACCGCCCCCTCCAACATGCACAGCACCACCACCCCGGCGCGAAAAAGATACAAGCCCGCGATGGCCATCAACACCACCCCCACCACTGCCGGCGCCCAGTGCAAGTCCGGTGGTTGATGAAACCAGCGCCAGAGCGTCAGGCCGGCGGCGCATCCCAGGGCGGCCGCGCCAAGCACTACCGCCACCCGCATGACCGGCGCGGCCAGGAGGCCAAAAACGGTTCCGGCTAAAGCCGCCGCGATCGCGGCCAGCATGGACCAATGCCACAAGCACAGGCTCAAATACCAGCCACCAGCGGCACAATTGGCCATGATAACCGCACGGTAACCGCGCCCGGCGGCCCAAACAGCGGCCAGCCCCGTCGCCACCATGGCCGCGTCCCAAGGCCAAGGCAGGCGCGCTACGCCCGCGCTGGCCGCGTGCAGCATAGTTATGATGGCCGTCGTGAGATGCGGTGCTTCAGCCATCATGGTATCGGCTCTGAACCACGATCCAGAAGATGAGACCCGCGATCAGCATCGGCACACTGTAAATAACGCCCAGGCTGATCCAGTGGCCCAAGATAAGCTGCGGTTGATCCCCCATCCGGAACTGCTCGCCGATGATGCGCATGATCGGGTAACCGATCGCGAAAGCAGCGCTGGCCCGGCCGGCCTGGCGCCAGCGATGGCCGACGAACCAGCAGATCAGAAACAGCACCAGTCCTTCCAGGAACGCTTCGATCAGCTGCGAAGGAATCCGCGGCGGCAGGATCTGCCGCAACTGATCAATGACGAACGCATTGCCCTGGCGCGCCAAGTTCAATATCCGCAGGCGCGCCGCCAAAGGCAACGGTCCGTGAAAATGGGGATGCAGAGCCTTCCAAAGATGTCGCACCCCAACCTCCAGACGAAGTTCCGACAGCCAGCCAGGCAGTTGGCGCCGCAGCCGGTCCAGCAGTGGATAATGACCGGATGCGGCGAGGCGGAGGATTTCCGAGCGCGGATGCAGCGCCAGGACCGCCTGTAATTGGTGCTGTTGCGTCTGCAAACGCGTGCTGACGTACGTGATCATCCCTGGCCCCGGATTTTGAACCATGAATCGCGCCAGGTCGGGATGATGCGCCGCGAGGCCGGCGGCGAAATGGCGAATCCGCGCGTCCAGCGGCTGGTTCTGATAGATAAGCTCCGTGGGAAATTGCACCGCCAGTGGGCCATGCCAACGGTGGCCGTAAAGTTCGCCGTTGACAAAATTCGCGAGACGTCCGAAGCACAGGCCAATCGGGGCGACCATGGCAGCACAGTCCAGTAAGTTCAGAAAACGGTAACCGCCCCGCCGTGCGAACACCCAGACCGCCACCATCACGCCGAGGATTCCACCGTGTGCGGCCATACCGCCATTCTGCACCATCAGCAGACCCCACCACGGAAACGTAGTGCTGAAAGTGGTGAACATATGGGGGCGATATAACGCCGCCTCGCCGAGTCGGCCGCCAACCAGCACACCCAGAATGGCGACGAACAGAACAAAATCGGGAAGTTTTTCGGACGGCAGCGCCATTCGTCCCGTTTGGATGAAGCGCTTCATCAGCCAATAAGCGATGATGAAGCCGGTCAGGTAGGCGGTGCCGTACCAGCGAATACCAAAGTTGGAATGCCCCCACTGCCAAATGAAAGGATTCAGCGTTTGGATGTAATAAGCCAGCATCGGGCGCGAACTCCAGCGGGGGTGAGGCTTCCCCCGAAAAATGCTTACTTTACCGCATCCGAAAATTTTCTTACACTTGCGGAGTCGGCGCGGGAACAGCGGGGGTGGCCGGATTGGGGAGCGCGGGCATAGGGGCGGCATAAATGCCGCCGCGAAGACGGTTGTCTGGGTTGTTCATTGACCGTCCTTTCAATGATGAAATATCGGGGCGGGGGGGCGTGAGGAGCGAACATGGCTTTTATGAAATCCAAGCGTCTGCAGGCGCTGCCACCCTACCTGTTTATCGAGATCGATAAAAAAAAACGGGCCTTGCTCGCGGCCGGCCAGGATGTCATTAACCTGGGGGTGGGCGATCCCGACCGCCCCACCCATCGGTTCATCATCGACGCCATGGCCAAGGCGATTTATGATCCGAAGAATCACCGCTATCCCTTCGATGAAGGCGTGCCGGCTTTTCGTCATGCGGCAGCCGACTTCATGCGACGGCGTTTCCAGGTCCAGGTGGATCCGGACCGTGAACTTATCGCCACCATCGGATCGAAGGATGGCATCGCCCATCTGCCCCTGGCGGTGATCAATCCCGGCGCGGTAGTGCTGGTTCCAGAGCCGGGTTATCCAGTTTACACCAGCGGGGCGACTTTCGCGGGAGGGCGCATCCATCGCATGCCGTTGCGGGAACAGAACGATTTTCTACCCGATCTCGACTCTATTCCAGAGGAGGTCCGCCGCCAAGTTCGGCTGATTTGGCTGAACTACCCGAATAATCCCACCGCAGCGACGGCCCCGCTGACGTTTTACGAGCGCGCGGTGGCGATGGCCCGGCACTACGGCTGGGTAATCGCCCATGATCTGGCCTACGGCGAAGTATATTTTGAGCAAGCCCCGCACAGTATTTTGGAGGTTCCTGGCGCGGCCGAGGTGGCCGTTGAATTTCATTCGCTCTCGAAGAGTTTCAATATGACCGGATGGCGGTTGGGTTGGGCGGTGGGGAATCCGGCGATACTGGCGGCGCTGGCCCAAGTGAAAGGGAACGTCGACAGCGGCCAGTTCAACGCAATTCAAGTGGCCGGCGCCATGGCGCTGGAGCATTATGATCATCCGGAGGTCAAGGGACAGATGGCCATCTATCGCCAACGGCGCGACGCGCTGCATGACGGCCTGACCGCCCTCGGCTGGAACTTCCGCAAGCCGACGGCGGGATTTTTCTGCTGGGTGAACACCCCGCATTCCCTGCCCTCCCTGCCGCTGTGTGCCCGCCTGCTGGAGGAAGCGCACGTGGTTACGGTTCCGGGCGCCGGTTTCGGCCCCGCCGGTGAAGGGTATTTGCGCATCGCCCTGACGGTCGAAGAAACCCGGATCCGCGAGGCGGTGGAACGCATTGGTCGGCTCAAGCTCTGACCGGCTGCGGCGGGGCTGGTCTCTATCGAAAATGGAAAACCGGCGGTCGGGGCCGACCGCCGGCCAGCGCAAGGCCCATCGCCCGTAGGACGGGCCGGAGACGAAAAGGAGATTTTACTTTGCCCGTGGCTTCCGACCAAGCCCCTTCCAGCGCCGCCCGCGTGGCGCACCCCCAACGCCGCCTGGCCCTGGCTGTGCTGATCGCGGCGGCGCTGCTGACGCTCATCGTGGCCCTTCAGGCCCGGCAGCGCATGATCCAAAAGCAGCGCACCCATAGCACCGCTGACATTAACGACTTCGACCGTTGGATGCGCATGGTCCCAAAATTCATTTATCACCATGCCAGCTACATCGACGACAGTTTCCCGACGCCCCCGGTAACACTAATGGTGTTCGCTCCCTTGACACGACTTTCCGTGCCCAACGCGCAATTCGTGTGGGTGGTGTGCAAGCTGGCCTTCTGTCTGATTATTTTTTTTACGCTGCGGCACGCGGTTGAACGCACCGGCGTACCGCTGAAGCCCCTGGCGTGGCTCTTGATCCTGGCGGTATGGTTATGGCCGGTGCTCGGCGACATGCAGGAGGGCCAGACCAATCTATTAATGCTCACGCCCCTGGCCCTCGGCCTAACCCTGGCCCAGGTGGACCATCGGCCGGCCCAATGGCTCGCGGGCCTGTTGATTGCCATGGCTATCTGCATCAAGGTAACGCCGGTCATATTCCTGCTCTATTTTCTCTGGAAACGCCGCTGGGGGATTGTCACCGGCATTGTGGCGGGAATGGGAATATGGTTATTAGCGGTGCCGGCACTGGCCTTCGGCTGGCGGCAAAACCTGCGGTGGTTGGAGCAATGGACCCAAATCATGATCCTGCCTTATGTCATGCAGGGACGGGTGCAGTATTTCGTCGGCCAGTCCGTACCGAGTTTTCTTTCGCGCCTCCTGCGGCATGTGCCCGCGTTCTATTACCATATCCGGGGCGGCAGACAAGCCCAGTATGTTAATCTGCTGCGCCTGCCAGCGCCGGTAAGCGATTGGATCATTCGTACCATTTTGACCGCGGTGGGCGTCAGCGGCCTGTGGTGGGCGCGGCGCCGCTTGCCGACTTTGAGACGGCGACGCTATTGGCTGGAAACTGGGGCCGTGGCGATCTTCGAGCTGTGGGCCTCGCCGCGCACCTGGGTGCCGCATTATGTCACGCTGGTTATCCCGCTTTTCGCCGTGGCCATGGTGCTAAGCGACCCCCGGCAAACGCTGCGGATGCGTACGTGGGCGATCGGGGCCTTGGGCGCTGCCGCGATGCTGATGTTTCTGACCACAGACGTCGGCAAGGTGTTTGGGCCGTACGGACATGACTGGCTGTTAACCTTCGGCGTGTCACTTTGGGCGAGCGTCCTGTTGGTGGCGGTGATTTTCGCCGCCGCCATCACCCGGCACAAACCGATAGGCGCCGGTCCCGGCGCGGCAGGGGCGCAACCACACCCCAGCCAGACGGCGCCCGTCCGCAAACGCGTTGACTGAGAATTCAGCCATGGACGCCACCTGTTATATCGGCTTGGGCGCCAATCTTGGCGACCGCCGCGTTAATATCCAGGCGGCGATCCAGGCCATCCGCGAATTGCCCGGTACCGTCCTTCTGGCGGTTTCGACTTTTTACCACAACCCGGCCGTGGGTGGTCCACCCGGGCAACCGGATTTTCTCAATGCGGCCGCGGCCATCTGCACCTCCCTGACGCCGCGGGACCTGCTGGCCCGGTTACTGGCGATTGAGGCGAATCTTGGCCGCGATCGGCGCGGCGAGCCACGACATGGACCGCGCCCGATCGACCTGGACCTGCTTTTCTATGGGGATAGGGTCTGCCAGCGGGGAAATCCAATCATCCCGCATCCGCGTCTGCATCACCGACGTTTTGTCTTGCAGCCGCTCAATGAAATTGCACCAGACCTGCGGCACCCGCTTCTGCAGCGCACCGTGCGGGAACTGCTGGAGGGATTGCCGGAATTAGACCGCCAGTGAAGAACCGCCACCGACATACCGGAGGCCCCTTAGCGGGTGATGGGCACGGGGGTGGCCCGAATTTGGGCGGGCGCATGGCGCGACCCTTGTCGATTTCGGAGGAACCAGAAAGCCTGATTTCACGGGTCCATTGAGATGGCGTGCAGTTTTTCCACGCCGTATAAAAAACAGGATGTGCAAAACCTCCCACCGGCATCGCGATTTCCAAAGGATTCGACTGTTTACACTCCCGAAAAATGGTTAAAGTCGAGTTTAGCTCAACCTTCGCACTTCGGCATCAAAACCCCACGGCAACTTTGGGGTTGAGGGGCAAAAGTCGCTACTACAAATCCGGGTCGGGCGTCTCCATTTCCGAGGCGAAGGCAGCCACCTGGCCGGGTAAATCTTCGGTGGCGGCTGCTCCGGCAGTACCAGTTCCAACTTGTCCAGCAGCAAGCGTTCTTCGGGTCGCGGCACGGTGTAGCGCGGCATCACCAGCCAGCGGCCATCCGTCACCGGCAGATGCACATCCAGCATCTGGATCCCAGCCAGTAGTTCGAGCACCGCACGGGCTGTCAGACCCGGGACCTGCCGGCGCGTGTACATGGCCAGCGTCGCCAGCAGGGCGTACCCCAGGAAGGCCACCAGGATGTGGGCCTCCACGCGCGGTTGCACCTGGTGATAAATCGGTCGCACCTGCGGATCCGCCTTTAACGATTTAAACGCGGCTTCAATGTGCGTCAGTTGCGTGTATTGGGGCCAGGGCACTTTGAGAGATTGGGCCTGCAGGTTACTGGGCAACAGGTAGTGCCCATCGATCCGTTCGGCCCCCTTCAATTTTTCCACCCGCAGCCGATAGCGAAACGTCGCGTGGGTCACCGCTCGCCCCGCCAGCGAGCGGGCAGGACTTTGTCGAGTCGCCCTCTTCGGCGACTTGGCCATCGGGATATGCGCGCAGAGGCCCCCCAACACATGCTCGTCAGGTCGTACCAGAGCGCGCCAAAGGTCACCGCAAACAGGTCCTGCCACCGTTAGCCCAGCGCGGGTCGCCGTGGCGACTAAACTACGCCGACAACCAAAATAGATAGCCCCCCACGTCGCAGAGTCGCCTTTGGTGACCTCTGCCGGGGGTGGCGGTCCGCCGCCGAACCTGCCGGCCTGACGACGAACAACAATCTTCGCATGGCGCAAAGATTTTGAAGGATTGTGATACAGGGCCTTACTGGTGTATATAATAGCGTGCATATGACCGTTATGGGCGCGGCAGGATTCGAACCTGCGAAGGCATAAGCCAACGGATTTACAGTCCGTCCCTTTTGGCCGCTCAGGCACACGCCCGACCAAGATAAATATTACCGGCAGCTTTCCGCGCCTGCAATGGGTTGGCGCCACACCATTGCGGCACGGCGCTGCGGTGAAGTGAATTTCCATTTGGCTGAACGCAAGCCATCACGCCTCCGTGGGCGGAGCAGGCTCTTTACCGAAAAACCGGAAATAAAGGCCGATATTCACCGCCGTAATGGCCGCATACAGGAAGAAGGGCGTTTCGATGGCGGATAGATCGAATAAATAGCCGGTACACAAAATGGCGCCCGACGCGGCCACCTGCCGGGCCACCTGGTTCGTCGCCAGGGCCCGGCCGATATCGCCGCCGTGCACGCGGCTGGTCAGGGCGGTTTGCTGCGCCGGCAACGCCGCGATGCGCAGCGCGGGGCTTAAAACATAAATGGCCAGGGCCGGCCAAAGCTGGTGCCACACGGCCATCAGCACCAGCAGCGCGGTCCCCAGGGCGCGGGTAAAGGCAATGCTGCGCACAAACCCCAGCCGCTTCTCCAGCACTGGGGCAGTCAGTAAGGCGATCGCGCCCACCAGCGTGGCCACGGCGGTATAAACCGCCATGGAAGATTTGCTCATATGGTAGATGATCACAAAAAAGGGAATCAGAAACGGAGTCACCAAACCCTGGCTGAAACCATTTAGAGCTCCGGTAATCGTAAACTGGCCCATGGCTCTACGGGAGTGCGCCTCCCGCGGTGGCAACCGGCGCCGCCCCGGTATACGCAGCGGCAGTAAAAGCGCTACGCCCAGGGCGGCGATCAGCCCCGCGGCCAGAAAGGTGTTTTGAACCGAAAAGAAACGCACCAATAATGCCCCGCCGGCGCCGGCCAAACCGCTTAGAAATGCCAGCAGCGAATAGTAGAGCGTGCGATTATTCAGGCTGGTTAAATCGGCGATGACGGCGCTTTGGACGGGTTGGGCCGCTCCTCCGATGCCGCCGCCGATCAGCGAACCTGTGGCAGCGAAGCCGCCGACGACGGAGGCTGCGAACAGTACCGGTAACGTCGGCCAGGCAAATACCAGCAGAGCGCTCACCGGCACCATCAGGCCGGTCAGCAGCAGGGTGCCTTTCCGGCTCCAGACATCAGCCAGGTGCCCCGCCGCCAGTCCCAACCCGGCGGTGGCCAGCAGCCCGGTCGTATACACCGCACCCAGAACCAGGCTGCCGTAGCCAAGGTCTTTTAGAATCAGATACGGCAGGGCCACCGCCATCATACCGGCCGCGATGCCGCGGCTAACGCGAAACAACATCAGCAGCAACAGGTTCCGGCGGTTAAGTTTAGGCGCCACTCCGGGCAGCGCATCCATCGGTAAAAGGTCCACTCCCGGCTCTTCCTGACGCTGCAATTCTCGTGGGTCAACGGTCCGCTCCGACAGCGCCGCAGCGACGTGCTCCGCCCTTTCGCAGGGGGCCGATTCGTCCTTCATTGTTCTGCCTTCATCCCGCGCTGGAGCAGGGCGGATTGATCCCAAGTGGCAACGCCAAAGGAACCCGGTGAAAACGCCCCCGGTTCCAGGCGAACGTGGCCGCAGCCCCCCCTCCTCCGGCCGGAGCTCCACCGCTTGCCGCGCCAGCGCCCCGAGCGTGCCGGCTGCAGCCACCATCATGGTGCGCTCCCGGTAAACGCAACCTCTGGAGGGCAGTATAATAATTTTTAGTTGCTTTATGCAACTAATTTTTTGGGCGTGCGTTCTATCCTGTTGAACGGCTTTCGGGGACTGTGGGGAAGCGTGGCGTGATGGCAAGGGCGAAACGTATCCTGGAGATGCAGAAGCCGCTATAATGGGCCATGGGAAGGCAGTATGCCACGGTGAATTACTTCAATGTTGAAACTAAAGGATGATGGCACGCCACGCCACGCCACCTGCCGCGCCAGGCTTCCAACGGCGGGAGTTCCGCTGGTGGCGGAAAAGGGGGGCGCTGCGACGCCAGGCGGGGGGCGAGGGCGTGGTCGAGGACTGCGGCGCCGGGCGGATCCGTCGCTGGGAGTCTCGCTTGCTCCCGCGTTGCGGTCGTTGCGGCATGGGGATGCTGCCCGCAACGGTCGGCCGTCAGGGGAAGGGGTCCCGGGCGGCGCGGGCAACCAGGTAGTCGACGCAGCGAGCCTGGCCCGGGCCTTTTTGGAACTGATTCCCCAGATGATGGCGGTGTTGCGCCGCCACGTACGAAGGGCCGGGGGGCCGGAACTGAAGATGGGTCAATTCCGCATGATGCTGGCGATTTACCGCCGGGGGGAACTTTCGATATCCGGGGCGGCGGAACGCATTGGCCTGACCCTGCCCTCCGCGTCCAAGCTGGCCGATGAACTGGAGCGGCAGAGATTGATTCGGCGCCAGGCGGACCAGCGGGATCGCCGCCGGGCCCTGCTCTCCCTGACCGCCGCGGGGCAGCGAGTGCTGCAGAGTGTCATGCACTCGGCGCAACGGCATTTGGCGGAATTGTTCGGCCCATTGACGGCAACGGAGCGGGCTTTTTTGTTTTGTGCGGCCCAGACGCTGCGGCCGCTGTTTGAACCTCAATAGGACCGGTGACAACAGGGGCAACCAATGAAGACCGCAATAAAAGTAATCGTGGTGGTGATCGTGGCGAGTGTGGCGGGGTACACCGCCTGGCAGTGGTGGACCAGCCCCCGTCAACGAAAAGTTATTTTTAAAACCGCGCCCGTGACGAAAGGCATGCTCCAGGCGACCGTCAGCGCCACGGGCACGCTGGAGCCGCGGGATGTGGTGGATGTAGGTGCCCAAGTCAGTGGCCGCATTGCGTTCTTCGGAAAGGACGCCGCCGGGCACCAGGTGGATTATGACTCACCGGTGCGTAAGGGAACCGTGCTGGCTCAGATCGATCCGTCGCTTTACGCGGCGAATGTGGAGTCGGATAAGGCGGCGTTGGCCGAAGCGAGAGCCAACGTGGAGGTAGCGAGGGCCAACTTGCAACAAGATCAAGCCGCCTATCAGGATGCCCGGGCGGACTGGCGCCGAGCAAAAAAACTCGGGCCCAACTCCCTGTCCCTCTCGGCCAGCCAATATGACGCATATAAATCCACGTATGACCAGGCCCAAGCCAAGGTGCAGGTAGGTGTCGCTTCCGTGGATCAAGCTCGAATGGCGGTACGGGCGGCGCAGGCCAAGCTGGACTACGACACCGTCCTGCTGCACTATTGTACGATCACCTCGCCGGTTAAAGGCGTGGTGATCGACCGCCGCGTGGAAATTGGCGAAACCGTTGCGTCCAGTTTCAATACGCCCAGCTTATTCCTGCTGGCCGAGGATCTCAGTAAGATTCAAATCTGGCTTTCCGTTAACGAAGCCGATATTGGGCGCGTTCGTCCCGGTGATCCGGTAACCTTCACCGTGTATGCTTTTCCGAACCGCCAGTTTCACGGCGTGGTCTCACAGGTGCGTCTGAACGCCACCATGGTGCAGAATGTGGTTACCTACACGGTGGTGGTGGATACCAATAATCCGGGCGGCGAGCTGTTGCCCTATTTAACCGCCCAAGCGGATATTTTAGTGGCCCAGCGAAAAAATGTGCTGATGGTTCCCAATGCCGCCCTGCGCTGGGTTCCCCGTAGCAACGAGATCCTTGCTGGCAGCGAGGCGAAACCGTCCCCATCCGCCCGTGCCGCCGGAAAATTGCCGATGGTGCCGGGCGCCCCTGGGGGAGCGCATCGCCCTACCGGCACGGTCTGGATCCCCGACGGTGGATACGTCCGGCCGCTCACGGTGCAATTGGGATTGGCCAACGACTATCAAACCGAAATCTTTTCCCCGACCCTAAAGCCGGGAGCGCGCGTGGTCGTCGGCGAACGGCAGGCCCGCTCCAGTGCGCCCTCGGCCAGCAATCCGTTTATACCGCATCCTTTCGCCCGCCATAAGAAGAGCACGTGATCGTCGCTTGCACCCCAGCGGAGCCTTGTCATGGACCTCATTAAGACGGACGGTTTATTTAAGACGTACCGCCTGGGCGGCGGCGACCTGGCCGTCCTGAAGGGCGTTTCCCTGACCATTGCCACCGGTGAGCTGGTGGCCCTCATGGGAGCTTCAGGTTCCGGCAAGACTACCTTGATGAATATTTTAGGGTGTCTGGATCGTCCCACCGCCGGGTCGTACTTTTTTGATGGCCAGGAAATATCCCGCCTCTCTCCCAATCAGCGGGCCGTGTTGCGCAACAGCAAGATTGGGTTTGTGTTCCAAAATTTCAACTTACTACCCAGGACCAGTGCCTTGGAAAACGTGCTGCTTCCGACGAATTACGTGGAGGACGGTTTATCGGCGAAGGCGGCGCGGCAGCGGGCGGTGCAGTGGCTGGAGCGCGTCGGGTTGGCAGAACGCATGCATCATGAGCCAGCCCAGCTTTCCGGGGGACAGCAACAGCGCGTGGCCATCGCCCGCGCCCTGGTGAACAACCCGCGTTTGGTGCTGGCGGATGAACCTACCGGCAATCTGGATTCGCACACCAGCGAGGAAGTCCTGCAGATGTTCCAACAGCTTAATACCCGGCAGGGAATCACCATGGTCCTGGTCACGCACGATGCCAACGTGGCGGCGCACGCCCAGCGCGTGATCCACATCAAGGATGGCTTGATTGGTGACGTGCTTGCGGCCGGGCCGGCGGGAGGTCCGCAGCATGCTTAAAATCACGGCCACCTTGAAAACCGCGTTCCGCGCCCTGCGCCGCAATCCCTTGCGCTCCGCCTTGACCACCCTGGGCATCATCATCGGCATCGCCTCGGTGATTGCCATGGTGCAGATCGGCGAAGGCTCCTCGGCGGCTATCAAGCAGACCTTCACGAGCATGGGCGCTAATACCCTGATTGTGTTTCCCGGCGCCGCGGCCAGCGGCGGTGTTTCCTTTGGCGGGGGCAGCGCCGTAACGCTTACGGCGGAAGATGCCGCTGCCATCGCGCGGGACTGTCCAACGGTTGCGGCGGCCGCCCCCATGGTTCACGCCCGCCTGCAGTTGGTCCGGGGCAATCAGAATTGGGTCCCTCAGTTTATCTATGGAACCACTCCGGCCTTTCTGAAGATCCGTGATTGGCCGGTCGTGGAAGGCCGTCCTATTACCAACGCCGACGTTCTGGGCGCCAATGAAGTCTGTCTGTTGGGGCAAACGGATGTACGGGAGCTTTTTCCCAGCGGCAAGGCGGTCGGAAAAACCATTCTGGTGCAAAATGTGCCGTTACGGGTTGTTGGCGTGCTGGCCAGAAAAGGCGCCAACATGATGGGGATGGACCAGGACGACGTCATCGTTCTGCCGTGGACCACTCTGAAATACCGTGTTTCCGGAAGTGCTTTGGAAAATCAAAATCAGAATACGGCCGCGGCGTCTTCCAGCACGACGTCCACCGATCAGTTGTACCCCGAAACAGCGCAGAGTCTGTATCCCACCGCCTCAGCCAGTGAACAGCTCGATACGCCCCAGCCGGTGAGTTTTCCGAATGTCAACGGTATCTTCGTGGCGGTGCCCACCCTGGCGCAGATCCCGCAGGCCACCCAGGAAATTACCACCCTTCTGCGGCAACGCCATCACTTGCAGCCGGGCCAGCCCAGCGATTTCAATATCCGCAATCTGGCGGAAATTTCCCAGGCCTTGGGCAAAACGTCGACCATGATGACCAACCTGCTCACGGGCGTAGCCCTGATTTCCCTGCTCGTCGGCGGCGTGGGCATTATGAACATCATGCTGGTTTCGGTCACGGAGCGCACGCGGGAAATCGGCTTACGCATGGCGGTCGGCGCCAAAGCCCGGGACATTCTAAGCCAGTTTGTCCTCGAAGCCATGGTCTTATGCCTGTGCGGCGGCCTTCTCGGAATTATCGCCGGCGAGGGACTTTCCAGCCTCATCAAACACATGCTCCATTGGCCCATCGCGGTTTCCGTTCCGGCTATCATTGCTTCCGTGGCGGTGGCGGCCGGCGTGGGGCTTATTTTCGGCTGGTATCCGGCCTGGAAGGCGTCACGCCTGGATCCCATTGAGGCGTTAAGATATGAATAAGATCCATTTTCGATTTTTGAGTTTCGATTTTCGATTCACGGCGACGGATTGCACCACCATGCTGTCACGCGAAGCCGCGAAGCCGCGAAGTGTTTTGAACCATAAAAAACAACGACCGCACCCGGACCGAAGCGCGGCCCCACAGAGCACCGACCCGTATGCAACGCAACAACCTCGGCCGCAATCGACAAAACCTGGTTTATTATCCTTGACGTCTTCGCGTCTTCGCGTGAGGCGATTCTCCGCGCCTTCGTGCCTTCGTGCTTTAGTCCGGGTTTACGGGGGGCTGCTCGGGTTGGCGCTGTTCCTCGCCGGTTGCACCGTTGGCCCGAATTACCATCCGCCAGCCATGACGATGCCGGCAAAGTGGTCGGATCCGGCGGCGGTCAAGACACCGGCCGGAGCCCCTCTTTTAAGCACCGTTTCCACGCAGCCGGCCCATCTGGACCGATGGTGGCGGCGGTTTAAGGATCCCCAACTGACGGCGCTGATCCATCGCGCCCTGGCGGGCAATCTGGACCTGCGGCTGGCCGCAGCGCGGGTGCGCCAGGCGCGGGCCGCGCTGCAGATCGCCGCGGCGAATCTGGGGCCATTCGTCAATGCCGCGGGCTCCTATCAGCGCAGCCAAAGCAGCGCTGATCTTTTCAAACCGCCCCATAGCACGCCGCCGGGCGACAGCTATAACGCCGGCTTCAATGGAACCTGGGAGCTGGACCTGTTTGGGGGTATCCGGCGGAGTGTCCAGGCGGCGCAGGCCAGTATTCAGGCGGCCGTAGACAGTCAGCACAACACCCAGGTGGCGTTGGTCGGGGAGGTTGCCACGGATTACATCACGCTGCGCGGCGTGCAGCAGGAAATCCAGGTTGCCCGGGAGACCATTGTCACCCAGGAAAAAACCGTCGCCCTGGCACGCCAGCAGATGGGCGCAGGATTTTCCACCCAGTACAACGTCGCCAACGCCGAGGCGCTGTTGGCCAGTGTGCGGGCCGAGTTGCCCGGTCTGCTGATCCAGCAACGCCAGCTCATTTACGCTTTGGGCGTCTTGTTGGGCCAATCGCCCGGCGTCCTAGTAAAAACACTTTCCGCGCCGGGAGCCATTCCGCCAGTGCCCCCGCGGGTGCCTATCGGCCTGCCTTCCGCACTGCTGCTGCGCCGGCCGGATGTGCGCGGTGCGGAGCGGCAGCTCGCCGCTGCCACCGCCCAAATCGGTGTCGCGGTAGCGGAGCTATTTCCCACCCTGACGATTAATGGTAATTTGGGCTTTGCCTCGCAGGATGCCGCCGACTGGTTCGATGCGCATAGCGTGGCCTGGGGCATCGGGCCAAGCGTTTCCTGGGCCATCTTTAGTTCCGGAGCGATTCAAGCCAATATCCGTCAGCAACAGGCGTTGCGCGACCAGGCCTACCTGATCTATCGCGAAACGGTGCTCGACGCGCTGCAGCAGGTGGAGAACGCCCTAGTAGCTTACCGCCAGGAACAGGCCCATCGTGTTGCCCTGGAAAAAGAGGTTGTGGAATATCGCAAGACGATGACCTATGCCGAGGAGCTTTACCGCAACGGCCTGACCGATTTTACCAACGTGCTGTTGGCCCAAAACGCTTTGTTAGGCGCGCGCACGGCGCTGGTGCAAAGCAACCTGGCCGTGTCGAATGATTTGGTATCGCTTTATGTCGCCTTGGGCGGCGGCTGGAACGCGCCCACCGAAAACAGCCCGCCGGCCGCAAAGGCGCGCGGCGCGGTGGGCCGCTAAAACGCAGCTAAGAGGATTTCCACCACGAAACACGCGAAAAACACGAAAATGACACGTACCTGCTTTAGGGATGGCCCCGCCCGCTTCGTGGTTGTTTTGCTGCCCACCGTGGTGATGCTGGCCGCCTGTTCCAAAAGCGCTACCGGGCCGCCCGCAGCACCTCCAGCCTTGGTGAAAATTGCCGTGGTGCGGTCGGAAAATGTGCCAATTGAGCTGCGCAATATCGGCGTGGTGCAGCCGGTGGCATCAGTAACTTTACAGTCGCAAGTGGACGGTGTCGTAAAGGACGTGTTGGTGCAACCGGGTCAGCACGTTACAAAAGGGCAGATTTTGTTCCAGCTTGATGCTCGACCATTCCAAGCCGCTCTGGCCCAGGCCCAGGCGAATGTCACGGTGGACCAAGCGCGGGTGGGGCAATGCCAGGCGGCCTGCACCACCGCGGCTGCCAACTGGCAGCGGGCGAAGAAGCTCGGCACCAGCGGTGGGGCTTTATCCATTACCCAATATGATGCTTATCACTCCAGCTACCAACAGGCCAAATACACCCTCGCAGCCCAGGTCGCCCAAGTACAAGCCGACCGTGCCGTCGTCCAGAACAACCGGGTGCAGCTTGGCTATTGCACCATTCGTGCACCGATGGATGGCAAAGCAGGTACTTTGCAGGCCTTCGCCGGTACCAGCGTCAAAACCGCCGCCACCAATCTGTTGGTCATTAACCAACTGCAGCCAATTTATGTCTCCTTCTCCCTGCCGCAGATAGATCTGCCGCAAATCCGCCAGGCTCGGTTAAAAAACTCCAAACTGCCCGTGTATGCCCGCCCTGCTGGAGCGCCGAAGCCGCGGTTGAAAGGCTATCTGAGCTTTATTGACAACACCATCAATGCGGCCACCGGCTCCATTCAACTGATGGGCACTTTCGCTAATCTCCGGCAGCGGCTTTGGCCCAGTGAGTTCGTCAACGTCACGCTGCAGGTGGGCGTGATACCGCATGCCCTGGTCGTGCCGGATCAGGCCGTGCAGACTGGCCAAAATGGCAACTTCCTTTTCGTGGTGCGCAAAAACGTCGCGGCAATCCAACCCGTCACGAAGGCGTTTACCTATCACTCTCTGGCGGTCATCACCAAGGGTCTGCGGATGGGCGACGAGGTTATCACCGATGGCCAGGTGAACGTCATTCCAGGTAAGGCCGTGCGGATCGTCAGGGCGAGCCTTATCGCCCCGCTCGCATATAGCCCCCGGTCCGCACGGAGGCGGATCCACCTCGGCGGAACGAGGGGAGTCGCCTCTGGAGACCTTGCCGGAGGTGGTGTCTCCCGCGGCGCCTCGGCCGCCCCTATGCGCCCCCGACGTTGCCATAATCCGCCATTTTCAGCACAGTCCAACCCACCCCTGCCCACCAAGGCGCAGCCGTGAATATATCTGAAATATTCATCCGCCGGCCCGTGGCCACCACCTTGCTCATGGCCACGCTGGTGATTTTTGGCCTCATGGCCTATTTCCAATTGCCGGTCAGCGATCTGCCGGATGTGGCCCGCCCCACCATTGTCGTCAACGCCGCCTTGCCGGGAGCCAATCCCTCCACGATGGCTTCTTCCGTCGCCACGCCGCTGGAAAAACAGTTCACCCAGATCGCGGGTCTCGATTCGATGACCAGCCAAAGTTCCCTGGGTTCCACATCCATCACGCTGAATTTTTCCTTGAGCCGCAACATTAATTCCTGCGCCCAGGACGTGGAAGCGGCGATTTCGCGGGCGGAAGGCCAATTGCCCCACAATATGCCCAATCCACCTACCTATCAGAAGGTCAATCCCGCAGAACAAGCCATTTTGCTTCTGGCGTTGGCTTCGAAGACTTTGCCGATGTACCAGGTGGACAACTACGCGCAAAATTTGTTGGGCGATTCCATTTCCGAAATCAATGGCGTCGCCCAGGTGGGCGTTTTCGGTGCCCAGACTTACGCCGTCCGCATCCAGGTCAACCCTAAGGCCCTGGCCGAGCGGGGAATCGGCGTCAATCAGCTCGTCCAGACCATTCAAGCCGCCAACGTCAATCAGCCCACGGGGACACTTTATGGAACCCACACCGCTTACCAGGTTTATTCCAACGGCCAGTTGACGAACGCCGCCGCTTATCGGTCCCTGATTATCAAGACGGATCCGGCGACTGGCGCTGTGGTCCGGCTGGACCAGGTGGCGCGCGTTCTTAACAGCGTGGCCAATGACAAAACCCGCGCCTGGTATTACCTCCACGGCCAGCCCAAACGCGCTATCGTCCTGGCCATTTCCAAGCAACCCGGCGCCAACACCATTGCGGTGGTGGACCGCATCAAGCAGCTTCTACCAAAGTTGCAGGCCAGCATTCCCTCGTCCGTTCGACTCCGTGTGCTGTACGATAAATCCCTGGACATCCGCCAGGGCGTCTTTGATGTCAAACTCACTCTGGGGCTGGCCCTGCTGCTGGTTACTTTTGTGATTTTCTGTTTCCTGCGCACCCTTCGCGCTACGCTGATTCCCGCCGCCGCCATGCCGCTGGCGATCATCGGTGTTTTCGCCGTGATGTATGAACTCCACTTCACCATCGACTATTTTTCGCTGCTGGCGCTGACCCTGGCCGTGGGCTTTATTGTCGACGACGCGGTGGTGATGCTGGAAAATTCCTATCGGCACATTGAAATGGGCGAGTCCCCCATGTCAGCCACACTCCACGCCTCGCGGGAGATCGGCTTTACCATCATCTCCATGACGCTCTCCCTGGTCGCGGTGTTCATTCCGATCATCTTTTTGGGCGGTATTATCGGGCGGCTCCTCAACGAATTCGCATTGACGCTTGCCGCCGCCATCCTGTTCTCAGGCGTCATTTCCCTGACCCTCACGCCCATGCTCTGCAGCCGCTTCCTGCGGGATCCCCGTGCCCGGCGGCACAATTTTCTGTATCGTTTCATGGAGCAGCTTTTTGACTCATCACGCCGGATTTACCTATGGCTGCTCCGCGGGGTGCTTAAGGCTCGGCTGCTGGTGCTGATTCTTTCCGGGCTGACCCTCTGGCTGACCCTGCATCTGCTGGCGACCATCCCGGAAGGCTTTATCCCCGCCGGGGACAGTGGGCATATCATGGTCGCCAGCCAGGCCGCCCAAGGGATCTCCTTCGATGCCCTGGTCAAGCATCAACTGGCCCTGGGCCGTATGGTGGGAAATGACCCGGATGTCGATAATTTCATGTCGCTGGCGGGCGGCGGCCCCTTCGGCGGCAGCAACGGGGGCCTGATGTTCTTCCACCTCAAGCCGCCGGGCCAGCGCCCGCTCACTACGGATCAGTTCATTCGTAAAATGCGGCCCCGGTTCGCCCGCGTCGTCGGCATCAAGGCGTATATGCAAAATCTTCCCCCCGTGACGGTCAACAGCCAGAACACCAAAGCCCAATATCAGTTCACGATGCTTTCACCGGATACCGCCGCTCTTTTCAAATACACGCCGATTCTTACAGATAAACTCCGCGCCTTGCCCGGCCTGCGGGAGGTGAACAACGATCTGCTTATTAAAACCCCGCAGGTGAACATCGTCCCGGACGACAACCGCGCCCAGAGTCTGGGCGTAAGCCACCAGGCTATTGAAGACGCCTTGGGCTTGGACTATGGTTCCGAACAGATTTCCACCATTTACGATCCGGAGGCGCAGTATGAGGTGATTCTGGAGGCGCTGCCGAAATACCAGCGCAACCCCGCCGATTTAAACCTCTTGTATGTGACTTCCACCAGCGGGCAGTTGGTTCCCCTGAACGCTGTAACCACAGTCACGAAAAGCCTCGGCCCAATGGTGATCAATGAAACGGGTATATTGCCTTCCGCGACCATCTCTTTCAACCTGGCTTCCAATTATTCCTTAAGCCGGGCCGTGGATGAAATTCAGAAAACCGCCCGCGCCACGCTCCCACCGCAGATCATCACCAGCTTCCAGGGAGCGGCGCAGATCTTCAAGCAGGCGGTTATTAATATGGGTCTGTTGCTGCTGGTGGCGGTGGTGGTCATTTATATCGTGCTGGGCATTTTGTACGAAAGTTTCATCCATCCCATCACCATTCTCACCGCCCTGCCTTTCGCCGGTCTGGGCGCTCTGGTCACCTTGATCGTATTCGGAAAGATTCTAGATCTGTACGCGTTCGTCGGCGTAATTATGCTGATTGGGCTGGTGAAAAAGAACGGGATCATGATGGTCGATTTCGCCATTGTCGAACGCTCCAACGGGGCCAGCCCGGTGGACGCGATCTACCGGGCCTGCAGCATCCGGTTCCGCCCGATTATGATGACCACCATGGCCGCCCTGTTGGGCACGCTGCCCATCGCGGTGGGCACCGGGGCGGATGCCGATACACGCCGCCCCCTGGGTTTGGCGGTGGTCGGGGGTCTGTTGTTTTCACAATTTCTAACCCTGCTGGTGACGCCGGTCTTCTATGTTTATCTGGAACAGTTCCAGACCTGGCTTAAAGGGCGCGGAAAACACCCTTCCCCTCCACCGGAGCGTAGTGATTTGCGCGCACCACCACAGAACGCCGTCGCGGCGCCCGTAGGTTAGGCTCCGGCCCGCTCGTATTTCCACGGTGTCAGCGGGTAGGCAAATGCAGCCACTTATGGGCGGGTGAAAACCAGCCACTTTTAGGATGGTGCCAGGCGTTTGTAGGCTCTTCGCTTTTCTTACGGA
>JAJYFE010000181.1 GCA_021785435.1 Planctomycetota bacterium
GAAATATCCGGGCTAACCCGAAGCATTTCGCCGTGGCTCCGCGGCCCCTTGCCTGTTGGGCCAATTCTGCGAAAATCGCCCCAAGTTGAAGCGCATTCTTCTCTACCATCGCTGACGAAGGGTATCCATGGCCAAGAACTTTCCGGCCTCGCAGACCACAACTTTGGCGCTGGCGAGAACCATTTCCGCCGAGGTGCTCGCCTGGCGCAATCAGGGTTACCACCCTTTTCCGTCTGAGACCACACGGCAATTGCTGGCACATTGGTTCGACCGCGGTGAAGAAACCGGCGAACATTTCCACGAATGCCAGCGCCTGGCCATCGAAACGATTGTCTATCTGCACGAAATCCAACAGATCGGGTCGCTCAAGGGGCTTTACGAGAAATTCGCTCCGGAAAATCTGCGGCTCTTTAAGACCATCGCCGACGATGTAGATGGCGCGCCGTTTTTGAAATATTGCATCAAATCGGCCACCGGCTCGGGCAAGACGTGGGTGCTGGCTGCCCTGATCATCTGGCAATATTTCAACGCCGTGAACGCCGAGACCAATGCCCCCTATTCCGCCCACTTTATGATTGTTACGCCAGGGCTGGAGGTGCGCAACCGCATTCTGGATAGCTTCCTGGGCAAACGCGACCCCGCTACTGGTGCCCGCGACCCGGCGACCAGCGACTATCGCCGCGGCTTGTTCATCCCGGATTCGGCGGAATGGCGCGGCCGCTTCGCCCTGCTCGACAATGTTCTGCAACCTGCCGATATCCGCGCCAATACCACGCCGCCGGATGCCCCCTTCGTCGCGGTGACGAACTGGCAGCAATTCGCGATGCCCGATGACAGCCCTTCCCTGGCCGAACAGCTTGGCCTGGCGAGTTCCGACGACCCGCAGGGTGAAGTTGTCGCCGATTTTATGACCGAACACCCCGACCTGATCGCGCTCAATGACGAGGCACACCACGTCCATGGCAAGAAGACCGCCAGAGCCGACGAATTGGTCTGGCGCCGCTTCATGGGCGTGCTGCATAGGCGCATGAAGGAAAAGTACGGTAATGACGCCGGGCTGTTTTTGCAGTTCGATTTCTCCGCCACACCTTTCTATGGCTCCGGAAAAAACCGGGAATATTTCTCGCATATCGTCTACGACTATGACCTGAAAGACGCCCTGCGCGACATGCTGGTCAAACAGCTTTTCCTGGAAGAACGGACGACGCGGCCCGGCGGCCGGAAGCTCGAAGACTTGGACTTTCATGCCGAACGCGGCGAGCACCGGCAGGTCATTAGCCTTTCGCTGGGCCAGAAACGCACCATCGACATCGGCGTGGCCAAGCTGGCTGAGCTTACGAACGATTTCCGCAGCAAAGGCTTGGCTGGTAAGCCGGTGTACATGATCCTGTGTGAAGACACCGCCGTCGCCGATCTGGTTTACGACTATCTGCTTACCTGCAAATCGCCAGGCGGCGAATTATTCACCCAACGCGAGCTCCTGTTATTCCACAGCGAACTAAAAAAAGAAAAACACGGCTACACGCAGGATGAAGCCCGCGGCAGCAGCGTCTCCCAAGGCGCCGCCCGCACCCATCCAACGCTGGACAGCATCGACGACAACAACGATCCGCTGCGTGTGGTGGTCAGTGTCTTGGCCCTGCGCGAAGGTTTTGATAAGAATAATATCTGCGTGATTTGCGCCTTGCGCGCCGGTGAGGCGGACATTCTGCTGGAACAGATTGTCGGCCGCGGTCTGCGGCTGATGTTTCCACCTTATAAAATCGACCCGACGTTGCAGGAAGCCAAACGCCAGGCCGTGGAGGCTCTTCGCCGGCGGGAAAAACCGGATTTCGCGTTGGATTTTCTGTACATCGTCGAGCATCCCCGTTTCCGCGATTTTTACGACAACCTCCGCAAGGAGGGTTATCTCATCGCCGCCGGCGATTCCTCCGCCACCCCGCCCACCGGCGACCTGATTGCCGTGGTGGCCGCCCCGGACCGACTGGCCCGGCACGACATCGCCTGGCCGCTGGCCGTGCAGGAGGAGGCGAAACTGCCGGACATCGCCGCGATCGATGTGGCCACCCTGCCGGCCTTTTCCGTGCCGCTGGAGACGGTGCGTCATACGCTTTCCAGCATCGCCATCACCGACCGCCATCTGGAAACTGACACCCGCGCCGAGACGTGGCAGTTACGCGACCGCAACTTCAATTTCGACACCTTTCTGGTCCAGACCGCCAAGGCGATCTCGCTGCAAGGCAGAACCCGGGTGCTTTCGGCCAAACTGGCCGATATCGCCGAACTGGTGGATAATTACGTTTCCAACCGTTTGTTCCGGCAGCCGGTCGATTTCAGGTATGAGTGTAATTACAAGGTTCTGGCCGACCCGCAGGTCCAGGACTTTGTGCGCGCCAATATCCAGCAGCGAATCTTCAATCTTCTCGGCGAAATCAAGTATGAGGTTAAAGGCGCCTGGCGGCGGCTTAGCGATCTGGCCCGCATCAATGTCCGCCAGCACCATTGCGTGACCACGCGGCGCTGCATTTATCCGGCCATGCCGATTTCCGCCCGCTTCGGCGGGCTGGAACGTGATGTCATGGCGACCACGCTCGACGGTTCGCCGGAGGTGCTGGCGTGGTGCAAGCTGCAGCGCCGGCACGGATTATCCATCGCCTACCGCGAAGATTCGGGGCTGCTGCGCAACTATGAAGTGGATTTTGTTTTGCGCACTGCGGATTCATGCTTTCTGCTGGAGACGAAATCGGACAAGGACATGGCCCACCCCAGCGTGGGCCTAAAGGCCAAGGCGGCCGGGCATTGGTGCGCCGGTATCAGCGGCATCACCCCGCCGGTGGATCGGGACCAGCCGGCAAGCTGGGAATATCTGCTGCTGCCCGAGGCCGTCTATCGCGCCAACCAGGGAGCCAGCTTTACCGCGCTGCTGCCGCTGATGCGGCGGGCGCGGGACGAACTGGTGGCCAATACCAAGGGACTGTTGTTCGCATGAGGCTTTTCCCCACAGTTGCCGCGCGGGCTGATCCGACGGCCCTGCCATATGAACCCGCGCCCGATGGGTATAATGTTAACTAGATAAGCCTGTGCCTCTTGATTGCGGTACCATCATCGGGTAGCGTGATGTCCCGCAGGAAGAGAGCGGAAACGTGAAAAGGAACGATTTATGAACCTTGGGGCAACTGCGCGGCTTTTCCCAGAAGATGACTTGGTCCCCGCCGCTCTGGAGCCACGCACCATCCGGGCGAACGAGCGCGCCGTTAGAACGATTTGCAGGCTGGCAGGGGCGTCCGGGGATCCGGATATATCGCCGGGGGATACGGCGTTTACTCGGTCCTCGCGCGAAATGGCTAGAGGCCTTTTAGGCCTTTTGGCTGCCTCCGCGCCGAGGGCGAGCACCGCATCCCTGTCGAAAGAACTCGAACGGCTTAGCAAGGCAATCGCGCAGGTTGTCAGCGCACAGGACGAGGCGGTCTTGAGCGAGGAAGAAGCGGACGCCATCCTCAATTTCATGGCGGCGAAATTCGTGGAGCGACGTTTCGACGATGCCCTGCGGCACGTCGCAACGCCGCGCGTCAGCCGCTGGTTCCTCCTGACACACCAGCGGCGCGGGGGCATTGAGGGACAATGAACGAGACGAATCCGGGGAATGAATTGAAAACAGGCGGCCCATCGGAGGAGCCGGGAACCACGACCCCCAAAGTTCAACGGGCGGTGGAAAAGCTCGCTGACCAAGGACGGATAACTTCCGAGATCATGATGGCGATGGGTAGCTCTATCGGCGTCAACCCCCTCCACAATAAGATGACGCCCGAGCACATCTCAAAAGTCCTCGACCTCGGTGCTGCCCACGACGAACGGGAATTCACGCTGGCGCGTGAGCAGCAGCAAATCGACTCTCAACGGGATGTGCGAACGCACCGCTATGGTTTGGCGTTTTTCGCCATAGTCGTTTTGCTGGTGGGGTTCCTAGCGGTGCTTTTCAGAAGCAACCCGGCGGTCCTGCTGCCCTTGCTGACAGCCATTGGTGGGCTGGTGAGCGGATTCTTGGCCGGCATGGGATACGCGAAGAGTTCGCGGAGCATGGAACGACATCGAGCCTGAGCGATGGCCTCGTATAAGCGTGGTCGGGCGACCTTTTCGGCGGTGTTCCCGGGCAATCGTCGCAGCGCAACATATCCCTAATGAAAAGGCCCCTTTCGGGGCCATTTCACGCCAGCCCTTGCGGGCTGTCCACCTGCAAGCGATTGCATTAAGTTGTATTATTAATCGACCGTCGGAAAAATCAAGCTGTGGGATATACCCCGGTATACCCAGTTGGAGCCCTGATTGATGGCCGCACAATTCGAGTTAAAATCTCCACCCGCGAAGGCCCAGCCGCCGCTGCCTATTCCCGCCGGCGGTGGCATTCGTGCCGTCAGGCCCGAACGGCGTAAAAGGGATTCCGCCCGGCTGGTCTGGGATTCCAAGCCGAAGCGGCCGCCCAGCCCGCGCGACATCGAATTCCAAACCGCGGAAATCGTGGTTCCCAACCGCGCCCGCGACGAGGCCCTTCTTCCCTTTACCGCCGCCGGCGGCGCCATGGAAATTGACCGTTTACAAATGAATCGCCTGATCTGGGGCGATAATCTGCTGGCCATGCAGGCCCTGCTGGCCCAAGGTTATGAGGGAAAAATTGATTTGATTTATATCGATCCGCCGTTTGATTCGAAGGCGGATTATTCGCATCGGCTTGCGATTGGGGATGCGCATGTCGAGGTTGAACCGTCCGTGATCGAACGGCTCGCCTACCGGGACACGTGGGAGGCTGGGACGGACTCCTACCTGGACATGCTGTATCCACGGCTGCAATTGATGCGGCGTCTCTTAAGCGAGAGTGGCTCGCTTTACGTGCACCTCGGCCCGAACATCAGCCACTATGCGAAGCTTGTACTCGACGAGGTCTTTGGCGGGGAACAATTTCAGAGCGAGATTATTTGGAAACGCACGCACTCCCACGGCTCAGCGGAGCGCTATGGCCCCATCCACGACATCATTTTCTTTTATTCCAAAAGCGCAGATTTCAAATGGACCGGCCTAGCCGAGTCCCATAGCCCGGGTTACATCGAGGAGCATTTCAGGGCGGTTGATGAAGCAACAGGAAGGCGCTTCCAGGCAATCACGCTAACGGGCGCTGGCACGACCAGGGGGGAAAGCGGGAAACCCTGGCGCGGGATCGATCCCACGCGCAGTGGGAGACACTGGGCGTTACCGCAGGCGGTGCTCGAGACCATCGGGCTTAGCCGCGGCACAGTTCACGAGAAACTTGACGCCCTTGATTCCGCAGGGCGAATCTATTGGCCGCAGAAGGCCGGCGGAGTTCCGAGGTTGAAATGGTTTGCGGACGAACTCCGCGGTGCACCTCTTCCGGACGTTTGGGGCGACATACCTCCGGTTGCCGCCCAAGCGGTAGAACGGCTCGGGTACGATACCCAGAAGCCAATGGCCTTGGTGGAGCGCGTGGTCAAAGCCTCCTCGGAACCGGGCTCCCTCGTCGCCGACTTTTTCTGCGGTTCCGGCACGACCGGGGCCGTGGCGGAGAAGCTGGGCCGGCGCTGGATTATGTCCGATCTCGGCAAGGTCGGTATTCAGGTTACGCGGGCGCGGCTCGTGCAGCAGGACGCCAAACCGTTTCTTATCGAAAACATCGGCAACTATCAGCGCGAAATGATTTACCTGATCGGCGGCCGTATCGGTGAAATGCAGCGCATTATCCTGAAGCTCTACGGCGCCACGCCGCACCCGACGTATAAAGATTTAGGCTCCCGCAGGGCCGAGGATGGCGTAACCGAACTGGTCTACGTCGGCTATCCCGACCGGCCCACCACGGCGAAGAAAGCCGAAGAACTGGCCCGCTCCGCGGAAACCCTTGACGGCAACGGCTACAAACGGCTGATCATTCTGGCCTGGGATTATGATTACAACTACGATGAAGCGTGGGAAACGCGTCTAAAAGCGGCCAAAAGGCCGTTGCAGGTAAAAGTCGAAAAACGCCTGATCCCGCCGGACGTGTATGACCATCTGAAAAAAGCCAGGACGGAAGCGGACATCGACAAACTCGCCGACAAGATTCAATTCCACGAGAAGCCGTATTTGAAACTCGCCGCGGCCAAACTGGGGGAAAAAAGCGAAGGCCAACGCGAAGCGACCATCGGCATCGAACGCTACGTGATCTTCGACCTGCCCGTGCCGGAGAAGGACAAGGAAAAGCTGCGGGAATTGGTGAAAGAAAATTTCGCCGTGCTGATCGATTATTGGGCCGTGGACTTCAATTACGACGGCGTCACGTTCAAGAGCCAATGGCAGGCCATTCGCGGCAACGGCAAAAAAGCCAAGACCGTACCGATCACGGTGACGCAAAATCTGGAGGCGGGCAAAACGCATACCATCGCCGTGCGCGTGGTGGATGTGTTCGGCAATGACGCGGCGGGCACGGTGGTGGTGAAGGGGTGAAGAATAGGGAGCGGACGACTTTCCCAGCGTCAGATCGTTAGCTAAAGGACGCACAGATGCAATCTCTCGACGAAAGCGCCAAGGTGGAGACATTGCCCGTCGCGGATGTCAACGCCATCCCGGAACCGCTGCTGCG
>JAJYFE010000182.1 GCA_021785435.1 Planctomycetota bacterium
CGGGTGTTGGAGCAGCGCATGGCCCGGCCTGCCGGCGGCCAGCGTGAATATCCGGTGCGCTGCCGTTTTATTGCCGCTTCCAATCGCGATTTGGGCGAATTGGTGAAAAAAGGCCAATTTCGGGAAGACCTGTTCTTTCGCCTGCAGGTCGTGCGGCTGGCATTGCCGCCCTTGCGGGAGAGACGGGAGGATATCGCGGCGCTAAGCCACTACTTCCTGACGCAGTTTAACCGGACTTATGGCCGGTCCGTCACGGGTTTTACCCCGGAAGCGATGCGTGTTTTGGAACAGCGGGACTGGTCCGGCAATATCCGCGAGTTGCGTAATGCGGTGGAGAGGGCTGTGATTCTTTGCGAAGCGGCGCGAATTCACCCCCGCGATCTCGTGGAAAACCCCGGCGCGATGGACGAAGTTGCGCCCAGCGACGTAGCCTTCGACGATTACATCCATCTCTGCGGCAGTCGCCTGATCCGTCAAACGCTGCAGCGATGCCGCGGTAATGTTTCCGAGGCCGCCCGGATTTTGCGTATAAAGCGAACCACGCTCCAATCTCGAATGAAGCGCCTGCGGTTGGCCGCCAGGTGAAACCGAAAGTCTAAAAAGATACCCCGCCATGTCCCAACCTGCCGGGTTTTCGGCAACACCGCTCCCGCCAGACGCAGAGCCGATGTCCTCACCGACTGTTCGTCCCCATTTATATAGCCCCCGGTCGACGAGTCGCCTTCGGAGACCTCTGCCGGGGGTGGCGTTTCCGACGGCGTATCCACGCACCATTTCCTCGCCGTTTTGACAAGAAATTCCTTTATTCTTTTGTGTTTTTCGCATCTTTCGCGGTTCAACTCTTCCGTGCCCCTCGGTTTATGCTCAGTTGTATAATTAAATATTTGCCAACCGCAAGGCGCCTTTGGCACGGCTTTTGCGCGTTCCGTCCTCGTGAGCGAAGCCAGGCTCGAAATGGGATCGTGTGATTCAGGCTGCGGCGTCCGCGGATGGAACAGTCGCTAAGGCGGCGCACACTTTAGCGGGAGTTGCCCATGAACACTTCCCCAATTTCCCTCGTGGTCGGTGTGGTCCCCGTGTCCTCCCGGTCCGGCGCCGCCGCTGTGGCCCGGGCTGTCGATCCGGCCGTCCCAGCCGAATTCGGCCCGCCGGAATTTCCCCGCTACGGCCTGCTGGCGTCCGACCTGTTCCACCCGACCCGGCCAACCAGAAACCAAAAACCGGAAACCAGAACCGCCTTTACGCTGATCGAGCTGCTGGTGGTGATATCGATAATAGCTATTCTCATGTCTATATTACTTCCAGCCTTGGCCAAAGCCCGGGAATTGGCCAACCGCGCCGTCTGCATGGCCAACGTACGTGGGATCATCCAGTCGATGATCACGTACGGGCAGTCCAACCAAGGCACATTCCCACTAACCGCCTTCCTAAACGACTATAACGGCTATTCTAACTATCCAGTAAGCCCGGGTAGTTACAGGAGCAGTGATACGACCGCCATGGAAGTAGCGCAAAGCTGGTACGAAAGTACGGTGGGAGCATACCCAACGACAGGAAGGCAGTTCGTCGCCACTTCCGGCATGTGGATCCTGGTGCTCCAAGGCTACACCATGCCGGCCAGCTTTATCTGCCCGTCCGACCAATTGGCGGGCGGCCCATCGGCCCTTTACGATACGAGCCCCACGGCGACCAGCCCGCCGGCTTATATCGGCAATTTTGGAAGGTTTACCGGTCAAGCTGATGCAACCGCAAACGGTCTGGAAAACGCAACCGGCCAGGGCGAAAGCTATTCCATCGCCTTTCCAACGCCCAAACATGGCACAATATTTGTTACAAATGTACCGGGGCAATGGTGGACCACCAACAGCGCCAACACCCAGGTTCCACTGGCCAGCGACATGGCCCCAATAGACGGGGGCGACACCGGCTACGCCGGTTCTGATGGCGACACCGGCCCAAGCGTGGGCCTCTATCAGCGCATCACCACCACGCTGCCGACGGCCAACACCTATGGCCCGTACATTTACAATTCCGGCAATCACGCCGGCGACGGCCAAAATGTCGGCTTCGGCGACGATCACGTGACTTGGGAGGTTTCACCCTACGCGGGCCAAAACGGCGATAATGTCTACACTTGGTCCGAAAGTGATCCCACAGTGGTCAACGGCACCACCGACCCCAACCAACAAGGCCTCACCGGCATTGGTTGGGCTTACCCACCGGTGATCGAAACGCTGGCCCCCCCGTTCGACATTTGTATGTGGCCCGTGCGTACCGTCAATCCGGCTACTGCCGCTCAAGGCAATGCGTGGTGATGCACGGTTCAGAGGAACCAGCGTGGCTGGGATCGCGGTTTACGACCGGGGCGGCGAGCTCAGGCCGAGCGGAGCCGGGGCTGGAGGCGGGCCGCGCCGCTGTGCGGGCCCGCGAGCGGCATAGCGGAACGAGGGCCGCCAAGGGCGGGGCAGCGGGCGTGGGGAAGAACCGCGGGCAACGCCAAGTGGAGGACAAATCTTGGTCTATGCATTTCCGGGCCGCGGCAGGTGGTCGCCGGTGCTGCTAGGCTGCATGGTCGTGGGCGGAGCGGTGGCCGGGGCTTCGCCAGCGGCCTTGGCCGCAACGGCAGGGAAATATTCCGAGCCCCGTTTACCGCCGCCGTTCATGGCCGCCCCGCGCCTGAACCGGGTGGGGCGCCCCCGCCAAGAGGCCCGCCGCCGGATCGACACCAAATTCGCGTATTATCCCTCTTACAACGTTATGCAGGTGCGCGTGAACCTGAAGGGGTTGGCTGACTGGCGGAAAGTGCGCGCTGTTGGGCTGCAGGTGGTGGACCAACAGACGCAGCGGGTTATCGCCGCCGCCACGGTTGCACCGCATCGCGGTGTGGCGTGGTTGCACCGATGGAAATTGCCCCCGCTGAAGGGTGCCTTGATTCGCGTGGCCAACAACAAGGGCGGACTTCTATACCGCTGGAAAAAGCTGCCGCTGGATGGCAAGTATGAACTGGTGGTGCGGCTGGCGGGGGTTCGCGCCAGGCCGCGGACGTATTCGTTCGTGCGCTACCACTTTCCCTGGGAACATAACCAGCTTGGCAGGGCGAACCTTGTTGTTCCGCCATTTAAACCGCTTCAGGTGCATGGGAAAAAGGTGGCCGTGGTGCTGCGCCAATACACCATGAATGAGATCGGCCTGTGGCGCCAGGTCAAGGCGCTGGGCCGGAATCTGTTGACTGGCCCGATGCGGCTGGTGGTCCGGGCGGATGGGAAAAGATTCCTCGGCCACGGGCGGTTGAAGTTTAACCAGATGACGCCGACGCGCGTGGCGGCGGTGGCCCGGTGGTCGGCCGGGCCGCTGCGCGGCACGAGCCACAGCGTGTGGGATTACGACGGAATGATGAAGACGAGCCTGACGCTGGAACCTACCAGGGAAAGGCTCGGTTCCGTAACGCTGGTGATTCCCCTGGTGAACAAACGGGTGCCGTTGATGACCGAATCCGCCGATACCGCCTGGTACAATTATGCTGGCAGGACGCCAGCAGGCTTGGGCGAGGTATGGAACGGCGGCACGACGGCGCGCGGCCACGTTATTGGTTCGTACGAGCCGTACATCTGGGTGGGCGGCCCGGAACGGGGTGTGGCGGTGTTCGGGGATAACGATCGCGGGTGGGTGGATTATCGGGCTAAGACGCCCTGCCAGGAAATGGTGCGAAAGGCGAATGGCACACTGGAACTGCGGTTGAACCTGGTGGCCAAGCCGACGCGAATCAGGAAAGCCCGCAAAATCGTGCTCGGCTTTCAGGCCACACCGATCAAGCCGATGCCCCCGCATTGGCGCTTGTGGACGAGCCACGGCCCGCACCCGATGATGGCCCGCCATTGGCGCTTATGGGCGACCGACCGCTTCCTGAGACGCCGGCTTGGCGGCTACAGCCAGGTCTACCTGAGCTCGTGCTTCTATTGGGGGTCGCTGACGCCATCCCGGGATTTCTACCCGCGCGGCGGGGATTTCAGTATCTACAGGCAGCTCGCGCGGGCGCGGCGCACCGGAAAGATCGACCGGTGGTTTATCCGGAAATGGGTGTCCGGCTATCCCGAACATCCTCTCGAGGCGCGGTGGACGGGGCAATATCGTTGGTCCATCCCAAGGTCCTTTCGGGCCATGGCGGCCAAACCGCACGGGGTGCTGGTCTACACCAACGCGCGGGGGATTCGTTTCGACACCCCCGAGGGCCAAACGTATTTGGATGAATGGGACCGCCACGCCTTCCCCAAGCGCCGGTGGCCCTACGGCGGCGGGGGTGACGTGGCCTTGGACCCCGTCCGAAGTTTCCGCGATTTCGCGGTGTGGTATTACCAAAAGATGCTCTCTACCTTCGCCGACGCCATCTATTTCGACGACATTTTCTTCCAACCGAACTTCAAGGCAAACACCGTCGGCACGGAGGCCTATAAATACCCCGACGGCAGCGTTCAGCCGTCAATGGGGCTGTGGAATATGCGCGCCCTGATTCGCCGCGCCGCCGTATTAGCCCAGGAAATGGGCAAACCAAACGCCAATATGGTGCACATGACCAATTCGGCCATTGCACCCATTCTGGCGTTTGCCCGCCAGGATGTGGATTGTGAAATGCGTGCCGGCGAAAACGCCTACCAAGACCGGTTCAGCCGCGCCTTCCTGCAGACGGAGGCCATTGGCAGACAATTCGGTAACGTGCCGTACGTACTGGCGGAGAACTATGGCCCCGATCCCAGGAAGGTCGCTTGGGCGATACGGACCCAAGCCGGGGTGATGCTGACCTTTGAATTGAAATTATTGTGGGGCAACTGGAATAGACACTATTCGGCTTGCTACTGGAAGAACTACGATCGTCTGGTGAAATTTGGCTACGGTACGCCGCGGGTAAAGGTGTGGAACTATTGGCGCCACGGTTACCCGCTTGAGATCACGGGGGACAAGACCTCGTCGATCATTTTGAGCAAGCCTGGCCAAGCGCTGATCGTGGTATGCGATTGGGGCCATGGCGGTTTGATCCACCTGAGGCTTGATCACAAAGTCCTGCTCCTGCCCGGGCGGCTGACCGCGACAGACTTGGAGACCCACCGGCCGCTGGCGGTTACCGCCGGTGGAAGGATCGTGTTCCATCTCAGAAAGCACGATTTCAAAATATTGCTGGCAAAGTGAAATTTATGGTTAAGCCCCATCCGCAGTGGGACCGGCCGCCGTCCGCCACACGGAGAGCGAACGATGACCGAGGAAATTAAGGTCGCCTTAATCGGGCTGGATAGGAGCTACACGGTGGAGTTCGTCAGGCGAATGCAGGCCTCGGATCGCCCGTGTGACCAGCGCATTGAGGGCCTGCGCGCTACAGCATGCCTGCGCTTCCCAACCCCCTTTTACGATGAAAAGGGGTTGGCCACGCGTCAGAAGTTATTGGAGAATTGGGGCGTAAGGATCACTACCCGCTTCGAGGACGCGGTGGCGGGGTGCGGCGCGGTGATGATCGAGATCAATGATCCGGCCCGCCACTTGGAGTATTTCACCCGTTGCGCCGCGTTGGGCCAGCGGATATTCCTCGATAAGCCGCTGGCGGACACTCCAGCCGGTGGCCGGGCGATTCGCCAATTGGCCCGCGAACGGAATACAGAGTTTTTCTCGGCCTCGCGCCCGCGCTTCGTACCGCGGTTGGCGGCTGCGTGCGCCGCCGTGCCGACGCCGGTGTTCGCCGCCATGTACGGCCCACTGGGGCAGGCGCTGGCCGGCAGCTCAATTGTCTGGTATGGCGTCCACACCTTCGAGATGCTTCAGCTCGCCATGGGCCGCGGCGCGGAAAGTATCTGGGTGAGGAAGCACGCCACCGGTCTGGCTGCGGTCGTGGGGTACAATAACAATCGGCACGCGGTGGTTGAATTAAACCGGGACGCCTGGCAGTACGGCGGCTGCCTGCACGATCGACAGAAGGCAGTGCCGTTCGCCGCTGAAACAGGGCGCATGTATACGGATCTGCTGGGGCGTGTGGCGGAGTTCTTCAAAGGCGGACCATGTCCGGTTCCTCCCGAGAACACCTTGGAAATTATGGCCACGCTCGATGCCACGCAACATTCCTTTGATTCCGGCGCCGAGGAACGGTTGGACGGACAGACGGGCCGCTGCAGCCGTTTCCGTTCTAAAATGCGGGGGCATTAGATGCTGATCGATTCCCACCAGCACGTCTTCTGGCATGACCGCGATGACGCCGGTCTGGTGGCTGATCTGAATGAGCACCACGTTGATCAGGCGTGGCTGCTGAGTTGGCCAATTCCACCCGAAGAGGACAACCCCCAGCAGGGGTACCACCGCCTGCTGAACCCCGAGCATGTGCGGGCCGATGGCACGCATGCCGGTATGCCGCTAAGCGATGTGATCCGGACGCACGATCGCTATCCAGAGCATTTCATGAAGGGCTACTGCCCCGATCCCTTGCGCGGTAACGCGCCGCAGTTTTTTGAGGCGGCCTACCGTATGCATGGGGTGCGCGTATGCGGCGAATGGAAGTTTCGCGTGCTGTTCGACGATCCGCGCTGCCTGGAGCTATGCCGCAAGGCCGGGGAGCTGGGCTGCCCGGTAGTGTTGCACCTGGATGTG
>JAJYFE010000046.1:0-23071 GCA_021785435.1 Planctomycetota bacterium
CCTTTCAGGATGGGGTGGACTTTTTGCACAGCCGTATCAAAGACGGGGTGTGCAAAAACTCGCCCTGCCACCGTGAATTCCGAAGGATTCTACCATTTACGCTCCCGAAAAACGGCAAAAGTTAAGCTTAGCCCCGGCAGCAGACCATGGCGATAGCGCCGCCGAACCCCTGGGCGATGGTGATGCTGCGTACGACGCCACCGGCGTCAGACAGGCGGCCGCCAGCCAGTGTCTCACGGTGGCGATGGCAGGCCAGGGACAGCACCAGCGCTACCAGCCCGGAAGCGCCCAGGCTGTGTCCGAGCCAGCGTTTATGGGAAAACACCGCGGCCTGAGTACCGCAAACGGTACGGATCGCCTTGTATTCAGCGCCATCAAATCGGGTGCCGGTAGCATGGGCGTGAACAAAGGCCACGGGTTGGCCGGCGGACAGCTGCGTCAAGCCGCGGCGCAACGCGGTGGCGGCTTTATCCGCGGCTACCAAGTGCGTCGCGTCGGCGCCCCGCCACGTCCGCTCGATCGTCGCCGTTGAATCCGCCGCGACCGACAGCGGCGGCGCCAGGCTCAGCACCACGGCCGCCGCCGCCTCCGAGATGAAAAATCCCGCGCCGCGCGGATCAAACGGTCGGCAACGGCGATGCCCATCCGCATCCGGGTGGGCCAGGACGCCCAGATTGTCGAAGCTGTTTTCAAAGAACGGGTCGGCGGAGGCGTCCGCAGCGACCACGATGGCCCGGCAGCAATCGCCGCGGCGCAGCGCCGCGACTGCCTGGTGCACGGCCAGCAGGCCGCCGGCGCAGGCGGCGACCGAAGTGTGCCGCGCGCCGGTCAGCTCGAACCGATCGCCCAACGCCGCGGCAATCAGCCCCGGCCCCAGCGCGACATGTCGCGCGGTGTTTTCGTCCAAGGCCCCGGCGGATGAATTCCTGATGGTCCCCAAGGCCCGCAGCCAGGTTAACACCGGCCCCTTGCTTGTCGCCACGAATAAACCCGTCTCGGCAGCGCCATAAACTTCCGGCGGCCAGTTCGCATCATGCAGCGCCATGTCCATGGCGCTGGCCGCCAACATCACCACACGGTCCCAGGTCGGTTCACCCGAGGCCGTGGGAATTACCCCACGGTCGGTTAATTCTTTGCCCTGCCGGAGCGCCCGCCAATTTGCCGGTACCCCGGCTCCAAGAGCGGTCAGCAAACCCACACCATGGACAAAGACATCACTCACGGCGCGGAGTGTATCCTGAAAGTGACCGTGGTGCCCGGTCGAAGCCGCCGACAATGATGCTTGTTGCAGGACAGTCGCTCATGGCTACGGAAAGGAGAAGGGGTGGTGATCCTATTGGGCTTCGGCTGGAAGCGCAGTCAATTCATTTTCGTAGAGGATGGGAATATGAAAGCGGCCAGTACGGCGAACCGGCGAGAGCCGCATGTGCTCACCGGCCGGCTCGGCCGGAGGCCCATCATAGGCTTGCCATTCCAAGCCCAGGTCGTGGACCATCTGATGATCCAATTCAGGGCTGCGACCATACGTGGTCAGATAGTTGCCGATCATGGTGCTGTCCGCGCCGGCGAAAAAGATCCAGCTTTGTAAGTCGCGCAGACACACCTCGCGGCCTCCCGCGACTTTCAATTCCACGCGGGGGTATACCAACCGGCAGATGCTGATGATTTTCAAACATTCCAGGGGCGCCAGGCGCGGCTGGTGTTCCAGCGGTGTGCCCGGAATCGCATTGAGGAAATTCAGCGGCATCACATCCACGCCGATGTCGCGCAGGGTAAATAGCATATCGAGTCGGTCGTCCCAGGTTTCTCCCATGCCGAAAATGCCGCCGGAACAAAGCGACAGGCCAGCCTGCTTGGCGGCCCGCAGGGTGTGTAGTCGTTCGCTATAGGGGTGCGTGGAAACGATCGAGGGATAAAAGCGTTCGCTGGTCTCCAAGTTGTGGTTAATGCGCCGCACGCCATTGGCGAAAAGAAACTCGGCGGTTTCCGGGGTCAGCGCGCCCAGGGTCGCGCAGGCCCGGGTGCGACCGGTCCGGGCGATTTGCCGCAGCATCGGTCCGAGCCAGTCCTCCAATTCGGCGCGGGTCGGCCCGCGGCCGGAATTGACGATGCCGAAACTGTCAGCGCCCACGTCGGCGGCATGGGCGGCGGAATCCAAGACCTGTTTATCCGTCAGCTTCTGCTGGGCGCCGACCGCGGTTTGATAATGGGAAGATTGGGCGCAAAATTTGCAATCTTCCGAACAACCGCCGAGCTTAGCCGCCACGATGGCGCAGAAGCGTATGGCCCGGCCCTTATAACGAATGCGGATTTTATTGGCCCAGTAGAATAAATCGTGGATGTCGTCACCATCGACGCGAATAAGCTCACGAGCCTCGGCGCGGTCCAGCTGGCCGCCGCCGAGCACTTTTTCCGCAAGTTGACGCACCGGTTGCAGCATCTTGGCCCCTTGTTTTCTTTAGCGACCAGCGATCAGCGGCCGGCTTGCTCGATCGCTCGATCGGAAGGTCCGGCTTGAAACACCGCCAACAGTTCCAACTTTAGGCTGCTCGTAGCTCCGAACCGCTGGTTTGGCCCTGGGGCGGCTGCTGGTAATCCGATCTCACCCTGGCGCTCGTTCGCCACAGTTCGCCGCGTTGAAAGTCGCCGTAGCGACTCTCTGACGCGGTGCTTGCCATTTCGCGCTCCACCCGCGGCGTATCCCCTTTTCGCCGCGTTTTATTCCACGGTACGGGCGCACCCGTTCATCCCGATCTATCGGGCGCGTCCCCGTGTCCCCGTGTCTCCGTGTCCGTCCCTTCCGCCTTCCGCCCGGAGTTTAGTCGCCAATGGCGACCCTTCCGTCCTCCGCCTTCATCCTTCCGCCTTCCGTTGGCCGTCTTACGGCAGTGGGGGCGGGCTGAATTGATCATTCAGGTTCAGCACGTGCTGCAGCACCAGGCGCCGTCCCTGCAACACATAGATCAGCACCAGGCCATCGCGGTTATCCATGACATTCACCGTATCCACGCTGCCGAAGCCGCTGGAGGCGGTCAGCAGTGTATATCGTGGGCCGATGGCCTGCATGTCCGCGCGGGCGGTCCGGGGAGCGCGGCAAATGGCCAGAGCCACGCCGAGCGCCAGGGCCGACATGGTCAGCAGGCCAATCCACATCGATTCGCGTTTCATCGGTTTGCTCCGCTGCAGACCTAATGGCTTAATGCAGGTGTCGCACCACGCGCCGCAGGTCTTGGGTGACGCTGCGCGGCACAATGAACACCGGATGGCCCGGATGGCCCGCCGGCGTCACCCATCCGCCAATCACGCCTGTGTCCTCATTAAAAACATAGACGGCGCCGCCCGTCTTGCCGCTGGCCGACGCCACCAGATAACGCCCGCCAAGCACGTTCGGCTGGCCGCGCGCCGCCGGCATATTCCAACCGCCCGTCCGGTACAGCAGCCCGGCGGCCAGTACCAGGTTCACGCCCAGCAAGCCAGCGACCAGCCAATTTCCGGGTTTCATGTCTGATCCCCCAAAGTTTGCCGATTTCAGCCTGGTTATTTACGCCGCCCGCCGCCGCGCGTGCCACGATGCGCGCTGCGGAAAGCCAGCAGCGTCACCACCACAAAAGCGGCTGCGGCAATCGCATACGCCGGCGCCGCGCTGACGTGCCGACTGATGCGAGGAATGGATGGCCATTTTTGCAATTGTTTGGCCGTCAAATCCGCCATAGCCAGGCCGGTCGGAACCAGCCACGCCGCCGCGGCGATCATCAACGCCTTAAGCCGTTGCCTGCGGGAGCTAATCATGCCTTCAGATAATAAGCCGTGCCTTCGTGAAGTCAAGAAAGAACCTTATCCGATCCAACGTTTCACCCCCTGTGGCCGACGATCCTCCGGGCTGTTACGTGGCGCAGGATTTACCCCGTGGTATTAATAAATCGAAAAACTTTTGTCCACCGCCATGAACACACCGCAACACTCAGCTCGTCGGTTCCGCTACGGTGACGCGTAGTTCACCCCCAGCGCGCGGGCTATGCGGCCCAAAGTGTCGAGGGTGGGATTGGCATGGCCGTCGCTTTCCAACCGGGATAAACGTGCGCGATCGATCCCGCTTCGGCGACGCATGTCGGCCAAGCTTAAACCGCGCCGTTCCCGCGCCGCCCCGAAGTAGTTGGAAAGATCCGAGCCGCGACCGTGAGGGAGCGGATTTCACATCACGAATCGGTTAACTGACCATCAGCAAACCAATGTAACTGGAAAGCAGTGTTGCGGAGGCTGCAGTAACGCCGCTGCCTTATGCGCAGATAGCTGCCCGGACGCCCCATTTCCAGCAGGATTGACCTTCCCCAGAAACTATACCCCAGCCGGTGAGAGTCCATCGAAGTTGGCAAGCCGTGGGGTGGCCTGGGGCGGAGCGCAGAGCCCGCCACGGCCCTCCCGGCGCACTGGAATAAGCGCGGGGGCCAGGTACGGCCCGTGAATCGTTATCTCTCAGGCTGCCGCGAAAGGGAGCTGGCGGTAGAATGGCGAAATGCCGATTTCACCCAAGGCCACAGCGCAGCAAGCCGCCACCGAGGTGGTGCGCCGGCTCCAGGAGCACGGCCATGAGGCCTATTTTGCCGGCGGCTGCGTGCGCGACCAGATCATGGGGCTTACACCGCAGGACTACGACATAGCCACTTCCGCCAAGCCGTCGGAAGTTCTTACACTCTTTCCCCGCAGCCGAAAGGTGGGCGCGGCTTTCGGGGTTATCCTGGTGCGACAGGCGGGTTTTACCATGGAGGTGGCCACCTTTCGCTGCGACGGCCCCTACGCCGATGGCCGCCATCCGGCCCAGGTCACTTTCGCCACCGCGCGGCAAGACGCCCGGCGCCGGGACTTCACCTGCAACGGGCTGTTTTTTGATCCGATCGCCCAACGGTTAATTGACTATGTCGACGGGCGGCGGGACATCGAACAGAAGCTGCTGCGGGCCATCGGCGATGCGGCGGAGCGCTTTCAGGAAGACCATCTGCGCATGATCCGCGCGGTACGCTTCGCGGCGCGTCTGGGTTTTACCATCGCCCCGCCCACGTGGGAGGCGATCCGCGCTTCGGCGGAAAAGATCGCCAGCGTCAGCCGGGAACGCATTGGCGAGGAAATGCGAATGCTGCTGACGGCGGCAGCGCGACAACGCGGCGTGGAATTACTACGGGATAGCGGTCTGTTGGAGCATTTCTGGCCTGCGCCCATTGTGCCCCCTGGAGGGATGAAAGGATGGCTGGGCCGGTTGCCCGCCACGTGCGGTTTCACCGCGGCCCTGGCGGCGATGTGGCTGGACTTGGAAACGGAAACCACGCCGGCCGCCAGCCCAGGCCGGACTCAGCCGCCGCCCACCGTAGCGGGTCTTCGACTGCCGCCGGCGAGCTACGGCCAACGCCTGCAAAAAGCGCTGGCGCTTAGCGGACGCGAGCGCGAGGACCTGGTTTGGTTGGTGGAAAAACTGCCGGTCTTGCGGCAATGGTCCAGCCTGCCCACCGCGCAGTTGAAGCGTTTGCTGGCGGACCCGCGTTGTGGCGAGTTGCGGCGGCTTTATCAGGCGCAGCCCTTGGAAGAGTCGGATTCAGCCGCCTTGGAAAGCCGCCTGAATGAACTGGCTCGCGGCCCAGTAGCGCCGCCGCCACTGGTGACCGGGGCGGATCTGATCCGGCTGGGTGCTACGCCCGGCCCGCGCTTCAAGCGTTGGCTTGATGAGCTTTACGATCGGCAGCTGGAAGAAGAATTCGCCGACGCGGACGCCGCCCTGCGCGCCGCCCAAAAATTGATCGAACCGCACTAAACCGCGGCCATCTCAGGGATTTTACTTCCCACAGGCGCCGGCGCCGCCACCGGCGTTGGCAGCGAAGTCCACCCGCTTTCCAAGCTGGTTTCCTCCAGGGCCTTGCGGGCAGGTTCCTTGATGCACACGGCGGTCAGAATCAGGCCGACCGCCGACAAGCCGGCGGACAAAATCAGAATGTTGCTTAAGCCCAGCGCGGACTGCAAAATCGGAAACAGAAATACACCCATAAACGCCCCCGCTTTGGCCACACCGGCGGAAATACCATGCCCCGTGGTCCGCTGATTCACGGGGAACAATTCCGCGGCCAAAATAAAAGTGGTCACATTCGGCCCGAATTCCACGAAGAAATAACTTAAGCCGAATAGAATCAAAAACGGCGTTACCGCGGTGACCAGCCCGGGCACCACGCCTATGATCAGGAACAGAAGCGCCATCATGGCGAAACCCAGCATCTGCAGGAATTTGCGCCCCAGCTTGTCGCAGAACATAAACGCGAAAACATAACCCGGCACGGCGAACAAACCAAAAATAATCGCGTTCCAGGCCGTGCTGGTCAGCAGCGGATCCACCGCATGGGGCGGGACCAGTTGCTTTAGAATCAGCGGCATGCAGATCGTGTTGCCGTAGTAGGCGTAATCGAGAACAAACCACGCGCCGGCGGTGCCGAGCAACGTGAGAAGGTACTTGCGCAGCGGCTCGCGCACGCGGTGATCCGCTCCGGCCGCTTTGAGCATTCCGTCCGAGTACAGGGCCAACTGCCGGGCGGCCTTCCAGCCCTCGCCTCTGGCCCGGGCCATCCAGCGCGGTGATTCGGGCATGGAACGTCGCAGTAAAATCACACCTGCCGCGGGCAGCGCCCCTAACCCCAGTGCGATTCGCCAGCAGAGATCGTGGCTTATCCCCGCCGCCAACATGGTTAACAGCACCACCGGCCCCGCGAGGAAACCGAGGGCCTGGCACGAGAACACCATCCCGACCATCTTGCCGCGATTCTGCCGGTTGGCGTATTCGCTCATGATCACGGCGGAAAGCGGGTAATCACCGCCGATGCCGAACCCCATGATGCTGCGCCATATGATCATGGAAAGAGGACCTGTGGCCAGCGCGCTGCCCAAGGCGCCGACGGTCATTAGTATGGCCTCCATGCCGTAAACGCTCTTGCGCCCGAGACGATCGGCGATCGCGCCAAACACAAAAGCGCCCAAGACGGTAAAGGCCAGGGAGATCGAGGTAACCAGGCCGATCATCAACGGCGTGGCGTGCCAAAACGAGTTGGCCAACACCACCGCCGTTCCGATCACGGTCAGATCATAAGCCGACGTGAAAAATCCCATCCCGGCTGTGAGGATAGCCCGTAGATGAAAGCCGGTGAACTGCACTTCGTTCAGCGCTTCAGCTACTTCCCGGGCGTGTAACTCGTTGCTTACCGCAGCGGCTGCCATGACTGCCTCCTCGCGCGTTGGCCGAACCCCAACCGGACGACAGGTTGTCGCCAGGGCGCTGGCGGCATCCTAAATACCGCCGCACCTTCTTGAGCTTAAGGCAGCGCTGTATCGATATGATTAAGTAATCGTTAAGATTGCGCTAAGGACATTCATAGCCCGGTGTGCTTGTAACCACTTTATTTACAATAGGTTATAAATGAATCAAGCAATTGTAGGCTGCTCCGACCAGACCATTCTATGCCTTTTGGATTTTGAAACCGAATTTTTGCAAAAGCCAATCCAACAACGCTCGCTGGTCGTCAATGGTGGCTCGACGTACCTGCGCGAGAAGGAAAAGGCGGTCTGGCTTGGGAAGCGAAGCATTTTGTAGGCCTTCATTGCAAGCGGTGCAAACGGCCCGCAAGTTTTGTGGCGAGTCATCGCCCCCTTTAGACTTGTCCTTGATGTGACCAACAGTCAGACGCACCGTACGCGGCCCACCAAGTGGATCAGGATCACCAGCGGCAACGCCGCACATTTGGCACGTATAGCCATTGCGTTCCAAGACGCGTGCCCGTGTTTCCTTTGAAATTCCGCGCTTAAACGCTGGAACGCGAACGGCTGTTTCTAACAGATATTGACCAGGTTTCAGCCCTTTCCTGTCTTTGTGTGAAAGAATTTGTTAGCCTTCTTCATTCCGCAGCTCGCGTATGCGGCAGGCCCATTCGGTGGCGTATCCACTGGCTTTCTGGATAGCGCGGGCTTCCAAGACCTTGCCGATATTGGCCAGAAAATAGTCCAGGATTAAGGCTTTAGACCCACAGTTCTTTTTGCTCGGCATGGCGCATCCGTTCCCTGCCAAATTCGGCGTACTGGGGATTCAACTCTATCAGGATCGCTTTCCGATCAAGGGTTCGTGCAACCTCTCCGGTTGTGCCGGAACCCCCAAATGGATCAAGAATGGTATCGCGCGGCCGGCTGCCAAGCAGAATACAGCGGCGCACTAATTCCCGTGGATAGGCGGCGGGATGGCCGGCCCCGCTTATGTCCGGCCCCAGGACCCAGCAGTTCCGAAGGTTCGCGCCGGTGGGTTCGCGGACGCCATCTGGATCATAGTAATAATTCGGCATTCTCGCCATAAAGAAAATTTCTTCCGTGCAGCTGGTGGGTCTGTTCTTAACGCTCTCCGGCATGGCCGTCTTTTTAAGCCACGTTATTCTGGAGCGGAGAACCCAGCCATCCGCTTGCAGGGCGAAAGCCACGCGCCAGGGCAAGCCCATCAGGTCACGGTCTTTCAACCCCCAGCACGTGGGAACCTTGCAGTTGCGGCGCTGAATCATCTTCTTGGTATTGCCGACAATCGCGTTAGGGCCGCAATTACCTGTGCCGCCATTACGGGCGTATCCATCGCCCACGTTAAGCCACAGCGTACCGTCCTTCCGCAGCACCCGGCGCACTGCGCGGAAGACTTCCACAAGATTTTGGACGTATAAATCCGGTGCTGGCTCGGCCCCAATTTGGTCTGGATGGTCATAATCGCGCAAGCCCCAATACGGGGGCGACGTAATACAACATTGAATGGATTCAGCGGGAAGTAGCGCCAGTAGTTGACGATTATCGCCCACCAGTATTTGTATTTCTGGCAACTGGTCATGTCCATTATGTATGAAGTGCGGCAAGTTCAAGCGATTCTCCGGCTTTTTTCTTGATGGAGGTCATTCTATCAAGGCGACCGGCGCTTTCCACGCTTGCGAATCCTCCCAGGGGCATGACGCGGCCTCTGCCAGGATATTACCACTGGCGATCCACCGCGGCGGCTATTTTTCGCAGCGATTCCGCCAAAGCGGCTAATACCCGTGGGGTGATCGATTGCGCGCCATCCGTCAACGCGTGCTCCGGATCGGCGTGGCATTCAATAATCAAACCATCCGCCCCGCACGCCACCGCCGCCCGGCACATGTCCGGAACCAGATGCGCATGGCCGGTTCCCTGCGAAGGGTCCACAATGATCGGCAAATGACTGATGCGATGAATCTCCGGCACCACCGCCAGCGGCAGCGTGTTGCGGCAATAACTTTCAAACGTCCGGATGCCGCGTTCGCACAGAATCACGTTGGGGTTGCCCCGGGACATGATGTATTCCGCCGCCAACAAAAACTCTTCCAGCGTCGCCGAAATGCCGCGCTTAAGCAGTACCGGCTTATGCTGCTCGCCGACCGCGCAAAGCAGATTGAAATTCTGCATGTTCCGCGCCCCGACCTGCAACACGTCGGCGTAGCGGCCCACCAGCGCCACCTGGTCCACGGCCATCACTTCCGTCACCACGGCCAGGCCGGTTTTATCCCGCGCCTGGGCCAGAATCTCCAGACCTTTTTCACCTAAACCCTGAAACGCATACGGGCTGGTGCGCGGCTTAAACGCCCCGCCGCGCAAACCGGTGGCGCCGGCATCGCGCACGGCTTGCGCCAGTTCCAGCGTTTTGGCGCGGTCTTCCACCGAGCACGGCCCCGCGATAATGGCCAGCCTTTTGCCGCCCGCCGATCCACCCAGGCGCCCGCCCAGCGGCACGATGCTGCGCTCCTTCTTAACCTCCCGCGAGGCCATTTTGTACGGCGCCAACACCGGCATCACCCGTTCCACGCCGCCGGCATTTTCGAGCTTATCCTTGTCTTTGTGCCGATCATCGCCCAGCGCCGCGACGACCGTGCGTTCCGTGCCGACGATGATGTGTTCACGCAAGCCCATTTCCCGGATCAATTTAACCACGTGATTCACCTGGGCCTTGCTCGCTTCGGATTGCATCACCACAATCATGGGTTGGTCTCCTTATGGGTTTAGGGCGGCTGGGTATGACGCCGGACTCAACGGCACCAAAGCCGGTCCTGCCGCGCCAGCCGCGCCAATTCCGCTTCGATATGCCGCGCTAGATTTAGGGCCGCCGCGGCCAGATGACCGGTTTCCGCAAGTTTTTGCCGCATGACGCCATTCATAAACTGCCTCCCGTGGCCCAAAAAAAAAGCCCGCCATAGGCGGGCGTCAGTTTCAACTTTTCCTCAATGACAAAGTCGCCTGGCCCGCCGCTACACGCCGGCAAAAAAGTAAAAACGCCAGAAATAGCCACAGCATCGGCGCGAGCCCAGCTCAGCGGCGGCGAGTTGTTTCGATAAGCTATCCACAAACGTTATTGTGCCGCGAATCTGCGGCCCTGTCAAGCCGGCCATCCAGCCCGGCGGTGTACACTTAAAATGGGCAAGCTGGACTGCTGGTCCGCGGGGCCTTTCCGGGATCAGTCCGGCGGGATAATCTATGTGGGATGAGCCTGGAATTATGTGTGTTGGCCAGCGGATCCGCCGGCAATTGCAGCGTGCTGCGGACCGGCAGCGGCGCCCTGCTGATCGACGCCGGCCTGGGGCCGCGCGCCACCGGACGTCGTCTCCTCGGAACCGGTGTGGACCTTTCCGAGTTACGCGCCATTCTTCTGACCCATCCGGATGCCGACCATTTTAATCCCACCTGGTTTCCCGCGGCGCGGCATTTCAAGGTTCCCATTTATTGCGCCGCCAACCATGTCCCAACCCTGCGCCGCCTGGCTGCCCGCCGGGGCTTTCATCCCCTTAAGCCGCTGCTCGTCGCCTTTAAAAGCTCTCCCTTCCAACTTTTACCGAGCTTGACCTGCCACCCGCTTCGTTTAGCCCACGACCGACGGGGCAGCCAGGCGTTTCTACTGGATACCGGCCGCCACCGGCTGGGCTATGCCACCGATTTTGGTCATGTGCCACCGGCTCTGATTAACCTGTTCACCGGAGTGGACCTGCTGGCCATCGAAAGCAACTATGACCCGCGGATGGAGCTGGCCAGCAATCGGCCGTGGTCGCTCAAACAGCGCATCATGGGCCGGGCGGGCCATTTGTCGAATCCGGACGCGCTGTCCGCTGTCCGCGCCATCCTCGATGAAACCGGCCGGCGCCTCGGTCCGAACCATCGTCCGCACCATATTGTGCTGCTGCATCGATCCCGTCATTGCAACTGTCCGGTGCTATTGCGGCGTTTGTTCACGCAGGATCAGCGCATCGCGCCGATTCTGACCCTGGCCCACCAGGATGAACGCACGGAATGGCTGGGACTGCCCGGTCGGGCGCCGTTGGTCGGCGAGCAACTCTGCTTGTTCCATGGGGAAAATTCGGCTTAGCTCGGACTTGGCACCACCGAGCCACAGCGTTGGCGGAGATCCCAGCGCGGCCTAGCCGCGAGGAAATTTTCGATTTTCGACTTTTGATTGTGCGCCGTAGCAGATCGAAGATCCGCCCCGCTGGACCCGCTCCGACGTGCCGGAACAGCCCCGTAGTAGGCACATTCCGATGTGCCGTAGGCCCGACGGCATGTGCAACCGGGGGACGAGCTCACGCGAAGCCGCAAAGGACGATGTTCAACTGCGGAGAGCGCCCGCCGCGGCGGGGTAAACTCCGGGGCGCGGAGGACGACGAAAAGGTCGTAACCCCAAGGTCGCCGCGGCGACCTCCGGGCTATGAAGAGTATAACTCCGGTATTTTCGGAGCGGGACACAGATGGCCCAGCGCAGGTCGTCGTGGCGACTAAACTGCGCCGCAACCAAACACATAGCCCCCGCGTCGCAAAGTCGCCTTTGGCGACCTCTGCCCGGGGGTGGATTCTCCGCTGGAAACCGGAGATTCCCTGCGCGCCACAATCTTCGCGCGGCGCGAAGAAACCCGGAGATTGTGGCACGGAGCAATAAGGAGATTCGAATTACTGAAGGGGGCCATGGAGCACCGCTGGCGATCCAGTGATTCATTCTCTACTCCCACTTGGTTGCCACTCCGCCGCGCTGGGTCCATGACCGTGATCATAAAATTCGGATTAGCGCCGCGGTGGTGCGCCGAAGCTATTTAGAAATTCCGCGTTGGTGGGAAACTTTTTAAGGGCCGCCAACAGGCCCTCCATAGCCCGGACGGGATCGCGCTGCACCAGCTCGCGGCGCAGCAGCGCCGCTTTTTGCGCCTGCTGGGCCGAGAAAATCAATTCTTCCTTGCGCGTGCCGGAGGCGGGCAGATCCAGCGCCGGCCAAATGCGTCGGTCGGCCAGCTTGCGGGAAAGCACCAGTTCCATATTGCCGGTGCCCTTGAACTCCTGGAAGATCAGGTCGTCCATACGGCTGCCGGTGTCGATCAGAGCGGAGGCGATGATGGTCAGCGAACCACCGTGTTCGATATTACGGGCAGCGCCGAAGATGGCCCGCGGCTCCAGCAGCGCCGCCGAATCGACGCCGCCGCTCATGGTCCGGCCGGAGCTGCCGACATAATGATTAAACGCCCGGCCCAGGCGCGTCAGCGAATCCAGAACCACCATCACGTGATGGCCGAATTCCACCATCCGTTTGGCCCGCTCGATCACCGTGCGGGCGGTGCGCACATGGGAAGGCACGTCTTCATCGTTGTTGCTGGCCCAGACCTCCGCGGCCAGCGTGCGGCGGAAATCGGTCACCTCTTCCGGCCGCTCGTCGATAAGCAAAATGAAGACCTTCATGTCCGGATGATTGGTCAGCGTGGCCTGGGCAATCTGTTTGAGCAGCGTGGTCTTACCGGTCTTCGGCGCCGCGACGATCAGGCCGCGTTGGCCGCGGCCAATGGGCGTCAGCAGGTCCATGATGCGCATGGCCAGTGGCCCGCCGCGCGTTTCCAGGTGGATGCGTTCGCGCGGGTCGATGACGGTTAAATCGCTGAAGGCCGGCCTTTGCCAGTAATCCTCCAGCGGTTGATCGTTGATGCGCAGCACCTCGGTAACCTGCGGTGCCGGCCCGCGCAGGGGGGCTTTGGTGCGCGCGGTGATCAGCAGTCCTGGTCGCAGATGAGCCTGTCCGATCATTTCCGCGGGGATGATCGGGTCGGCCGGCACCGGCTTGAACCGGCGTTTCTCCTGGCGCAGGTAGCCGCAACCCTTTTCCGCTATTTCCAGCAAGCCTGTGGTTTCATTATCGATCACGAAAGGTTTGACTCCTAAACTTTTGGTGTCATCGCTTACGTCTTGGGCCGCGCGCCGATCCGATCCGGATAGTCGGTGATTACGCCTTCCACCCCCACGGCGGTACAAGCGGCAATGGCAGCGACATCATTGACGGTATAGCACCATAGGCGCCGTTTTTCACCCGCAACCCTCTGCGCCCGTTGCCGCGTCAGCGCGGAATACGACAAGGCCAGAATCTGCGCGTCCACCTGTTGGCAAAGGCGCGGCAGACCAGGGCGCCAGCGGTTCGCCAACAACCCCAACGTCAGGCGGCGCATGCACCGGTGCAGCTTGGCCAACAGAGGCGCCTGGAAGCTAAGCACCACCGCGTGGTCCAGCACCGCATGATCGGCCAGCAGCCTCTGCAGCCGCTGCGGATCCAGGGGTGTTTTTAATTCCAGCACCGGGATCGCGCGGCGATCCATGGCCCGCAGGGCTTCATCGACGGTGGGGATGCGTGTGCCGGCAAAACGCGGGTGCTTCCAGGATCCCGCATCCAGCCGCAGCAACTCCACCCAGGTCCGTCTGGCCACCGCCCCGTGGCCGTTGGTGGTGCGATCTAGGGTGGCGTCATGCAGCACGACCGGGATGCCATCGGCGGTTAAGCGCACGTCGAACTCCACAGCCGCAGCGCCGAGCCGAATGGCTTCGTCAAAGGCGGCGACGGTATTTTCTGGCGCGTAGGCCGATGCTCCCCGATGGGCAATGCCCATCACGGCGGCGTGGGCGCTGGTCTTCGCTGGTCTTATCACTGCCCAAGCTAATTGAAAAGAGGCGGCGCCGCCAGATTATTACATCTGCGGCGCAAACCCGCCACCTAAGAGCGCATCCCAGATCAGGCGTTACTCTCCCGTATCAAGCCAGTATACACTGGCGCAGCCAGGCTTGCAACCCTCGTCTTCGGGGCCAGGGGTGAATCGATCGCCGAGGCAGATATAATAAGTCAGCGCGGCGGCGCTGATGGATGCCGGGCTGGAACGAAACGCCCCCCCGGGCGCTTGCCCTTTGTTGATCGGAGTGCAACCATGAACCATCGGATGAAGCTCCTTGCCGCCCAGGTCGTTTCCTTGATGATACTGACGGTGGCCGGCGGCGCGGTCGCGGCCGCGCCGGCACGTAAGCCGCTCTATCGAGTCGATCCGGTGCTGGCCCGGGGTTTGCGGTATTTGCTTTCGCACCAGGGGCCGCACGGGGCCTGGATGCCGCAGGTCGGTCCCGCTGTCACCGCCCTGGTGATTCGGGCACTGATCCGCGCAGGCTACCCGGCGGATGATCCGCATGTCATGCGCGCGCTAAGCTATATCGAAAGCACGCGCCAGGTGGATGGAGGCTTTTATGTGCATGGGATGCTGCAAAACTACAACACCAGCATTGTGCTGAGCATGCTGACCGTTCTGCCGCGGACCCGCTATCAGGCGCAAATCCGAGCCGCCCAGCGCTATCTGATGTCGTTGCAGCATGTGGCCGGCCAAAAGAACAGCCAGGGACGTGTGATTACGAAAAACAGCTCCTGGTATGGGGGGGTGGGTTATGGCCATGATCGGCCGGATCTTTCCAATACCTCTTTTTTCATCGCGGCGCTGCACGACAGCGGCATTCCACCGACCAACCCCGCCCTGCGGCGGGCCTTGGTGTTCGTGACCCGCTGCCAGGAAAACAGCGAAACCAATCCCCTGCCCTGGGCCAGGGGCACGCACAACGGCGGCTTCATCTACACGCCGGTTAACGGCGGTGGCAGTAGTTTCGGCAATCACGATACGCTGCGCGGTGCCCGCACCGCCCGAGGTGATCTTCCTTACCGTTGGACCGCCTATGGCACGATGACTTATTCCGGCCTGAAAAGCATGGTCTACTGTGGGCTGACGAAAAATGATCCCCGGGTGAAAGCCGCCATCCGCTGGATTCGCGGCCATTGGACGCTTAAATCCAACCCCGGCACGGGGGGCAGCCGGATGGGATTGTTCTATTACTACCTCATGTTCGGACGGGCGCTGCACGCCCTGGGGGTCAAAACCATCACCGATGTGGATGGAATCCGCCACCACTGGCGGCCGGAACTGCATCGGCAATTGGCGTCGCTGCAGCTGAAAAGCGGCGCCTGGAAAAATTTATGGGCGAAGCGCTGGCTGGAAGGCCATCGGGACCTGGTGACCGCTTATAGCTGCCTCGCCCTTGAAAACGCGGACCGCCAATGATTCCATCGCCGCGCATTGCCATTGTCGGCGTCGGTAATTGCGCCAGCACACTGGTGCAGGGAATTTCCTATTATCGCCGCGGCGCTCCTATCGTCGGTTTGATGCATCCGGCGTTGGGGGGATTAGCCGTTGGCGACATTCACCTCGCCTGTGCCTTTGACGTAGATAAACGCAAGATCGGCCTGCCGGTGGGCCGGGCGATTTTCGCGCCGCCTAACAACAGCCGTGTTTTCTACCCGGACCCGGACGACGATGGGGCCGTGGTGCATCCCGGGCCGCTCGGCGACGGCGTGACGGCGCATCTGCGCGATGCCTCTTTACCCCAGCACGTGGAGGTGGATGACCGGGCGGAGCCAACGGCGCCCGCCGCAGTAGTGCGAGTGCTGCGCGACACCGGCGCCAATATTCTGGTGAATTATCTGCCCGTGGGCGCCCAGACGGCGACGGAGCTTTACGCCCAAGCCTGCCTGGACGCAGGCGTGGCGATGGTCAATTGCATTCCGGTCTTCATCGCCAGTGACCGGTGCTGGCAGGAGCGCTTCTCCACAGCCCGCCTGCCGTTGATCGGCGACGATGTCAAGTCGCAGTTTGGGGCCACCATCGTGCATCGCCAGTTGGTGGCTCTGGCCGAAAGCCGGGGCCTGAGTATTGATTCTACGTATCAACTGAATTTCGGCGGCAACACCGATTTTCTGAACATGCTGGAGCGAACCCGGTTGCTGAACAAAAAGATTAGCAAAACGCAAGCCGTCACCAGCCAGCTTCGGAAGGACTTCGATGAGCGGCGCGTACACATCGGCCCGTCGGATTATGTGGCTTTTCTGGCGGACAACAAGATTTGTTATATCCGCCTGAACGCCCGCGGCTTCGCGGACTTGCCAATGGAATTAGATGTGAAATTATCCGTGGAAGATTCACCCAACAGCGCTGGCGTGGTGGTGGACGCGATTCGCTGCGCGGCGCTGGCCTTGGCCAAGGACCTCGGTGGGGCTATTCCCGCGGTATCCGCCGCGTTGATGAAGCATCCGCCGCGGCAGATGGCTGAGCCGGCCGCCGCCGCCGCGCTGGAAGAATGGATTACTTCTTTTGCGCCAACGCCCGCACCTTCATCGGCAGACCGAACAGCTTGATGAAGCCGCTGGCGTCCTGGCCGTCGTATTCGGCGCCCATGGTGAAACTGGCCAAATCCTTGCGATACAGACTCTGCGGCGATTCCACGGACGCCACCGTGGCGTGCCCCTTGAACAGGCGCAGCTTCACCCGGCCTGTCACCGAGCGCATGGCCGCCGCCATAAAGGCATCCAGTGCCTCGCGCAGCGGATGGAACCATTGGCCGTAATAAACCAGCTCGGCGTACTTGAGCGCCAGCTGTTGCTTGTAATGCAGCAAATCACGTTCCAGACAAATTGATTCCAGACCCCGAATGGCGGCTAGCAAAATCGTTCCCCCCGGCGTCTCATACGCCCCGCGGCTTTTGATTCCCACCAGCCGATTTTCCACCAGGTGGCTTTGACCGACGGCATGCCGGCCCCCCGCGACGTTAAGTTGCTGGATAATCTGGTGCGCTGCCAGTCGGCGGCCATTCACCCCCACGGGAAGCCCCCCGGCGAAATCCACGCCGATCATTTCTGGCTTATTCGGCGCCTTGCTCAGAGGCGTGCTTAACACCCACAAATCGTCCTTGGGTTCATTGGCCGGATCCTCCAGGTCCGCGCCTTCGTGGGAAATGTGCCAGAGATTGCGGTCGCGCGAGTAAATGTTTTTGATCGTCTGTGCAATCGGTATCCCCTTTTTCCTGGCATAGGCCACCGCTGCCTCGCGGCTGCGCAGCTCGAAACGCGGATCACGCCAGGGCGCCACCACCTTCAGTTCCGGCCCCAGGGCCATGTAGGTCAGCTCGAAGCGCACTTGATCGTTGCCTTTGCCGGTGGCGCCGTGGGCAACAGCGTCAGCCCCTTCCTGATGCGCCACCTGCACCTGATGCCGGGCGATGAGCGGCCGGGCGATGGATGTCCCCAACAGATACTGGTGTTCATAAACGGCTCCGGCGCGGAGCAGGGGAAAGCAATAATCCCGGGCGAATTCCTCCCGCAAGTCCATGACCACGCACTTGTCGGCGCCGCTGGCCAGGGCTTTCTTTTTAATGCCCGCCAATTCATCGCCCTGGCCAAGCTCCGCGGCAAATGCGACCACCCGACAGCCAGGATAACGATCCTTCAGCCAAGGCAGAATCACGGAGGTATCCAATCCGCCGGAATAGGCCAGCACGATTGTTTTGATCGAATCGGTCATGGTCACATTCTCCTGTGGTGGGTCGTCGAGCAGGAAAAGCACCGCCGCGGCATTCACGCCAAGCGGCGCGCTTTTTGGACCTAAGGTCCCTTCCCGACGGCCAATCTACGCGAAGTGTGTCTCGAATGCCAACGCCAGCGGCGGCTCCCGCGCCCCTCGCAATCCCGATAGTCCCGATAGCCGTCGGCGTTGCTCCTGCCGCTGGCGGGGCTGGGCGGAATCGTTTATTGTTAGCGGGCATGATGAAAGACGCGGTTTCCGTGGATAGCAAGCAACTTCTGGCCGAGGCCCGGCAGGTGCTGCGTGCCGAGGCGCAGAGCGTGCTGCAGCTTGCCGACCGGCTGGATGCAAGCATCGCCGCGGCTATCACCGCCATTTATGCGCACACCGCCTCGGAGAAGCCGGGCGCGGTGGTGGTAAGCGGATTGGGCAAATCCGGTCTGGCCGGTCAGCGCATCAGCGCCAGCTTTGCCAGCACGGGCACGCCGTCACACTTTCTACATCCGGTGGAAGCACTGCACGGCGACCTGGGGCGGGTGCGCCGGGACGACATCGCCCTGCTGATTTCCTATGGCGGGGAGACGGATGAACTGATCCGCCTGCTGGATCATCTAAAACGCCTGGGCGTACCGGCCATCGCCCTGACCAGTCGCCGCGGCGGCAGTCTAGGCAAGCTGGCGGACATTGCCGTGGAATTGGGAGCCATCGAAGAAGCCTGTCCGCTGCGTTTGGCACCGACCACCAGCCTGGCCTGCATCCATGCGGTGGCCGATGCGATGGTGCTGGGGGTGATGAGCCTGCGGAAATTTTCCGCGGAAGATTTCGCGGCGTTTCATCCGGGGGGTGCGCTGGGCCGAAAGCTGCTGCGGGTCGGCGAGGTGATGAGTTTTCGCGTGGGGGAAAATGCGGCCACCGCCCCGGCGAATCTTTCGGTCCGCGAAGCGCTGGCCCGCGACAAGCCTTCCGGCCGCCGCGCCGGGGCCTTAATGTTGGTCAATGAGCAGGGGGTATTGGCGGGAATTTTTACCGACGCCGACCTGCGCCGGCGCCTGGTGCAGTTCGCCGATTTATTGGATCGGCCCGTGGCGGCGGTGATGACAGCCCATCCCAAACGAATCCGCCGGGATGCCCTGGCCAGCGAGGCCCTGGCGCTCCTCAATCAATACCGCATCGACGAATTGCCAGTGGTCGATGAAGCCGATAAGCCGGTCGGTCTGATCGATGTGCAGGATGTATTGGCGCTGCGGCTGGTGGAATAACGGGACAGGCCGCGGGCCCTGCGCCCCGGCCTTGGAAACAAAACGATATGCCGTACGCTTCTGTTGACAGTCTTCAAAATCTATTAGCCAAGGACGTTTTCCACTACGCCAAGGATGCAAAAAAGGCGGCAGGGCGAGCGCTGGGAACGCTCGTGGAGATAATTACCTTTTACTGTTTAAAGTCTTGGGGATTCGAGCGACACACCGCCATCGAAAGGCAGCTTCCGGAGTTTGCAAATGCCGACATCACGCACAATGTCGAGTACAGCCTTCATTCCGCGACGATTTTGGGGAGCATAAGCTTCAAGCGTGAAATCCTTCCTTTGACGGCAAGAAAGATCCTGAAACATGAAGCCTTTCCCGTGCTTCGAGTTCAGGCGGGACCGCCCAAGTCAAACGCCCTCTTGACGAAAGACTTGATCCTCCGCAATTCATGTACCATCTGCGACACCGGCCGGTACTTTGTCAACGCTTACCTGGACGACTTCGACGGCCAGGGAGGGCGCCTCACGTTGGCGGTGCTCCGCGGCGAACCATTCGCAATTTTTGAATGCAAGCGAGTGGGTGTGGAGGAGGGAACAAAAAAAGGGCCGCAAACCATTGAGAAGGCCAAGCAGGGAGCTTACGTCGCCAAGGCGATTTCCTCCCTGCAGAAGGTACGCTTGAACGACGGGCGCGTTGGCGGGTTGATCCAAAAGCGCGATGGCACGTTCCGATGCGAAGAATACTATTCCCTGATGGCGGAAATTATTACCTCCGATGACGTGGAGTTGTTCTCCCGTCTTATCCTTGCCGTGGGCGTCGTCAGCAACCACGGTAACTGGTTCACCTCTGCGCACCACAATAAAGAACTGAAAATCCTTGCCCAATCATACGATTGGCTCTTGTTTCTTACGGACACGGGCATTGCCCAGTTTGTCGATGATCTTCTGCTGAATCCGCAAGAGGCAGTCGCCGCGGCGAGAGACGCTTTCGTCGCGAGTTACAGGGGCGGGAAACGACACAATCGATTCACGAAGGTTCAGCTTTCACTGGGTGCCGATGCGGCGTTACAATCTTATTTCGCGGATCACGCGGACGCGATTGCAAACTGGTTCAACGTCATCGCCCCGCGCGGAAAGGGATTGGCTGTTCTCAAAGATGAATTAACGGTTCTGAAAAATAAGAAACTGCCGGAGATTGGCGCATGACCGCAGGGCGCACACTTAATACCTTTAGCCAGGACTGGGGAACACCGGCCAAGTACGTCCAGGCCGTGCGGGAGTTCTTTGGCGGACACATCGATTTAGATCCTTGTTCTAATGCGTACTCGATTGTGGGCGCCCGGACGGAATATTGCCTTCCCACCCACGATGGGTTGCAGGAGAGCTGGAATTTCCCGACCATCTACGTCAATCCTCCCTACGGAATAGACAAACGGTACGGTACGTCCATAAAGAAATGGTTGGCGCGATGTGCCATGGCGCATACCCACCATCGATCCGAGGTTCTGGCGCTCGTCCCTGTAGCCACCAACACCAGTCACTGGAAGAACTATGTCTTTGGCCAAGCCACGGCGGTTTGCTTCCTCTACGACACGCGCCTCAAGTTCCTGGTGAATGGCCAAAACGCCGGTACAGGTGCGCCCATGTCCTGTGCCATGATCTACTGGGGAACCCGGTTGGAGAGATTCTTTTCGGTGTTCCGCCAGTTTGGAGCCGTCGTTGACTTGCGCAATCTTAAAGGTCAGCCGCTCGGAGAAGCCGTGGCGAACAGCCAAATGCGATTGGCTTATGGGTAGCCGACCTGCGCCTGACGGAACCGTCTTGGTCGGCCCAAAACGCCTACTTACGGAGAATACCCACGTGAACGAACTTGAACCGGCCGCGGCCCGCGGCGAAACGCCGGCAATGTTAAGCCCGGAAATTCAGTTGTTGGTTTTGGACGTCGACGGCGTGCTTACCGACGGCGGCATCATTCGCGACGACAGCGGCCAGCAGATTAAACGCTTTCATGTGCGCGACGGCACGGGCCTGGTGATCTGGCGGCGGCTGAACCGCCAGGTGGCGTTGCTGACCGGCAAGGAAAGCCTGGTCGTGCAGCACCGCGCAGAAGAACTGGGCATTCAGCATGTTTTCCAGAATGTCACCAACAAGGTTGAGATTTATGCCGACTTGCTGGAACAACTGGGCTTCAGCGACGCGCAAACGGCCTACATCGGCGACGATCTCCCGGACCTGCCGGTGCTGCGGCGCTGCGGGTGCCCCATCGCCGTGGCCGATGCCACCGAAGAAGTGCGCGCGGTGGCGCGGTATGTGACCAAATATCCCGGTGGCTACGGCGCTGTGCGCGACGCCATAGAATGGCTTTGCAAGCGCATGAACCTCTGGGAACAGGCGTTGGCCCGGTATGCCTGAGCACCGGTCACCTCGCCGGGGGTGAACCGGACTTTATTGAGTCGTCTAAAGGCATGCCCGTGGCGATTTCGTGGCGACCTGATCGTCCGCTGGTGGCTTGGCCCCTGTGGATCGGCCAGCCCGTCATCAGGTGGTGCTCACGCCGGGACCCGGTGGGCGGGGTGTGCACCGCACGATAGTCCGGTGGTGGATTTCCCAACGCGGACCGCGACCACCGCCCCCGGCCGGCGCCCGCGAGGCCTACCCGTCGGTTGTGGAGCCAAACGATGCGTAAGAAAATTGTTCTCTATCTGATTTGCTTCCTTATTGCGCTGGTGGTGCTCCACTGGGTGCGCCATGAATATTTTCCGCCCGGAACCCCGTTAGCGCGCCGACACCTGACTCCAACCCCGGTACAAACGGGCGTCGGCGCGTCCCACCTGGTCATTGAAACCCGCAACGCCCGCGGGATTTTGCTGTACGTCCTGCGTTGTCGGCACGCCACCCCCGAAGGCCACGGTCGTTACCGGTTGGTGCATCCGCAAATTCAGTTTTATGGCGCCCATGACCAATCCGTGCGCATCACGGGCCAGACCGGCGACATGGTGGTGGATCAGATCGGCGGGCCGCTAAGCGGAAAGATTTATCCCCGCCGCGGCACCCTCGCGGGTCATCCGACTATCACCCTAGGTCCGACGAGATCTTTCACGGGCGCTGGGGCGGCGCGCCGCCCCGGCCAGTTGCAAATCCGGCTCGCCGGACCGGTCCATTTTGATTATCAGACTGGTTTGGTAACCAGTGCCGGTTCGGTGCGGCTGCGCAGCGATCGGATGTCCTTTAATGGCGCCGGTTTGACCGCTGAAATCAACGTGCGCACCAAACGGCTGGAGTATCTGCAAATCGCCCGTGGCCATCGCTTGGTCGTGCGGAATATCTCTGCCGCGACCGCCGGTGCAGAAACCGGCGCGCCACGCGCCCGGCACAACGCAGCCAGCCGCGCGCGGACCAACCGAGCCGCGCCCTCGACGTCGTCGGGACAGCCGTTGGCCGAAAAGCTTACGCAACCAACGGCGACCGTCAAGCAACTTCGCGGCTCGCCGGCCCCCGCCGCGCCGCACCCATCCGCCGCCGTGAACCCTTCCCTGACCGTATACCAATTGACTTTTGGCCAACACGTTCAGGTGGCGCTAGGCAACCGCACGCTGCAAGCCCATCGGCTTCGGATTCTCTTCGCCCAGACGCTGGGGCTTATGCCCAGTGCCTCCCCGCCCTCCGTGCTTGAAAACGCCGAGCCCCAAGGAAAGGTGGAACGCGGGAGGCCACGGGCGATCAACCATGCGACACGGGCACCGACAACGGGAACCCGGAAGCCAGAAACCAGAAGCCAGGTTCCAACCACCATTTCCCCGGCATCGTTAAGGCCGATTGGTCCGCATGACTTGGTCGTAACCTGGCGCGGCCCGCTAGTGATCCGCCCAGCGCCGCCCGGCACGGCGCCTCTGGTCAATGCCCGGGACGTGCGGTTACGCGCCTCCGGCCGCGCCGGGCATCCCGTGATCATGCACGACGCGGCGGGAGGTGACGGCTCCGCCGCGGTGGTCGCTTACGATACCGCGACGGAATTGCTAACCATGCGCGCCGCCGGGCTTTCCCCCCTCACCTTCCGTCAGCCCAAGCTGGGGCATATTACCTGCCGGTACTTAAC
>JAJYFE010000046.1:23081-30831 GCA_021785435.1 Planctomycetota bacterium
CTTACGCCAGGCGCAGCGGCCGGCTAAGTTTGCGTGGCCCAGGCCATTGGCGTTTGCACGCCGCCGCCGCTGGGGGAACTTGGACCGGATCGTGGTTGAAAACGCTGCGTCTGGTCTTGTCACCCGCCGGGGGCGGGGGGGTGGGCCAGGGACCGGCGAAGCTTTTCCTTCGCCGCATTGCTATCGCCGGAAAAGTGGAAATGCAAAGCCGCGGCTTGACCGTACACGCCGCCACGCTGCAGGCGAACATTGTTCGCACGACGAATCCCCGCCAGCCGCAGGCGCTTTCCAGCTTACAGGCGCAAGGCGACGTGCGCATCGTTTCGCAGACTGGAGTCGCGGGTGGCGCACGGAATCGTTTGGCCTGCCAGTGGCTGGTCGTGACCACGGCCCGTGCGCCCCTTACCGGCCTGATTGAACCGGCCCACTTGCGCGCCACCGGCCAGGTGACGGTGGCCTTGCGGCAGGCGGCGAAGCGGCCCCATGGCGTCGCGCCACGTTATCTTTTAACGGCCGCGAATTTGCGGGCCGCCCTGGTGGCGGCGCCGCGCCAGGCCGCCCGGCCAGCGACCATGCCGATGGGACACTATCAGGTCACCCGTTTCAGGGCCTGGGGAGATATGAAGTTGCACCTGCTGGGCGCCGGGCGCCCCATCCTGGCCACCGGCTATGCCCTGCAGGCTAATAACCGCACCGGTACCGCCGTGCTGACGACCGATCCATCCGGGAAAAATATTCCAATGTTGCGGCAAGCCGGCGATGAGCTTACCGCGGCCAAAATCCTGCTGCGGCGACAGGGTCAGCAACTGGCCACACCGGGGCCTGGTACCTTGACGCTGTGGAGCAACCTGGCGGGCGGCGGACTGGCCAGCACCGCGTTTCAACCCGGTGCGTTGCCGCACCGCGCGGCCCCTGCCGCCGACAGACTCCTGCCGGCCGGTGGCAAGGTAACACGGCCACGCCCGGGCGCTGGAATACCGGCGAGCACAGTCAAAGGCGGACCTACAGCCGTCGGGCTTGCCCAGAGTGCGTTGCCGCGGCACTCCGCAGCGCCGCTGGCGCGGGTGCGGCTGGCCTGGCGCGGCCACATGGCCTTTGCGGGCGCTAAAGGACGGGCGGATTTTTATGGCGGGGTCGCAGCGCAGCTCATCGGCCAACCGGGGCGTTCCAGCAGTCTTCGCTGCCGGCGCATGACCGTTTATTTTAGTCACACCGGCCGCGGCGCCCGGCACTTGGTTCGGCTGGTTGCCGTAGCACCGGCTGCGGGCGCCCCGGTGATTGCCCGCGACGCCAGCTTTACCCCGGCGGGCCAACTCCGAACCCAACTTTACCTGCGCTGTCGTCGCCTGGATTACAATGCCGTCACCAACCGGCTGCGCATTCCGGTGCCGGGCCATATGCTCCTGGAGGATTTTGCCACTCCTAAGAACCCCCACGGCAACGCGCTTCTCGGCGGTGGACGAAGCGCCCTAAGCTGGCGGCGGCTGCTTCAATACAACGTGCGCCAGGCGATTATTTCCATGCACGGCCACGTGCGACTGGTGTATCAGCCGCTGCGGCCGTTGCCGACGCTTGGCGGCAAAAGTCCCTACCGGGATCCCAATTCAGGTCTGGTGTTGATGCGGGCCCGGATATTAAGGGTGCAATTAAGTCAGTCGCCGCGAACCACCGTGGCTGAACCGGTGTTGGGGGGTGCCGGGCGTTTGGCTGCGGTCAACGCGCGGAATGCGACGCTGGAGTTGATGGGATTGCAATTGGCGGCCCAGAAACTGCAATTCAGCGCCATCCGGCAGCAAGCCGTCGCTGAAAGCGCCCCGGGCGGCGAAGTTGTGCTCAGCGACACCCTGGGCCGGGTGCATGGCGAAGCCCGAAAAATCATCTGGAATCTGGCCCAAGGTCGTAGCGGCCTGACCTTCATCCAACCCCACGGCCTCGTCACGCCCTGAACCGGCCCTGCCGCTCGGGCACTGTCACGGAGAGGTTCTCTCGGCATGGCTCTCTTGGCTGTCCGGCGTCCGGCTGATTCCATCTTTGCCGCAGTGACTGCGCGGTGGGCGAAATGTACAACCCGTTCGGGGGCGGATACCAAATATTTTCTTTGACTTCAGCTGCTTGAGGCTGTATTTAATGGCGTAGGGCGACGCCGCACTGGTGTATTCGACAACGAAAACGCGCGGGTAAACCACCTAGGGCCAAGCGCCAACGACACGGCGGAAAGGGATTGGAAGCACCGAGCTTCAATCCCGGTAACCGTTCACAGGGAACTCCTTCGGGAAAACCTCAACCCTCCGCCTTATCCGGCGGCATTCATGCCGCCCATGCCGCCCGCACCCCGGACCTCCGCCGGGGCCAAGGCCCAGGTCGCCGCGGGCGACTCGCTACCGCGAGTTGGGGGTTTTCCGGCCTAGCCACGCCTAACCTCTATTATTTTGCCACTTCTTGCCCGCGAACGGTTACCAATCCCGATGGTTCAAGATGAACCGGCGGAGATAGGTCTTAGGTTTTGGCGGTTAGGTTCCAGCGGTGCGGGAAGAGCGGAACGGCAAGCACCGTGTCGAAGAGTCGCTACGGCGACCTTCAGCACGGTGAATGGGCGCAACCGGAGGGGAGCTATTCCTGACCTTGCTTCCGATCCTGGTCTACATCGACAGGCACTTGCCCATGAAGTACGATCATGCGCAGGATCAGGAATCGGAGACACATATTCTCATGCTCCTGCGGGGTCCGCCGGGCATGAGAGGTTACAGGTTATTTCCAAGCCAGGGCAAGTCTATGGGGTTCGCTCCCCTCGAAGACGTATTCGCCGCCTTGCGCCACGGGCGCATGGTGGTGCTGGTCGACGACCAAGACCGCGAAAATGAGGGCGATCTGGTTTGCGCGGCGCAATTCGTTACGCCGCAGATCGTCAATTTCATGCTGCGGGAGGCCCGCGGCGTTCTGTGCGTGGCCCTGGCGCCCGAAACCTGCCGCCGCCTGGCGTTGTATCCGCAGACGGCGGAAAACACCGCCCCCCTGGGTACCGCCTTTACCGTGAGCGTCGACGCCCAAAAACGCTTTGGCATTACGACGGGGGTGTCCGCCGCTGAACGGGCCAAAACCATTCAAGTGCTCATCGATCCGAAATCCACGCCCGATGATCTATGTCGGCCCGGCCATGTCAACCCGCTGCAGGCCCGTCCCGGTGGAACTCTGGAGCGCGCCGGGCAAACCGAAGGCTCTGTGGACTTAGCACGTTTGGCCGGCTTGTATCCGGCCGCAGTGATCATTGAAATCATGGCCGAGGACGGCAGTATGGCCCGTCTACCGCAGTTGGAGGAATTCTGCGGCCGGCATCACCTGCTGCTTTGCTCGGTGGCGGACGTGATCGAATATCGCTTGCGCCGGGAAACGCTGGTGCGGCGCATTGAATCGGCCCAGTTGACCACGGCCTTCGGGCCGTTCGATCTGCATATTTACGAAACAGTCCAGGATCCGCTGCTGCATGTGGCGCTCTGTTGCGGAGGCGTAGGCCGCCGGGATCCGACCGCCAACCGCCCGCGCCTGCAAGAGCAGCCCACGCTGGTGCGCGTGCACTCGGAACATCTTTTGGGCGATGTCTTCCGCGCCGGTTTCACCCACAGTGGGCAGGAGTTGGCCGCATCCCTGCAGCTGATTCAAGCGCAGGGGCGCGGCGCCGTCGTTTACCTGCGCCAGGAATCTCGCGGTCTGGCTTTGCTGGCACGCTTGCGGGAACTTAAACCGTGCGCCCGTCCGGAACAATCCGTACCCGAACCGACGGTCATGACACGCCGGGATTTCGGCATCGGCGCTCAAATTCTCCGCGATCTCGGCTTAAAGCAGCTTATTCTATTGACCAACCATCCCAAGAAACTGCACGGCCTGGAAGGTTTCGGCCTGTCCATTGTCGAACAGCGTACCATCCCGACGGCGTTGTAAGCTACAAAGTCCAGGACCATCCATGATGCTCTGCGGACACTATCCAGAGGCGAGTCTTCGCCCCGCGGAATATGCACATGGTCCGCTCACCCTTGCACCCAAGCCGGGGCAGAGCGCAGCGCCGCCCCGGGTCTCTGCACCATGCCCGCCCCCCATTTTCAGGACAGGTTGGGGGCAATCAATCGGTCGCCCCGTGGCTTAAGCCCGACCGATCGATCTCAGCGTTGCCCCGCGAATCGCTGCCACAGCGCCGTGCGCCGGCTCCAGGAACGCCCACTTCAGCATCCGGCACCCCTGGTGTACCACATGCCGCCCGGCTGCCGCCCTCCTGATATCCCCTTCGCCGACCTGGAACGAAGCTTCACGGGCAACCTGCGCCCAGCCGCGCGCTGCCGGCAAACCTGGTCGCTCGACCAGCTGCAATCATTTTTTATGGGTGGTCCGCAGCCTGAGCTTATGCTGGTGCTGCTGGCCACGGTGATGGAAATCGCCGGCGACGGCCCTGAGGAAACTCGTCCCCGGGCTGGAATCGCAGGTGGTCATTCTGGCTCTGTTGCATGCGGTCGTGGCGCAACTGGACCGGGTGCTGCGCCCCCGTTAAATCCCTGCCGCGGTGCTCCGGATCATGGCAGGATTGTCGTAGCGCATCGGCCCATTTCTCGTTTAAACCGGTGGCGGCTTGACGCCGGCGAAACCCGAATGGTTCAGTGCAGAGGATGCAACGGTTCCGCTGCGTGATGGAACGACGGCCCGCTGTGGCGCGGGAGCTGGTCAGAGGCTGAACCACAAGCGCCGTCCTCTGGAATGGTCTCCCGAGGTGAGCCTTCGACCTACGCTGCAAGAACGGCGACGGCCCGGGGCCACGGAAGGTGGCGGCAAGGTGAAGGCCAAATGGGGCGGAGCCGGCGACGCGGGGAAGAGGCGGAGAAACGACGGACGACGGAGGGATGAAGGATGATGGCGGACGGGGACCTGGATGATTGGACTACATCGGCCAGGAACAGCAGCCAAGAACAACCTGCCGTGCATGTGGTCAGCGTCCAATAAACTAAGTGGAAACGCAGAATAAATCATTGGACCGCCGGCAGCGCTCCGTGGCCCCCCACCCGCGGCGGGTCGAAGATCCACCCCCGTGGACACAGCCCGAAGTGCCGTGGCTTGTCCGCTGGTTCGGCGGCACGGCAGAGTGTGGCCACCGTGGCGGACCCTCGACTTACTACCGTTTCATTCCGCGTTCCTGCTTATACCACAGGCGCGTAGGATTGAAACAATCGCGGCCGGGACCAGCGGACCGCCCATTCGGGAGCGGCCTTCCAGGCCGCCAGTCTTGGGTTGAGTCGGGCAGGTCGCCCCGGTTTACCCGCCGCCGCGGGGCGACTCCCTGCGGCGAGGACCCGCCCCCATGGCGGCCTTCCAGCAATGTTTCAATCTTAAGTGCGCGCGGTCTAGCCGCGTCCTCGTGACACGACCAGCGAGCCCCGCAGACTGGAAAGCTTCCGCTGCGCGGGCGGGCGTGGCGGACCCGGCGCTTACGTTCGCAGGACAAGAAAAGGTGGAGGGGCGGCTGGCCGCCGCTCTAAGTTTTCTTGAGCGCCTGAATGATGTCCAGCGTGGCTTTTTTGCCGTCGGAAAAGAACATCAGGCAATTGTCGCGGGCGAAAAGAGGATTGGGGATGCCGGCGAAACCGGGGCTTAAGGAGCGTTTGATGACCACCACGGTGCGGGCCTTGTCCACGTTGAGAATCGGCATACCGGCGATGGGGCTGTTGGCATTATCGCGGGCGTCGGGATTAACCACATCGTTGGCCCCATTCACGATCACCACGTCTACATCATCAAATTGTTCATTGATCTGATCCATCTCCTTGAGATGGTCATAGGGAATATCGGCCTCGGCCAGAAGCACGTTCATGTGGCCCGGCATGCGGCCGGCCACTGGATGGATGGCGAATTCCACGTCCACCCCCCGGGCCGTGAGGGTCTCGAATAATTCCCCCGTGGCGTGCTGGGCCTGCGCGACCGCCAGACCGTAGCCCGGCACGATCACCACGCGCCGGGCGCCGTCGAGAATATCGGCGATTTCTTCGGCGGTGACGGTTTTAATTTTGCCGCCGTAAACATCATCCGCCTTCGCCGCCTTCTCAATTTTGGCCTGACCGAAAAGGACGTTGAGAAACGAACGATTCATGGCCTTGCACATGATCATCGAAAGGATAAAACCGGAGGACCCTTCGAGCGCACCGCCGATGATCAGCAGTTTGTTGTTGACCACAAAACCCATGGCCGCCGCGGACAGACCAGCGTAGCTGTTAAGCAAAGCAATCACGGTAGGCATATCACCGCCACCGATGGGAATGATCAGCAGCACGCCAAACAGCAGCGACAGAACCATGAAAAGCGGATACAGCAGGGCGTGGGCCGGTGACACGATCATCCAGATCCCGCAAGCCACGGCCAGCGCGAGTACGGATAGATTGATCGGATTCTGAAACGGATAGCTGATCGGGCGGGTGGGAAGGACTTCCTGAAGTTTGCCGGCCGCGATTAAGCTGCCCGTGAAAGTCAGGTAGCCCAGCAGGCTCTCAAAGGCGATGGCGCCGGTATGCATCGGGGTAAGGTGGGAATACTGCGAATAATATTCGGCCGTGCCAACCAGCGCGGCGGCCAAGGCCCCAAAGGCATGGGATAGCGCGGTTTGCTGCGGAACCGCGGTCATGGGGGTAAGCACGGCCAGCAGAATACCGATGCCGGAGCCGATGATGCCGGCGATGATTATCCAATTGTAATGGCGCACTTCAGGCAGAAAAACGGTAGCCAGGATGGCGGCGGCCATCCCGATTTCCCCCATTTTCACGCCGCGCCGCGCCGTTTTGTGTGAATTAAGCCACTTCAGCGAAAAGACGAAGCTTACCGCCGCGGCCATGTAGATGACGGTTACATACCAAGGCAGCGGTGCGGCGTGCGGCACCAGCGTCGCCACCAGGCCCGTTAAAGCGGGAAAACTTGCCGGGACCATTATTTTTCCTTGCGTTTCTTGAACATCTTGAGCATGCGGTCGGTGATCATAAAACCGCCGACCACGTTAACCATGGCGCAGGCCAGGGCGATGGCGCCCAGCGTAATCAGCAAAATGTGCCCATAGCCGGCGCCGGCGAGCGTCAGGGCGCCCACGACCGAAATCGCGGAGATGGCGTTGGTAAGCGCCATCAATGGGGTGTGCAACTGCGGCGAAACCCGCCGTACCACCTCATAGCCCAGGAAGGCGGCGAGAATAAAAACGAAAAGATTCGAAGCCAGGGTTGTGCTCATAAGTCCGCTCCACGACCTAACGGCCATTCTCAAACGTCAAATTTGAAATCTCGAATTTGTCATCGGAAATCCACAATCGACGACCGCGGCCCCAACCTCCATCGGGTCAGTCATTCGCGGTCAGCCCCAGCGCGGTCCGCACCGCCGCATGCACTACTTTTCCATCGCGCGTGACCAGCGTTTCCCGCGTAATCGGATCGCCCGGATTCAAAACCAGCTGTTTGTCCTTGAACAGATGCAACAGGAGGTTCGTGATATTGTTGGCGTACAGAAGGCTGGCCTGGGGCGCCAGCCCCGCCGGCAGATTGGTCGCGCCGATAATGCTCACGCCGTGGACTTCGACGGTCTGATCGGCCTGGGTCAGCTCGCAGTTGCCGCCGCGACCGGCCGCCAGATCGACGATCACCGCGCCCGGCGGCATCGCCCGGACCATATCACCCGTGATCAGCACCGGCGCTTTTTGGCCGGGAACCGCGGCGGTGGTGATGACTAGAGCCGGTTCGGC
>JAJYFE010000047.1 GCA_021785435.1 Planctomycetota bacterium
GTCGCAAACACGGCCAGCCCGGGTTGGGGTATAGGATTCCATCTGCAGCAGGCGGTTGCAAAAGCCCTTAAATCAGTTCTATGCGCGCATGGCATTCCATATCCCCGGACGCATAGCATCCTGGCGCTGTTGGATCTATTGGCCGAGCACGGTTGGGCGCCTCCGTTGGAATGTAACCCGCTGGCGGCATTGACCCCCTTCGGCACGCTCCTGCGGTACAACGACGATAGCGATACCGGTGATGCCGATGTTCCTGGCGACGCTGGCTGGCCGGGAGTGCTAAGCACAGCCGCCGGGGCCGTTCATTGGGCGACTGGTATGGTTGATTCGATTTCCACATAGTCGCCTGCCGACGATGTGCGTGGAGAATCCCGACGCCATGCGCGGTAGATAGTTTCGGCCCTGTTCTCGCCCAGCCCGATTGTGGTGGAAGTAATCGTTCAGCCCGATGAAGAGCGAATGCCTCGCGTATCGTCACGGCAGCAGGCGGACGGCACGATGGTCCGCTGCCGTAGACGGCGCTGCGCACGGAGCGTTGGTCAAAATGCGCGCAGCGCCCCTAATTCGACCTTTTCCTATTTCGGAGGCGCCGGAAAGCGTGGCACCCCGGGCTCCATGGCCGAAAAACCCACCAGACGGACTTGCCAGCGGGACGTTGAAGTCGTAGTCTGTTCATATGAGCTCGAAGAACCTGCTTTCGCGCATCACGGTCTCCGCGGACATCTGCCATGGCAAGCCATGTATCCGCGGCCTGCGTTATCCAGTAGACTTTCTTCTGGAGCTGTTGAGCGGCGGGATGACCGCCGAGCAGATCTTGGCTGACTATCCGGATCTTGAGGCGGATGATGTGCGCGCCGCTTGTGCCTATGGGGCACGCCTGGCCCGTGTTAACCGTGTGGAGTCTGTGATGGCATGAAATTCATCTTGGATGCGCAGCTCCCACGCCGGTTGGCGCGCGGCTTGACGGCGGCGGGCCACGACGCCGTGCATACGCTGGACCTGCCGTTCGGAAACCGCACGCCGGACGGGGAAATCGCCGTTCTGGCGGCCCGGCAACACCGGGTGCTGGTTACAAAGGACAGCGACTTTGTAACGACATTCTTGTTGCGGAATACGCCGCCAAAACTCCTTCTCATCTCCACCGGCAACATCTCCAACGACGCCCTGCTGCATCTCGTGACCGCAAATTTGGCCGCACTGGAGGCCGCGCTAGCCCGGCATCACTTTGTCGAGTTGAACGCGGCGGCGTTAACCATTCATAGCTGAAGGAAGGGCGGGCGCGCAAAGCCCACAGAAGTTAACGAAACGAAGAATCCTTGTGCCGGGTGAAGCTCACGCAGAGACGGCGCAGGAACCTAAACCGTTGGCGGAACAGTAAGCCATGGCCATGCTGGGCATCATGCAAGGGCGTTTGTTGCCCCCCATAGGGGGGTGCGTGCAATGCTTTCCCCGCGGCCGCTGGCAGGAAGAGTTTCCGCTGGCCGCGCAGGTAAAACTTGAAGCGATCGAGTGGATATACGATGCCTTCGGCGCGGGGGTGAACCCGCTGGAAACGGACGAGGGGATCGCGGAAATGCGGCGCGTGGCGGACGCTCATGGTGTGCGTGTCGTTTCGCTTTGCGCGGATTGGTTCATGGATTTTCCGCTGGTACGGGCAACACCAGCCGACGCCAGCCAGCGTCTGGACCATCTTTGCTGGCTTCTTGGCCGGTGCCACCGAGCTGGTATCACACGCGTGGTGCTTCCGTTCGTCGATGCCTCGAAGATACAGGATAGCGACGACGCGCAAGCTGTGTTCTCGGCAATAGACCATACGCTGTCGGCGGCGGAAAAAGCTGGTATCGAGCTGCATCTGGAAACCGCGCTTCCACCGGCTGCATTTGCCGACTTGCTTGCGAAATTGCCCTGTTCTCTTGTCAAGGTAAACTACGATTCGGGCAACAGCGCTTCGCTCGGCTACAATGTGCGGGAAGAATTCGCCGCTTATGGCTTCCGAATTGGTAGCGTGCATCTGAAAGATCGAGTTCGCGGCGGCGGGACCGTGCCGCTCGGTGAAGGCAACGCCGATTTTCCGGCGCTGTTTGATTGCCTGAGGGTACGCCGCTACGGAGGAAATTTTATCCTTCAGGTCGCCCGTGGTGACAGTGGCGCGGAGCTTCCCTGGGCGCGACGAAATCTTCAGACGGCTCGCTCCTATATTAAGGCTTTGGATTTCACACAATATGGACCTGGGGCTTAAAGATCGTGTGGCGTTCGTGGCCGGCTCGTCGCGTGGCATCGGCAAGGCCATCGCGGCTGCCTTTCTCGCCGAGGGTTGTCGAACGGTAGTCACCGGACGGACCGCCGAAACGCTTCGTTCCACCGCTGCCGGGCTCGAACAACAGTTCACCCCGGATCACGTCATGGCCGTAGTGGGCGACCTCACCGACCTAACGGTGATACGCAAGATGCTCGCCCAGGTGCGGGAGCGCTGGGGCGGCGTTGATTGCGCGGTGGCCAACATCGGCACTGGCTCCGGTAAACCGGGTTGGAACATCGGTGAAGACGATTGGAACCGGGCCTTCGACATGAATCTCTGGGCGACCGTGCGCCTCGTGACGGAACTGCTTCCCGCCATGACGGCGCATAAGAACGGCAGTATCGTGATTATTTCCTCCATCGCCGGTATAGAATCGACGGCCGCTCCAGCGCCCTATGGCGTGGCGAAGGCCGCACTCGTTCATTATGCGAAGACCATCGCCCGGCAGGTTGGCTCATATAACGTGCGAATCAATTGCATCGCACCCGGAAATATCCTGTTTGCCGGTGGATCTTGGGACCGGCATATTGCCACAAGCCCGGCGAAGGTGGCGGATTACATCCGCACCGAAGTGCCCTTGCAGCGTTTCGGAAAACCGGAAGAAGTGGCCGATGCCGTGGTCTTCCTGTCCTCCGACCGGGCGAGCTTTATCACCGGCGCATGCCTGATCGCCGATGGCGGCCAGACGCGCCGCGCTTGACCAGCAGACTGGAGCGGCCTTACGGAATGAATATCATTTCATCAATCAAGAACCCTTTCGATCTGACCGGCCGCGTAGCCGTCATCACCGGCGGCGCCGGCCTGCTGGGAACGCAGCACGCCCAGGCCATCGCTTCCGCCGGCGGTGTCCCGGTGCTGGTGGACCTGGTCGTGGCTGATCCAGAGGCTAAAGCTCAGCAGTTGGCCTCCGCCTTCGGCGTCAACGCCTCCGGCATTTCGGCGGATATCACCAAGCCCGATCAAGTCCGTGTCATGGCCGGGAAAGTGTTGGCGCAATTTGGCCGCGTGGACATTCTGATCAACAACGCCGCCAATAATCCCAAAGTCGAATCCGCCGGCGCCATACCTTTCAGCCGCCTGGAAGCATTTCCGTTGGAGGTCTGGGAAGCGGATTTGGCTGTGGGCCTGACCGGGGCCTTGCTGTGCAGCCGCGAACTGGGCGCCCAGATGGCCCGGCAGGGGCGCGGGGTGATCGTGAATATCGCCTCCGATCTGGCGGTGATCGCACCGGATCAGCGGCTCTATCGCCGCGAAGGCGTCCCGGAGGAACGTCAGCCCGTCAAACCTGTAAGCTATTCAGTGGTGAAAGCTGGCTTGGTCGGCCTGACCCGCTACCTGGCCACCTATTGGGCTGACCACGGCGTGCGCGCCAACGCCCTCTCGCCCGGCGGCGTCTACAACGGCCAGCCGGAGGAGTTTGTGGCGCGATTGAGCGGCCTGATTCCTATGGGCCGCATGGCGAATTTAAACGAATACCAAGGCGCCTTGCTCTTTTTATGCTCGGACGCCTCTTCCTACATGAACGGCGCCAACCTGATTATTGACGGCGGAAGGAGTTGCTGGTGAATTTTCAGGCCAAATCACTTTTTTCGCTGTCCGGGAAGACTGTTCTCCTTACCGGCGCATCCGGATTTCTCGGCCGGACCATGGCCGCGGCTTTACTGGCCAACGGCGCCCGGCTGCTTGCCTTCGGCCGCTCGGAACGGGTTAACACGGAGGGCCGACGGTGGGCTTCGGAATTTGGTGAAGAGCGTGTCCGTTGTTATCAGGTCGACATGTATGATTCGGAGCGTCTCTCCAGGCTTCTCGACGAAACCGTGGAACGTGAGGGTCTGATTGAGGTTCTGATTAACAACGCCCATGAACTTGGTCCGGCCACAGGCTTTAATACGCCGGCGGGCAGCCTTGAAAAAGCCACGGCAGATCAGTGGACTCGCCACCTGGCCAGCGGTGTCTATTGGCCGGCGCTGCTGGCTCAAAAGCTGGCCCCGGCCATGAAGCAGCATCACCGGGGCAGCATCATTAACATTGCCACGATGTATGCCTTGGTCGCTCCCAGTCCGCAACTGTATGAAGGAACGGCGTTTCTAAACCCACCGGGCTATTCGGCTGCCAAAGCTGGCATGGTGGCTTTGACCCGGTACATGGCCTCCTTCTGGGGGCCCGCGGGCATCAGGGCCAACGCCATTCTTCCGGGGCCCTTCTCCAATACGCAGGATACCGGTTCCAACGCGGTGCGCGGTGACGAGGCCTTCCTGGATCGGCTGCGTCAACGGACATGCCTGGGGCGCATTGGTCGCCCCGCAGAACTAATTGGCGCCCTGCTATTTCTGGCCTCGGATGCGTCATCTTACATGACCGGCCAGACCCTCGTGGTTGACGGCGGCTGGACAATCACTTGAGAGTTGGATGCCTCTTGGAGCCCCACGTAACCCGGCAAAACTCGAGCTCGCGTGATACTGCCAACGGGCCGAACGAAAATTTCCAATTTGGCTTGAGACCTACCGGTTAAAAAGTCGTCGACTGTACCCACCCTATCATCTGCCGTAAACCGCTTTCCTTACTGGTTCTTGGCCGCCAGTGAATGAGTTCGGCGGCTTTGCGGGTGTTCGCGACAAATACTTTCTGATCGGACGGCCGTGGCGGCATTTTGGCGACGGCAACCCTGACATCGAGCTCAGTCCCAAGAAACGCAAGGAGTTCCAGAATGGACAAAGAGTTGGCCATCCCTCCGCCGATGTTGAACGCCTGGCCGCAGATCTTATCCATCCCGTCCACTGCGGAAAAATAGCACTCCACCAAATCCGGCGCGTATAGTATGTCGCGCACCTGCTTGCCATTGCCGGCAATCGCAATCGGACCCTTCACGGTCCCGCGCTTGATTCCCACGGCCTGTTGTATGAACCATCCAACCCAACCTTGGTCGGAGGTTGCGAATTGACGCCCGCCAAAGCAGGACGAGTGGCGGAGGACAACCGTTCGTAGGTTGAAGGTCCGGGCATAATCAAGCACATACTGATCCGCCGCTCCTTTTGAACAACCGTACGGGGAACGAAAATCCAGCGGCAGCGACTCATCAAAACCGGCGGGATAGTCGGGGGTGGTATAACGGGTGGCCTGCTCGACAAAGCGTACGCCCGCCAGGTCGCCATATACCTTGTTGGTGGAAGAATAGACCACCACTGCATCTGGCGCAAGCTGGCGCACAGCCTCCAGGAGGTTGTGCGTGCCGAGGGCGTTGGTCTGAAAATCCAGTCGCGGGTTGGAAATGGAGGTAGTCATGGCAACCTGGCCGGCAGTGTGAAAAATGACGTCGGGTCGTGTTTCGCCAAGAACGCGGCGGAGGTCATTGTAAACTCGTACGTCCGCGTGGTGGACAACCAGTCTGTCCATGGATTGGAGCCAACGCAAATTTTCGACGGAACCATGGCGACGGAATGAGTCGAGCACAGCCACGCTGTGGCTGCGGCGCAGCCCTTCCGCAGCCAAATTCGCCCCGATAAACCCACAGCCGCCAGTGACCAATAGTCGCCAAGACACCGTTTTTTCCTATCCCCGACCAAAGCGGATAGCCAACTTGAACCACACCAATTTTAGGAGCGTGAACAAATATGACAAGGCAAAGCCAAAGAGATTCCGCTTGCTCACCCCAGCCTTTCTGCGTCCGAAAACTACGGGGATTTCTAATATCCTCGCGTAGATTGGCCGGCTGCAAAGCTTGATAAGCATTTCCTCGATGATTTCAAAATTGGTGCACTGCAGTTTCAGTTGCCGGAGTTGTTCCGCCCGATAAAGACGGAAACTATTGGACACGTCCCGGCACCTGAGCCCGAGCACCAAGCGGAAAAAAACATTTACGGCAAAGCTAAGTAAAATCAAAATCGCTGGATTCTCCGTCGCTCCCCCCGGCACGTATCTTGATCCGATGATAACATCAGCGCGGTCGCGCATGGACCAAAGGCGTGGCAAGAATCGCGGGTCGTGCGATCCGTCCGCATCCATAAAAATCACAAAGCGCCCCCGCGCTTCCCCGATGCCGGTGCGGACGGCGTCTCCGTAGCTGGGGCCACCTCGGCGGTGTACATGCCGCACGGCGTGGCGCCGACACACGTCGGCGGTGCGGTCGAGGAGAGCCTGGCTGTCCACAACGATAATTTCGTGAGGGACCGCCAGCCCGGAGGCCTCGTTAACCAGCGCGGGGAGCAGTTGTTCCAGCGCCGCCTCCTCTCTAAGAGCGGGCAGCACGATCGACAGGTCTAGCCTGGTTGTCGCGCTCGAACTCACAAGCCGCTTTCCGGTTCACGAACGGCCAAGTGCGGAAATGCCTGGCGGGCCAACCGCCAAACGCTATAGGCGATACTGACCCGCGGCACCCACCCCAGGACTCGTCTGGCCTTCTGAATATCGGCCACCAGGTGTCGCGGTTCGAACGGGCAAGCCTCGCATTCGCCGAACCGCAATTCCACTTCGAGCCCCAGCGACTCGCACACTTCGGTAACCAATTCTCGAACGGTCGTGCTTCTTCCGCTGCCCAGATTAAACACAGCCCCATCGGTCTGCGGCGGAGCGTCCATGGCCTGGACAATCCCCGCGGCGATGTCCTCGACACCGCAAAAGTCCCGAATCTGCCATCCCGCCGTCAGGCCCATGGGTCGCCGGTCGCGGGCGCATTGCAAGAGTGTGGGGAAAAGCCGACCTGGTGCGTCATACGGGCCCGTGAAGGAAAAGGGGCGCACGACGGTCAATCGGCGGCCGAACTCCGCGGCAGCCGCCCGCAACAGAAGATCCGCGCCAGCCTTGCTTGCCCCGTAGGGATGAAGCGTGTCGAGAGGATCCGATTCCCTAAGAGGCCGCCCCTGTTCCTTATAGGCCAAGCCGCTGCTGACCAAAATGAAATGGCAGTCGTCCGGTCCACAGGTCGCTTCGAACAGTCGCAGGCTCAAATCCACGTTGAATGCTGCCATTTCAAACCACGTCGGCCTCGAGGGCTTCAGGCCAGCGGCAGCGCAATGAATCACTACGGCCGGCTTCGATGCATCCAGCAATTGGCGAAGTTGGCCCATGTTCTGGATATGCGCCGTCACTGCGCGAATGGCCGGGCGATCAAAATCGGGGAAATATTTCGGCTCTTTGCGCAAAGGCAGTATCAGCCGATTTCGGCTGTCGCGCGAAAGGATCGCGACGATGTTGCGGCCCAGGGTGCCGGAGGCGCCCGTGATCAGTATGGTTCGTTGGCACTCGGTCACGGCGCACCACTTACCTGCTGTCCAATGTTCGCTTGGACCATGCATGCCGATCTTGTGGGCATGGCACCGCCGTTAGCCGCGGGCATTTCCCCGAAGGTCTTGCACGGCAGTGGATTTTTCATGACGAAATAAAGCAAGTACGCCAACGCCAGTGCTTTGACCTGTCCGGCAAAACCGACGCTATACGGTAAAAGCAGGTAACACTCCTGCGGCGTAAAGGCGATGGCGCACGGGACTAAGATCGCCAGCACCTTGGACAGTGGAAAGCTCACCCGTCCTGAATAAACGTCTTGCAGAAGAAAGACCAGAACAAAGACTGCCCACGGAAAGTATAGATAAAGCAGTGTGCCATCGCCGGACACCGGCGGAGCAATTAACTCTACAACCACGGTACCGAAGATGCAGTTGAGGACGGGTAGCTTGCGAAACCGCCAAATGAGAGCCATGCCTGCCGCCAGCCACGCGGCGCAGTAAAAGTAGTACGACACTGACGCCATTGCCAGCACGTCGTTTAGCGAACCGCCTAAGCCGTAGCAAATCCACGCCGCTACTTGCTTACAGATCGAAAACAACGAATGATCGAAGCCGATTTCCGTTCCACGAAACCCAAGGACGTACGTCCGTTCAAAGAATAGAAGCCCCCTGAGGATGTGGCGCGACACCTGGAAAAAGCCTGGGGCCATGAGCCACATGGCCAGAATATTGGTCACGAGAAATGTGCCTACGAATAGCGCGCTTGCTTTCCAGTCGCGCGTGCGCAATAAAAGGAATATTAGTGCCAGCGGGGCGAGTTTGATTGAGGCGGCGAGTCCGAAAAGGATCGCGGCAATTCTTGGCCGGCCACGTACAAACGCCCACGCGCCGAGAATGGCAAAAAACCACGCGCCCCCCTCTGTGTTCGCCCGGTCAATTACCAGCATCAAAGGGTAGGAGGTGACGAGCGTCAACAACAGGATAGCCGTGGACGGCCAGGCCAAGCGGCTCCGCCGAACGGAGGTCGCCAGCAGCGTCGTGGCGACAACACTAACAGCCGCAACTGTGGCGTCGTAAGCCTTGGCGGCCAGCGTCGGATTGTGCGGCACGAGGCGGAAAAACAGGAGGTAGATGTACGCGGCCGGTGCGGGGTAGGTGAATGGCCAGTTGGACACGGTTACTGGGCCTGCGGAACCAGAGCCCCAGAACTGGCTGGTGCCGAAATGGGTGAACCGCCAGTAGTAAATCGTGAAATCCGAAAACCGCACCTGAGGAATAAACAGAAACGTGTTGTAGGGGTACCCGAGCCCGAGATACTGCGAGTTAATAAAGGCTGCCAAATACCCGACGACCGCCAGTCCGCCCAGGATCACCACCCACCAGAACAGGCACCGCATGACAAATTCCGGGCCGGTGACGGCCTCGACTAGCGCACGACCAGACTCGGAATCATGGGTTTCTGCCATTATTTAGCTCGCATGAATTACAATAAGTTGTTTATTTGGGAAAACGATACGCTGTGGAGGTGATACTGTCAACAGTATTTTCAAGATGCCCCCATTGGCCAACATAAACACCACTCAGACGCCCTCGCCCGCATCTCTTCCCGCGTGCGTCCGGTAAATCTGCTGTCATTGCGGATGGAAGTTCGACCCGAGGCTTGGTGATGTCCCGACCAAAATTAGCGACGCGTCCTGAAGCGTGACACGGCGACGCGAATATCTTCCCGCAGGGCGGCCCTAACCCGAATATTTCAGCACCACCAAGGTTCTGCGCACCCCGCGCGGCCGCTCCGACCGCCGGAAACGCCACCGCTCCTAGGACATCGCCAGCAGAAGTGAACGAACGAAACCAAGGGTCTTTTCCACTCAACGCTGCACCGGCAGCCACGGGCGGAAAAATTCTCCCAACGTCGCCGGTGGCCGGTGTTAGGCTCCACAAACCCCTTCCGGGCCGTTATTCATAGCAGAGATTTTGTTGCGGGAGTTGGGATGGAATTGCCGCAACCCAACCGGACGCGAAGCCGCGCGTAGATTGATCGGCGAAGCGTGGCGTTGGACCAGGCAATCGCGCGCAAGCTCCGCGCTCAACCCGAATTGCTGCAGTGCGCCAGAACCACCCTGCGGCGCTGGGTCCGTCAACGCTATCCGGCCGTCCCGGCGCCGCGGCGCGAATGGGGAGAGATACTCAACGGTTGGCCTTTGGAAAAATCCTGGCGCTTCTCATGAGCCCTGAGGAGGAACCCGCCCGTCTGCGACAGTCCAGCCCGTTTTGCGGCATCCTGACCCACGAAGAGAGAACGGAGATTTTCCAGAAATATGAATCGCTCCGAGCTTGAACCTCTTATCAGAGCATCCAGCGGGATTACCAACGAAAAGGAGTTTGTAATCATCGGCGTCCGGCCGTCGTTCCGGCCCAAACCGTGTTAAGCCAGTTGCTTTGAATGGGACATTAAAACCAACCGATCCAACAGAAGGCCACGAAGAAAACGAAGCGACGGCCTAAAGACCCTCTTTGTTCCCTCTGTTACCCTTTGTCAATTTTCGCGTGATTCGTGTTTTTCGTGGTTAACAATCCTTGGCGTCCTTGGCGCCTTGGCGGTTTTTTCCGTGATGTTCGCGTCTTTCGTGGTTACGTCGTGCCATCGCGTCATTGTGGTTCGGTGGCAGCTCTCCTATGCGGCGTGCCGTGGCACGCGGCGCTCCAGCTCCGCGCCGAGGGTGCGCCGCGCCAGGCGCAAATCGTATTCCGCCTGCAGGCTCATCCACATCTGCGCGGGAATCCCGAAGTATCGGCCCAACCGTAACGCCGTGTCTGCCGTGATGGCGCGCTTGCCGCGGGCGATGGCGCTGATGCGGCCGGCGGGCACAAGCAGGTCGCGGGCCAGCCGGTTCATGCTGATCCCCAACGGTTTCATAAACTCTTCCCGGAGAACCTCCCCCGGGCAAATCGGATCCAGGTACTTGCGTTTTCCCGACATCTTGCACCTCAATGGTAATCCGCGATCTCCACGTCGAAAGCGTCACCGTCGCGCCAGCGGAAGCAGATCCGCCACTGGTCGTTGATGCGGATGCCGTGCCGGCCCGCGCGGTCGCCTTTCAGCCGCTCCGGCCGGTTGCCCGGCGGGACCCTCAGGCTCTCCAGGGCCGGCGCCGCGTGCAGCAGCAAAAGCTTGCGGCGTGCGCCCCGCTCGAATGCCCGGAATCGCGGCACGCCCACGTCCTGGAAGAGCTGGGCCGTATCCTGGTCCCGGAAGGAACGAATCATTATGGGAATCCTATCACGCGCCGCGTATTACGTCAAGCGTACAAGCCGATCCGTTGTCCGTTCCACCCAATGTCGCATAATAATCGGGACTATTTTACGTATAATGGTCCAAGATGGAAGAACGTCCCCGACTTTATCACACGATCCTGCGGGATCATCTCCGGCGGCATCGGCACATGGCCTTCGTCTGCGGGCCGCGCCAGGTCGGAAAGACCACGGTAGGCCGCGCTCTGTCCGACGCGTACTTCAACTGGGACGACACCGACGACCGCCGTCGGTTGCTGCAAGGGCCTGCGACGCGAGTCTCGCTTTACACGCCGCTGGCATTCTCTCCGCCAGGGGCAGCTTTCCCGGGAAGACTTGCGCGAAGTAACCCCGGTGCGGGACCTTGGGACCATGGAAGTGTTGATGCAGTTGTTGGCCGAGCACAGCGGCCACCAACTCGTTTGTTCGAATCTCGCCCAGGAAATCAACGTCGCGGCGGAAACCGTGAAACGCTGGATCGATCTGCCGGAACGGCTGCATTATGGGTTCGTGGTTCGGCCATGGTTCGCCAGTGTCGGCAAGATGCTGCGCAAGGAGCCGAAGTGGTTCCTGCGTGACTGGAGTTCGCTGGCCGATGATGGCGCTCGGGCGGAGACCTTGGTGGCGTGTCACCTGCTCAAGGCGGTGCGGGGATGGACGGACCTGGGATTGGGCCAGTTCGCGCTGCGTTACCTGCGGGACAAGACCCGGCGGGAGGTTGACTTCCTGGTGACACGCGACCGCCGGCCCTGGTTCCTGGTGGAAGTCAAGACAAGCGACACGAATCTGTCGCGCGCCTTGCCGCACTTTCAGGCGCTCCCGAAAGCCCCACACGCCTTTCAAGCGGTGATCAATCTGCCCTTCGAGCCGGTGGATTGCTTCCAGGTTCGGCGTCCGGCCGTCGCTCCGGCCCAAACCATGTTAAGCCAGTTGCTTTGAATGGGACATTATTTGCGAAGTCTCTGTGCACTCTGTGGCCTCTGTGGCGAAACGTTCGGGTTAAGTAAAAAGGCAAAAATCTGTGCCCATCGGTGTAATCTGTGGATCGGCTCATCCCAGCATCGGCCGCAGGTGCTCCATCAATTCGTCAAAATCACTGCGCCGGAACCGGCGTACCAATAGCACATAAATCGGCAGAGCCGTAACAACGGCGAACGCGATTTCAATCCAATGCTGTACTTGCAGCCACGGACAGAAAAATTCGCCCGCTGCTGCCGGCGCCAGGGCCGCGGTGGACAATAGCAACGGCGGCAAATAAATTCCCGCGACATCGACAATCCGCCCGCCGCTCGGCCGGATCGCCGCAAACAGACGCGCCGGCACGATGAGCACCGCGCCAAGCAATTCCGCCGTCGCCACCAGCAATGGATTCCCCCATTTGGCCGCGGTAAACACCAGGGCCGCAAACAGAATGGCCGAGGCGATCGACCATTGCATGTTCAAGTGAAACCGCCCCTGGGCTTGCATCAGGTTCCCCGCCGGTAGCGCCGCCAGATTGACCGCGGCCGCCAGGGCCAGAACCTGCAGCAGCGGCGCCGCCGGCAGCCATTTGGCCCCGAATACCGCCGCCATTAACGGGTGCGCCAAAACCGCTCCGCCCAGACACAGCGGCACGCCCAGCAGCGCCAGCGCCCGCGTGGAGTGTACAAAGGCGGTCATTTGCCGCGGCGGTTCATGTTTCAGCGCGCTTAAAACCGGGAACAGCACCGCGGCGAGATTTACCGCAAACAGTTGCACCATCTGGGCGGCGAGATTGCCGGCAAAGGAATAAAAGCCCACTACCGCCTGCGGCCAGAATAATCCCAGGGCCAGTATATTGGCCATGCCTTGAAACAGCGTAAATACGCCGGTCCCAAGCAGCCGGGCACTGTCGGCGGCCATCGCCCGCCAGCGGTGCAACTGCGGGTGCAGTGCCAGCCGCACGGGAGCCAGTCGCCACATGACCAAGGCCCGCAGCGCCAGACCGATCGGCACTGGAAGCACGAAGCTGTAGACCCCCAAGCCCAAATAGGCGCAGGCCACGCTGCCGGCCATGGTGAAAATATTGTACGTCACACCGACCAGTGCCAGTTCCCGGAACCGCAAATCCATGGTTAACCGGGCCAGCGGAACGGTTACACAATCGTCCAGCGGCACTGTCGTAGCAATGACGGCCAGCAGCGGCAACAAGGGGGGGGCATGAAAAATGTCCGCCGCGAGCGGTGCGGAGATCAACATGACACCCACGGCAAGCAAGCCCAAACTCAAATCCATCCAGAAGCCGGCATTAGCCCAGCGGTTAAAGTGTTCTCCTTTTTGAATCAGGATTTTCACCATGCCAGTCTGACGCAGCATGGTGGCCGGCACCACCGCCATATAGGCCAGGGCAATCAAGCCGAAATCCCGCGGCATCAGCAGGCGGGCTAGAAATATTCGGCCGATCAAGAGCGCCGTCTGGGAACCCAGCGTCTGGCCCGCCATCCACGCGAAGCCGCGCGATGTGCCGCGGGCCAGCGGCGATAGAGCGGTCTCGAAATTCTGCGTCACAGACTTGTTTATACCAGCTTTTCCCAACCCGCACAGCGCGGCAACCCCACCGCGGTCGGCCAGCCTCCACGTCGTAGCCCGGAGGTAGCCGCGGGCGACTAAACTGCAGCGACGGGTCGTGGGGACCCGCGCCAGGCCATGACCTCGAGCTTATCCCAAACCGGCGGACCCGCCAGGTTGGGCGCGCCGTTTTTGTCGCCTGGCGGTGCCGCGGACAGCAGAAGCCGCGTTGCAACTTCCGTTGGCCATTTGCGTGTCTAACCTTGGTGCGTCGCGACGGGCAACAACGAGCCGCGCCTCTTAGTGCGGCGCACGGGTACGGCACGCGGGGAGAAATAACGTGGGTGGTGGGCAGGAAAAGCGGATCGTGTTGGTCCTGGGAATGGGGCGCAGCGGCACCAGCACCATCACCGCCGGCATAGGGGCGATCGGCGTTCATCTACATGGCGACTATTTGGAGGCCGATGCCTTCATCAACCGCCGTGGTTTCTACGAAGACAAAGCTTTTCTGGATCTCGACAAGCGGGCGCAGCGGCTGATGGGCGCGCTGCCCTGGACAGGCATTGCGCACTCCGCACCAGGCGGCGTGGACCACGCCGGCATAGCTGCGCTGAAGGCCGACGCCGAGCAGCTGTTGCGCCACCGTGTGGGCGAGCGGCGGTGCTGGGGATTCAAAGCTGGTAACATCGCTTTACTGCCGCTGTGGCAGCAGATTATTTCGGGTTGCGGCTGGACCGACAGCTATGTATTGGCCGTACGCAACCCCGCCAGTGTGGCGGCTTCCACCGCACGTTGGGGTGGACTGGACCGGCGTGTAACGACCGATCCGCGTGTGGTTTATTCCGTCTGGCTGCAATATTATGCATCCTGTCTGCGTCGGATTTGGCAGCGCCCCACCGCCGTGCTCGATTACGATCTGCTGATGGCCGATCCGGTGGCCCAGTTGCGGCGGGTCGCAGAGGCGATCCAGCTTTCTTGGAATCCGTGCGCCCAGTCCGGCGCGCAGCAATACGCTACGGAGTTTCTCAGCCCGGACCTGCGGCACTACCGACACAGCACCGCGGACCTGCAAAACGATCCCCGAGCGCCGAAACTCGTGGGCGAGGCGTGGCGATGGTTCAGCCGCCTGGCCCGGGATGAGATTCGTCTGGATGATCCGGATTTTCGGGCCGCCTGGCGGGAATTGGAAAATGCGGTGGAGGGCTTGGCACCGGTTTTCAATCTGGTGCAGGAAAGAACCAGGCGCAGCGGCGCGGAATTTTTTTTCGGCGCCTGGCGCTATCGCTGCAAAATAATGCTTAGGGCCCTGAATGGGGACTGGGTCGCGGGAAGGCAGTTGGCGGCATTTTTTAAACGGGCCGGGCGTCCTGACGGGAGTTTTGCGCGGTGGCTCTTGGGGCGCTGACGGTTTAGGTTTTCAGGGGTTAGGAGGCAGGCCGGCGGACCGTATCACAAGCACCGGGGCTTCAGCCCGCCCCGCTCGCGTCGCCCCCTGGCGACCAGGACTTTGTCGAGTCGCCCTCTTCGGCGACCAGTGGGCGGGTAGGTCGGGGAGTCGCTATGGCGACCTTTGTCGAGTCGCCTTAAAGTTTCCTGGTGGCGACCCGGTGAAGGGATACACGCCGGTTTTGGAGTTTAGGGATTAGGCTTTAGCTCCTGATCGATGGCCCCCGTGACGCAAGCCCGGAACGATCGCCCCCGCGCTGCCCTGTGTCGAGCTGCCGCGCGGCCGATCGCTGAAGGTTGACCGCTGATACCTGCTAGCCGACCGCTGACCATAGAATGGTCTTGCGAACTGGCGGGTGCGCCCGTGAAATAAGCGCCGCTTCCGAGACCGTGGCAGCGGTCCTTCACGCCCGGTCGACCGCTCATACGTTGGCCAATTGGCGCACAATGGTCTCCATCGACGCCCGCACACAGGTGAAGATGGGCGTGTCCCGGAGGGTATAACGGCTGCCTTCCGTTTCGCGCAACTCCTGCACCAGATCCAGGAAATCGTCCGGCGCGTCGGTTTCAAAAGCGACCACAAATTCCTGATCGTCGAAACCGAAGCTATAGGTGGTGTTGAGTTTTACCGACGGATAGCGGTTCCCTACCGCGATATGTTCATCCATCACCCCCTGTCGCGCAGGCCGGCTGAGCCGATACCAGTCACGGGTCTTTACAAACGGATAGACGAACATATATTTTTTCTTGCCGGGAACCAGCAGGGACCGGGAATCCGCATGCGCCGGCTCCATTTTGTCTACATAGGTGCTGCGCTTGCTTTGGGCCAGGAAGGCGTGCGGCGTGGTCAGCCAGCCGGCCAGCGACAGGCGGTTGATCTGGGCGGAAAAACGCTGCAGCGCCTCCAGTTCAAAACTGATTTTCCAGAACATGAAATCCACATCAGCCCGCGTACCTACGCAGCTATACGTCAGCAACAACAAGTCCGTGGGATCCTGCTGGCGCACCAGTGTCGGCAACTCACCTAGCAAAGCGCGCTGCTCCTGCGGCGACAAACGGCGGAACTCCGGCAGCAGTTTGTAGAAAGAGAACGAAACAAATTGTCGCCGCTGCGGCACCTGCGCTTGAGGCGCCGGCCCGGCCGCCGGGCGAAGGCGCGGTTCGAGCGGTTGGGCCACCTCGGTGGCGCGGGCCGTGGGGGAAGAGGCTGAATCACTCATGGTTAACTCCGGGAAAAAGGCTCGAGGGCCAGGGGGCCAAGCCTACCCTGGCCAGGCGGAGAAACCCGCCCGAGTCTCTATATTCTAAGCGGTCCGCTGTAAAAGTCACGGTGTATACCCGAACGCACTGCACGCGGAAGCGCCGGCGTCGGACGCGGCGCGGTTTTAGACGCCCCAGCGGTGGCTACGAAAAGCACCGGGGGTAAAGCACCGTGGCTTCAACTCGCGTCGCCCATGGCGGGCAGGACTTTGTCGAGTCGCCCTCCTCGGCGACCAGTGGGCGGGCAGGTCGCCAGGGGGCGACTCGCAGACTGGCGAGCTTTAGCGAATCGCCCGCGGCGACCCGATGCAGCCCGGCCACGGGGCAACCCAGGCCCGACCCCGCCCCTGGCTTTGGTCTCACACTCGGCTGCGCGCAGTCTATATACTCCGTTTGGCCTGTAATGAGACATTCTACTCCACGCGGCTGTTAACGGGATATCTGATTCGGTATTATGGCCGGAAAATCAGCATTTTCCGCAGCTTTCGCTCCCTATAGCGTATGGTCAGAGGCCGCGTTGAGTATAGGAACGGGGCCGGAACAACCTGCCGGTTCAGGTAGGCGCCGGGGCCGCTCGGTAGTTCCAGTTCGAGAAGAACCATCGAAGGGAATCTTCACTTATGGTTGAAAGCCCCCGACAAAAGTCAGTCCGTGACAGGTGTGCCATCGCGTGCCGGATGGATGCGTTCCGCGAACCATAGAAGGCCCAGCGCGGGTCGCCGTGGCGACTAAACTGCGCCGCAACCAAAAATATATAGCCCTCGCGTCGCAGAGCCGCCTTTGGAGACCTTGCCGGGAGGTGGATTCTCCGCCGAAAACCAGGGATTCCCCGCGGGCCAAAATCTTGGCGCCGCGCGAAGAAACACACCGATTGTGATACAGGGGCGCTGCGGGAGCTTGGTGTTGCGGCGCTGGCTTTGGCCGTGATCGCGTACGGCACTCTTGCCTGGGTGCGCTCGGCCCGCACAGTCCCCACGGCACGTGCCAGCAAGACCGAACGTCCCTGCCGCAGAGACCGGTCTTTCCTTTTTCAGGTCAACGCTCGCGGGTCACGGTTTATTAAGCGTTGCGTAGACCGCCGCGATAGCGCGGATCACAAGTGCCTCAGCCGGGCGTCGGACAAATCGAGACGGTACATCAGCTCATTGTAATCGTACCGCGGCGTCGGATGGGAGTTGCCGGAAAAAGTGTTGGAATAGGTTCCCTGAAAATAGATGATCCGGCCGCCCTGTTGGTCGAAAAAGGGAAGTTGGGTAGGATTATAAAAGGAATAATCAGGGTGGGTGGCAATCTTACGCGCATGGCGCCATGGACCAGTGGGCTGATCGGCGCACGAAAACCAGATTTCACCCAGCAGGGACGTTCCACCAAATTGACCGCCAATCATAATCCATTTATGGAGATAGTCATTCCAATAAAAGGAACCGCCCGCCCAGTCCAAGGGTTTCCTGGTATCGGCGTCAACAATTTGGAAATGAGCCTCGGAGGGTTTAATCAAACCGGCGGATATCAGTTCCCGCTCCTGGAGTTCATTGATTGGGTCCGTATCACGTTTCCAGCCCCAGATCGGCGCACCGTTGCTGGTCCGTTCCACCTGTGACTGCCGCTTCGCGTAACGCGTACCTGGGGCCAGGCACGTAAAGGCCTCGTAGCGACTCGAGTCTACAATGGCCGACAATGTGGCCGGGACGCGGACCGTTGGGAAATGCGTGGAGGGAGCCGCGAATAACCGATATTCTTTTCCCGCCTCAACATAAACCGCGGGATGTCCGCCCAACATGCGCCAAGTTTCATGGTAGGCGTAAACCGAATATTTGCGAAAAATTTGCATCTTATCGTCCCAGAGCGCCAAACCATGTTCCAGCATCTTGGTAAGGCTCGCCCGCCGCGAGTAATGCGCCACCATCAATTCCGCACCCTTCGGACCTGGAATCACGGTCAACCCACCCAGCCAGACCACACCGCCCGGCTCGCTGGCCAGTGGGCACATCGCCCGGCAAAAGCCGCTTTTATCCGTGAAGTAATTATAATTTATGCCCACTTCCGGCGGCAGGCCGCCGTGACTTGGCAAATCTGACATCGCTCCGGAGGACCGGAAATTCCCCAAGGGGTACGCCAGGCGCCCCGTATCTCCCCAAATCCAGTAGATTCGCCCCCGGTACACGGTGGCCAACACGCTGTCTTGCCCCGTTACTTTCCCGTTAAGCAGCGGTTGGCGGATCGGCGTTTTTCGGCCTAGAATGACGCTATCTCGATAGGTGCCCTCGCCGGTGGCCCGATACAGCCGCTGCGCTATATTGGTCCGGTGGATGCGAACGGTTGTTGTGTTGCCGGGCCTTACGTCGAACGCCACGCCGGCATAGCCGAAACCATCTTTCGGGTATTCGTAACCGGGGCTGCTCACAAAGAAATACACCTTTTGGCTCATCAAGCCCGGATCTTCCACCGCGGTGTAACCGGCGCTATCGGTATAAAAGCGAACACTATTAGTCGTCCGCAACTCCACCAGCGGCACGCCCCGCCCAGTCTGTTCATCCACCACGTGAATGCCAAAAGCGGCGGGAGATCCGCGGTGGGTCTTATCGGCTGGCGAATCGGCCTTTGGTCCAGCGGTTCCCGCGCCCGGACGCAACAGGCCTACTCCGCCCACTACACCGAGCAGGCTCCCTTCCAGCCAACGCCGACGGTCGATATCACCAGCCACGTGTTGTCAGGTCCCCATCGAATGCCGCATGGATTGCCCACCTCGGCGAAAACACCACACGTATTAACCATCCTTTTACCGGTTACCAAGTCGATTGAACAGCATACCCGTCTGGGTCAAACAGTCCAGGCGATTCCAACCAACACACTGGCCTCCGGGTTAAGCTATGAGAAAGCGTTAGCCCTGATATTTCGTCGGTTTTTCAGGCGGCGGGCTTGCGCGCCGGCCTTGCCTCCTGTAGAACCAAGGCATTGGTAAATGTCCCTTTCTTTGCAAGGAAGCAAGACCATATGTACAGACAGAGTGTGACCTGGTGCCCATCACGCTGTTATGTCAGCGGCGAGTCGCCCGCGGCGACCGGCTGGAATTCAATGGCGAGCCGATCACCTCGGATGCCGGGGCGGTGCTGCTGCGGGAGGCGAACCGCCGGCGGCGCCTGGCGGAACGGGCTGCCGCCTGTGTGTGTGACCTGCGGAATCAGGGGATACGATCAAGAGTTGTGGACGGAGGAAAAAAGGCGGCGTAGCCTAAAAGAAGAATGTCTTACTTTTTTTCTTTTTCAGGAGTACGCCACCATGGGTAACCGTATGACCGACACGCTTCCGTTTCCACGTACTGTGTGCAGCGACGCTCTGACGGAAGTGTTGCATGCCGGCGCCCAGCGTCTGCGGGCGGAGGCGGTGCAGATCGAAGCGGAACAGTGGATCGCCGCGCGTGCCGATCAGGTCGATGGCCAAGGCCGTCGGCAGGTGGTGTGCAACGGCTATTGACCCGAGCGGCCGGTGCTCACGGGGATCGGGCCGGTGATGGTACGGCAGCGGCGAATTGAGGACCGGCGTCCGGCGGGGCAGCGGGACATCTTCGACCGGAAGATTGTGCCGCCCTATTTACGGCGAACCCAGAGCCTGGATGAAGCAATTGCGTGGATGTACCTGTACGGGATCAGCACCCACGACCTGGCCAAATCGCTGGAAGCCCTGCGGGGACCGGTGGCGAAGGGTGTGTCGCCGATGACGGTAGCGCAGCTGGTGGACAGCTGGAAGCCGGAGTACGCCGACTGGAATCAGTGTTCGCTGGCGGGGAAACAGTACGTTGATCTCTGGGCCGACGGGGTGTATTTCAACATTCGGATGGAGGAGGACTGGGCCTGCGTTCTGGTGCTGCGGGGTGCTATGGCGGACCGGGGAAAAGGAAAGCATCGCCATGGCCGACGGGTACCGGGAAAGCGAACCATCGTGGTCGGCCGTGTTGCTGGATATGACGAGCTGGGGACGGACCACGCCGCCGAAATGGGCCATCGGCGATGGAGCCTGGGGCTTCTGGGCGGCGTTGGAGAAGCTCTATCCAGAGACTCGCCAACAGCGGTGCTGGGTGCATAAGGCGGCCAATGTCGTCAGCAAATGCCCCAAACGGTTGCCAAGTCAGGCCAAGGGCCAGCTGCGAGAGATTGTCACGGCCGAGACTCAAGCCGACGTCCAGCGGGCTTTGGATCTGTTCCTGGAAACCTACCGGGACAACTATCCCGCCGCCGCGGCCTGCCTGGAAAAGGATCGCCAGAAGCTGCTGACATTTTATGATTTTCCTGCGGTCCATTGGCGGCCTATTCGCACGACCCATCCGATTGAGGGAGCGACCGCAGGCTCGTCAGGTCGTTTTTGTGTCGCAGCGCCACTCATTGTTAATAAACGAGATGCGTCAAAATGGCGTTGGAATATCCATCTCTGATATCAGTGAAAAACTATTCAGCCCAGTGCAGCTTGCGGCTAAAAAAACCGCTGCAGAAAGTCAAACGCCTCCCGGGCCGCCTCGGCGGCGCAGGTTTCGTACGGATATAGTTCCACGGTGATCCAGCCGGTGTATTCAATCTTGCGGAGCGCGGCGAAAATCGCGGGAAAATCCATCGCGCCCCGGCCCGGAATCAGATGCTGGTGCACCCGGTCCGCGGCAATATCTTCCAGATGCACGTGGCCAATCCAGCGCCGATGGCTACAGAGCACGGCGGCCGGGTCTTCGCCGACGCAGAAAAAATGGCCCAAGTCGAAATTCATTTTCAGATTCGGATGACCGACGCGTTCGACAAACGCGGCGCCTTCGGCCGCGGTTTCCAGCAGCAGGCCGGGTTCAGGCTCCACCAGCAGCGTCACCGCCGCTTGACGGGCGACGGGCAACATTTCGCGCAGACCTGCCTCGTATCGCGCCAGAGCCGCGCTGCGGTCCAGCCCCTCCGGCACGGGACCGCCCGGTTCCAGGGAAATGGTTTTGCCGCCCAGCGCTGCGGCCAGTTCAATGCAACGCAGCGTATGTTCCAGGCGCTGTCGGCGCTGGGCTTCCTGCGGCTCCAGCCACGATGGGTGGTAGGTGTCGCCCAGAGCGAAGAGCGTGAAGGCGTTGACGTTGGAAACGCCCAGGCGCAGGGCGCTTATTTTTGCCTTGACCGCGGCGGTTCTTTGGGGGGACATATGGGGCGGATAAGCGTGGGGAATATCGGCCATCAGTTCCACGCCGGCGTAACCCAATCCGGCGATGATCTCAATGGCCTCGTCCAACGAGGTGCGTTTAAAAGCGTTGGTCGAAAAAGCGAGGTTCAATCGGCGATTTCCACGCCCATGGAGCGCGCGGATCCGGCCAGAATTTTCTGGGCCGCCTCCACCGAGGGGGCGTTCAAATCGGGCAACTTTTCCTGGGCCAATTTGCGCAGTTGGGCCTGGGTAAGCTTACCGACCTTATTCTTATTCGGTTCGCCAGATCCTTTTTCCAACCCCAGGAGGTCTTTGATCATCACCGAAGCGGGTGGCGTTTTGACGACAAAGTCGAAACTGCGGTCACTGTAGACCGTCACCTCCACACCCACCACTTTGCCTTTGAGCGCGGCGGTGGCGGCATTAAAACGCTGAATAAACTGACCCGGATTCACGCCATTGGCGCCCAACACCGGCCCAATCGGCGGCGCCGGCGTAGCGGTTCCACCGGGGGCCTGCATCTTGAACTTCTTGACAATCTCTTTCACTTTTGCCATCGCGCGATCCTCATTTTTGGGGGATAGTTAACGCACCGCATGTCCGGCCGTTACCACGGTTCATCAAAACTATCGGGTGGGCGATCCGTGGAAATCACCCGCACATTGCGCCGGCCGTCGGCGTGATGCGCCATACGCCATTGGCGCCACCGCTGCCTCAGCGCCAGAGTCAGAAGGCCGATCCCGGTCAGCACCGCCAAGGCGATCAGCAGTACGGACAATAAAATCGCCCCGATCACCACCAGCGGGATGAACGCCGCCAGAGCCGACGGCATTTTGGACCGCCGGGACGGCGCTGGTACGGCACCTGGCCAATACCGGTGCAGAAGATCATAAGCCCGGTCTCGCATCGTGGTTCAATACCTCGCGGTGCGACGGAGCGCCGCCCGTCTACTGCATTTTTTCCAACTGCCAATATTCCAGTTCCAGGGGGGTCGCGCGGCCAAAAATGGTGACGATGACCCGCACCTGGCCTTTATCCGGGAAAATTTCATCGACCTGGCCTTCAAAGTTCTCAAACGGTCCTTCCCGGATCTTAACCTCGTCGCCCTTCTGGAAATCCACCTTGACCGTCGGACCCGCTTCCGGCTTTTCCGCCTCGGTGACGATTCTTTCCGCGTCCTTGGGTTTCAACGGATCGGGGCGGCGGGGCTGGCCGAGGAAGTCGCCGACGCCCTGGATTTCCTTGAACAGATACCAAGCCCGGTCATCCATGGATCCATCGGGCCGTAACTGCATCTCCACGAACACGTAACCGGGATAGAGCTTGCGCTCCGCCACTTTCTGCTGGCCCGCTTTGATGTGCTTGATGCGCTCCCGCGGCACCAGAATCCGTCCGATAATTTCCCCCAGATTCTCCAATTTAACTTTGTGTTCCAGCGCTTTGCGCACTTCATCTTCGCGGTTCGACGCCACCCGCAACACAAACCACTGCATCGTTGATTCTGTCACCTGCAACTCCGCTGGCATAGGCTAAGGTTTCACTTTTGCATTTCGATCGGGGACTCGCGGGGCGCCCGCCCGGATTTTTCACCACTTAATGCCAAAGACGGCACCGCGCAACGAGGCCACAAAAAACCACGGATTGCACGGATTTCCAGGAATATCAGCCGCCCCGGGACGCCGGGATAAATTCCACGCGCCAATCGGGGCAAAGGCACTGGCCATTCGTCTCTTGGCGTGTATTCGTGTTCATTGGCGTTTCGGAACCGATTCCAATATTGTTGCACGCAGCTTAGCGGATCACGTGGATGGCCTTGAAAAACCAGACAAACCCGGCATCCACCAAATAGAGCATGAGCGCCATGCCCAAGGTTAAAAGGACCACCAGGCGCGTGGCGCGAACCACCGCCGGCGGCGTGGGCCAAACCACCTTTTTCATTTCGCTTTCGGCCAAAATCATGAAGTCCGCGTGGCGGGGGCGGTTAACCACCCAGAAACACAGCCACGCACCCGCCAACCCGGCCGCCAGGGCCACCGAGGCTTTCACATACGCCGGCTGCAAGGGCAGAAAAGTGTCGATAATCCACTGTATTCCCAGTAGCACCAGGATGCCCACACCGATCACTGTACCCAGGCGGACATACTTGCCTTGCCCTTTTTTGTAAATGCTAAACATGCGTCCTGCTGGCTTCCACGGATAGGCGGTTCATCCCGCGCCTTGCCGTCCCGGCGTTTCGACGTCGCATCTTCAACCATTCCTCCTGTCTAACCGCGACAGGCGGCAGTCAAACCGGCAATCCCGATAGCCATCGAGATTTTGGAGGCCATACTGCTCCACCGGAAAATTCGCCCTTTCCCAGCTGCCATTCCTGCGAATGCCGCAACCGACCGGCTTGGTACACGACAGGCGGGAGTCGAACCTGCAACCTCCGGTTTTGGAGACCGGCGCTCTGCCAATTGAGCTACTGTCGTAAGCTCATTTGCCTTTCTTGATCCGGTGTTCCGTGTGTTTGCGCAAGCGCGGTGAAAACTTCCGGAATACCTTCTTCATATCCATCTCTTTCGGATCGACATTGATGCGGTAATTCAGATCCTTCGTTTCAGCGCACTGCAGCCAATGCCATTCCCGAGCCATACGTCTGACTCCCTTAACCGATGACCCATCCCACCAAAACCCAAGCCACGCCGCTGCCTTACCCTTTTATTTTAGGCGAGGATCTTGGTTACCACACCGGCGCCCACCGTGCGGCCGCCTTCGCGGATCGCAAAACGCACGCCCTGCTCCATGGCAATGGGGCACTCCCCTAAGTCCACCGTGATCTTCACATTATCGCCCGGCATCACCATTTCCGTTCCGGCCGGCAAATCCAGGGAGCCGGTGACATCGGTGGTGCGGAAATAAAACTGCGGCCGATAGCCCTTGAAGAACGCCGTGTGCCGGCCGCCTTCTTCCTTGGTCAGCACGTAAATTTCCGCCTCGAACTTGGTGTGCGGGGTAATGGAGCCGGGCTTGGCAACCACCTGGCCGCGCTCGAGCTGCTCCTTGTCCACACCACGCAGCAACAACCCCACGTTATCGCCGGGAATAGCCTGATCCAGGGTTTTCTGGAACATCTCCACGCCGGTCACGACCGTTTTGCGCGGTTCCTTGTGCAGGCCGACGATTTCCACATCGTCACCCACTTTCACCACCCCGCGCTCCACGCGGCCGGTGCCCACCGTGCCGCGGCCCTTGATGGAAAACACATCTTCCACCGGCATCAGGAACGGCTTGTCGGTGTCCCGCACCGGTTCCGGAATATAACTGTCCAGCGCCTCGATCAGCTTCATAATCGGCGCCGTGGCTTTGGCATCCGTCGGATTTTTCAGCGCAATGGAAGCCGAGCCGCGAATAATCGGCACTTCATCGCCGGGAAATTTGTATTTCGCCAGCAACTCGCGTATTTCCAGTTCCACCAGATCCAGCAACTCCGGATCATCCACCAGATCGATCTTGTTGAGGAACACCACAATCTTCGGCACGTTGACCTGCCGCGCCAGCAGGACGTGCTCCCGCGTCTGGGGCATGGGGCCGTCCGCGGCGGAAACCACCAGAATAGCCCCGTCCATCTGTGCGGCGCCCGTAATCATGTTCTTGACGAAATCGGCATGACCGGGGCAATCGATGTGGGCATAGTGGCGCTTGGTGGATTCATACTCCACGTGAGCAATCGCGATGGTGACGATTTTAGAAGCATCGCGGCGCCCCTGTTTTTCCGACGCCTTGGCGACCGCGTCGTACGAGACCGCCTGCGAGAGTCCCTGTAACGCCAGCACCGAAGTCATTGCGGCGGTCAGCGTGGTCTTGCCGTGATCGATGTGCCCGATGGTGCCCACGTTCACGTGCGGTTTCTTGCGTTCAAATATACCCTTCGCCATGGTTGAAAACCTCCAAAAAGTAAGCCCCGACCGAAGCCAAAGCTACTGATGGGACTTGAACCCATGACCTCGTCCTTACCAAGGACGCGCTCTGCCAACTGAGCTACAGTAGCCTGCGAACAGCGTCATGGGGTAGCCGATCCATCCGCGCTCGAATCCCCCGGTGCCGGCGCCGCCGGCGGCTTTTCCACCGCGCGGCGAAGCCCCGCCAAGACGCAGTAGTGTACCCACCGCGGGCCAGTTCCGCAAGCGTGCCACTCCCAGCCCCACGCTTGGGGGTGCATGACGCCTTGGGCGGCTCAGCGCTGTCCCGGTCCTTGGCTGGTTCGCATCGGTGATGGGGACATCACCGGCTACGGCCACCGCCGGGTGCCAATCGAAATCACGGTGCGCCCCGCATCCCTGCGCGGACGGCAGCCGTGTAGCCGGCCAGGTTCCACTGGTCGCTGTGAACGTAACGGGGTTCCCGGCATGTGCGCTGATCACCATGAGCCGCGGTCCGGCGCGCGGTGCCGCCAATCCGCCACGCACCTGCCCGCTACGGGCCGGCGCCAGTTCATGCGGCCCCACCACCTGCATCCCGGCGGCTCTTACGAGCAAAATTCCAGGCCCCACGGCGTCGGGCTGCGGCGACTTAACGGCGGGCAACTTTCAACAGCAACCCCCGGCTCCAAGTCCGGGGCGTTGCCGCTGGATCGCGCCTGAACGCCAGCCGATCGCACCTACGCTGGCGCCGGACTATTTTTCGGGATCGGCCGGCTAGAGCAGTGGGCAGGGTTCCACAATCTGATGGCCGGCCTCTTGAAACAACCGGCGCAAGCGTCGGACGCGCTCCAGACCGTCGGCGGCCAGGATCAAAAAAAGCTCCCGTACGGCGGCGGTTTTGGCCTGTGAAGCATAACGATTGTAGAAACTGATGGCCCGCTTTTCGCTGGCGATAAGCAATCGCATCGCCTCATCGAAGCGGGTGTCGTCGCGGGCGTCCACCAGCCGCGGCCCGACACAAACGAGATTCTTGTCCCCTGCGGCCAGAAAGAAGCAGGCCGCCGGAAACAGGCGCGCTAAAGCGGCCTGCAGGCGGTCGCGCTCCAAATTTTTTTCGCCCGCCATGGTTTCAAACGAGGCCCGCAATGTATTTTGTACCGCCTTCTCCGCCAGAATGATGCACCGATACGCCGCCACCGCCTGCCCATAGGCCGCGATAGCCAACGCCTTGTCATCACCAAGCCGGGCCAGATCGATGGGATGGAATTTGCGCACCATCATACATTATTTTAGCACATCCCGGCCGGTGCAGCCCAAATCGAATATGCGGGTGGCCATAGATTAGGGCCAACGCCGATCATCGGCCACGGTGGCAAATCCGCGACCGGGTTAGCGGCGGAATTTATTCCGCCTGCGGGCATGCACCTGCCACAAAATATGACGGCGGTCAAGCTTCACGGATTGGTGGAGCGGTGCGCTACGACGTATTGGTTGATCACATGGAGTATCCGGGCCAGCTCCCCGGCCGGCCTACCCTTATCCATGGCCTGCTTTTGTATGTCAACCAAAAGAGCATTGACTTCCTGGATTTGACTCGGGATAAGATTAGCCAGCTTGGCGCCGGGCGGAAGGCCGCCGTTGGGGTACGTTCCTGTCACCAGTTCCCGAAGCCAAAACTTGGAACCGGGAATCTTCGAGGTAAGCTGAAAGATGGCGGCGGCAGCCACGATACTGCGTCCCCAGCCGCCGCGCCCTGTCCAGAACATCATCCCTATGTCCTGCAGAGCCTTTAGATCCGATTCCTTCACGGCTCGCTTATAATAGGCGGCGGCGTGCTGATAATGTGGCTGGGCCATCCTCAGGCCGTTATAGTAGATGTCGCCGAGGCGGCGGTCTGCCGGCCCCCAATGCTGGGCCGAGGCCTTGCGGAGCCAATCATAGGCGGAGCTGATTCTGCCGGCATCCGAATAAAGCTGGGCCAGCGCCGTTTCCGCGGCGGGATTCCCCGCCAAGGCCGCCTTGTGCAGCCAGGCGGTTCCCGCCTTGCCCTCGAGCCAGGAGTAGGCAGGCCCAGGCGCGAATCCAACCTCAGGTTCATTCAGGCAGCGCTGGACCAGCGCGGTTACCGCGGCGGGATTTCCGGTCAAGGCCGCCTTATACATCCAGGCAATTCCCCGCTTACTATCGCCGTAGAAGTTACCCAAGGCAACCTCGGCATCATAATTGCCTTGGGTGGCGGACAGGCGCAGCCAATGGACAGCCTTCTCGGAATTAGCTTTGGTTCCCCAGCCGCGCAGGTAGCATTCAGCGAGGTTAAGCTGTCCCGTCGCATCCCCCGTCCGGGCAGCTTGGCGAAACCAGGTTAGAGCCGTCTTGTACGCCTTGCGCTGGAATGCCAGCATACCGACGAGGTTCGCTGCGGTACCGTTGCCTTGGGTGGCGGCCAGGCGCAACCAATGGGCGGCTTTATGGGGATTAATCTGGGTTCCCCAGCCGTGCAGGTAGCATTCAGCGAGGTTAAGCTGTCCCGCGGCATCCCCCTCCCGGGCGGATCGGCGAGCCCAGGCCAGAGCGGACGGGTAATCCTTGCGGCGCAGGGCGCACATTGCGACCCCGTCGGCCGCGGTGCTGTCGCCATGGCTGGCGCGCGCTGTCAATGTCTTGAGCGCGGCCTGGTTGCCATGGTCAGCCTGCCTCCACAACGCGAAATCCGTCGGAGCCACGCCGGCGGCGCGGTTGGCTGACGGCCAAACCAGAAATAAGCCCACGGCCAAGACGGCCCCGACCACACCGGCGCGTCGCACGCCGCAACTTAAACGAACCATCGCCCACCACCTTTCCCAGCCGCATTTCGAAACGTCCGTGCGGAATATACCGAATATATCGCGCTTCACCGGTTCTTCCCTGAAAGACCAGCCTGTTTGATGCCGCCCCCAGCCCAACCATGGCCGTTTCCGATACGCCCCAAGCCATCAAAGGTAGGGCTTCAGGAGCTTAAAAAACAACTCAGAAAACCCCTGCGCTTCCCCAAGCTGGTGTCTGAATTTTCTCATCTTCAAGAGGGCGGCTTTATGGCTCTTAAAAATCCGTAGGGTGAACGTGTGGGTGGCCGTCATAATGCGAATGTTAAAGCCGCCACGGCGGTCGCCCAGGGTGAATAGCGCCCCTCCTACGATCAGATTCTTCGGAACCCCCTTACCGGAAAGAAATAGCTTGCCCAGGCGCGTGGCGGAGTTGTAGTCGTTGCCTTCGCTTGCGGCGTAGGCGAAACACACCGCCGCCCGATGGTAATTTTGTGGTACGCCGCGGCCAAAGTAGTACAAATCTCCAAGGATCTCATCCGCCCACGGGAGATACGTGTCCGACCACGTAGAATCCGTGGGGCTGTGGGGGCCGGCTAAAGCCCGGCGGCTCCACAACAGAGCCTGGGAATAATTCTGCTTCACCGCTGTGCCGTGATAATAGTCCCCCGCCACGCAGAGCATATTGTCGTACAACGTGTCAAGCGTGTTCCATCGCTTGGCGGCTGCAAGCTTGTCGGCCAGAGGCCAGTACCGGGCGACTCTATCCTCAAGACGGAATTCAGCCGCCGGAGTATTGTGGTTTTTTGACAGGGCCAGAGCGGTCGAGAGACTGTTCCAAGCGGTGATGGCCATGGCGGCGTCGCCCTGCTTGGCCGCTTTGGTATACCACAAGCGGGCCAGGCGCAGGTCACGGGGGCGGGTATAGCCGAAGCCATAATTTTCGGCCACCTTTAGTTCGGCGGGTGCGTAGCCTTGGGCGGCCGATTTCTTGAACCAGCCAATGGCATGGAACCAATTCACCTGCTCCAGGCGCCCCAGATCGTATTGGCCTTGGGCGTTGCCCTGCTTGGCGGCAAGGCGATACCAGTGCTGTCGGGAAAGGCCAGGGCCAAGGGCGCCCCAGCGAGCGGGAAGGCCGCCCATTTCCAGTTCCGCCTTCACATCACCCTGGTTCGCCATGGACTCCAGGGTTTTCCTGGCGCCTGGCACCCCCCAACGTACTTTCTCCGGTAACGTGCCGAACTGGACGATTTTCTGATAGGCGGCGTCCGATTTTTTCCGCAGAGCGTTGAATTCGGGGGATAAGTAGAGCACATGTCCAGTCTCCAACAGGGCGATCTGCGCCGCCCGTTCCGATCGGCTTTGGCGATACACGGTGTTCCCGCCCAGCCAAGCGGAACGGTGTGGCCTGGGCTGGCTGTGGGTCGAAGCATATTCCAGCTTGGCCATCGCCCCCGGGCAGCCCCACAGCGCCTTTTCCAGCAGCGATCCCGTTTGCAGGATCCGTTGGTATTGGGCCGGATGTTTCAGCTGCAGCGCATGAATCCGCGCCCGGTTATAGGCATCGTTCCAGAGGTCCGAGTCGGCCGCGAGCCACTCGATATCCACGGCCTGCCGCGCCGCTCGCGCCAACTGGCGGCCTTTTAAACTGGCCAGGTTGCTGGTTTTTAGTAGCGGGGGATGAGTAAGGCGACCGATGAGGGCGTGCAGCGCGGGGGCATGGCCTTTGTCCGCCTGGGACATAAGCGCCTCAAAAACGGTTGGGGTGGGCGGCGAATGGAACGCCATCGTTGCTGACGAAAACAGCCCGAGCAGCGACAGACCCACACCGGCGGCACATACTCCGCCCGGTCTTATTGGAAATAGCTTCATCGTCCCAACTTCCGAAAAACGTAACCGTTCAATGGCCTAAACCTGGCCCCGCGTCGGGAAGGGGTGTGGCTGCGCTTGCCACTCCGGCCTGTGAACGGTTACCGAAAAACGAAACCGTCTAAGACTATCCTGGGCCCCGTCGGTCAAGTTAGACGTACCCTGAGCTTGCCTGAATTATAGCACACCGCATATAGTTTGCTCCGCCGGCATGCTCACCGTCGCAGGCGATCCGCTACCACGGCGAATAGGTGCTCAAATCTTGGCAGCGAAGCGGAGTCTTCTTTAAGCTCCAGCAAGGGCCGCAGTTCCCGGCGTATCTGTCCAAGGTCCAGGCGCCCATATTGCCGCGCTAACACGCTCTCAACGTCACTCCAGTCGTGA